>NZ_CP090980.1:0-346652 GCF_021513135.1 Vibrio sp. SS-MA-C1-2
AATTTGTGGATTACCAGCGGCAAAAATGGGCGACTCACTTGTTTGTGTTGGTCCGCCAGACAGTATTGTTAAAGGAAGTTCTAGCGTGCTTATCAGTAGTACACCTGCAGCTAGAATGGGGGATACAACAAGTCACGGAGGTTCAATCGTTGTTGGAGCACCCACAGTTCAAATTGGTGGTTAATTAGAAGATTAATAAGAGAGGGATCATTATGCAAATTACTTATACTCGCGGAGATGTCATTTCTCAAACAACCTTTACTCCTACTTCTGATCATAGAGGGCAAATTGAGGAATTAATTGGGCAAGGCGTAAAAGCGAAACAAAAGCTCAGTGATTTTATGCGTCGTCTTTCGAAAGAAGTTAATAATGAATCTGGGCAACCAATTAAATTTCAAAGTACAAGTGTTCCCATTAAAGGAAGAGCTAGAATTGCAGATAAATGTGGTATTGTTGATTGGGATAATCCCGCGAAAGATAAAAAAGGGAGTAATATAAAAGAACCTTTAATTGTTAAGGATATTGCTAGGGCAACAATTATATTTTCTACCATTGTGCAATTGGAAGCGGTAAGAGATTTTATTTATGAGCAAGACGAATACCGAAATTTAAAAGATAAACAATCTCCCGCGGTAAAAGATTTGTGGGGTGCTGGCGTTCATGATGTTTATAAAGATGTGAAATTCTTTTTAGAAGTTAATATTCAATGGGAAGGAAAAACAATACCTCATATAGTTGAATTACAACTTAATGTTGGTTCAATGGACAAAGGAAAGAAATACGAACATGCATTTTATAATATAAAGAGAAAAGCATTCCTTGGAGCAGAAAAGCAAATATTCATCTGGGATGATCCAAAATGCAAGATAACAATAAAAACCAAAGAGAAAGCAAAGATAGCGACTAAGCTAAGAACATCCTTAGTGAATTGTAAACAGTTAGCCAGTGGTAATAAAGAACAATTACTCGCCGTTAAAATATTAAGTAAAATGCTAGCAGATGATTTTAATTATAGTATGACTGATGCGAGTTATAAAAATACGGGCCCTGATATTACAATTAATGGTTATGAATATAAACATAAAAATGGAGATGGACCCGTTGATAAAAAAGGCCGTGCTTGGGCGATTAATTGTTTATCCAGGTTAGTTTGTGGTCGTTATACTGATTATCAACGTTTAGCAAAACGTAAATTTGTTCACTCTGATAATATTTTTGACGCTAAATAAGGGATTTATTTATGTTTGAATCTTTAATTTCCCCCATTTCAGACGACAACCCCGGTGGTGAATACTTAAAGGAGAATCGCTCTCTTTATCGACCCTATCGTAACGCCTTTAATATGGCTCTCTCTTCATTTCGTCAATTAGTCGAAACACCTGAGGCCAGTGAGGATGCTGAATTACAAGGACAAAACCGAGAAAACTGGCACCAATTGTCAGAGTTGTGTCAAAACTGTTTGCAGAACAATGCAAAAGATATTGAGATATTTTCTTGGTTTACAGTTAGTCAACTCTTCAGTGAGCAACCTTTAAATAACTTAAAAAAAGCATTTGAAACCCTAGATTATTATATCGACAATTATTGGGATACGTTACAGCCCTTACTTCCTGAAAACAAAAGGAAAGGCCAAACAGAAGATGAAATAAACAGTGAAATTGTCGACAACAGAGTACGACCTCTTTTACAACTTGTTGGTGATTCAGCTTCTAGTGGCTTATTGTTTATGCCCCTACAAATAATAGAGGTAATTCACAGTGTAAATTATGGTCAATATTATCAAGCACAAGCTAATAATACGCTTGAACAATTAAAAAACTCTGCAATACTCAATAATGAGAATAATCAGAGTGATATTGAAATAAATATAATTTTATTGAGTGAGATTTTATCGCTAGTTGAAAAAATAGAAACTGAGTTGGCGGTCAAGTGTCAAAATGCGAATGTAAATAAAATAAGTTTCCTTTTTCTAAAAGAGACCATTAATAATTTAATTAATTCAACACAGTTTTTGGTTGGTGATTTATTTAGTGTTTGGCCACTAGATAAAACTCAAGACGTGATTAGCGATAATAATAGTTCTGATGATCAAGGTAAGAGTCAAAACTCTATTTCTTATTCAGATGAAAAAATTGATATTAATATAAATACTCTAGAACAACAATCAGCAATGATTGCTCAAAACTCAAATCAAACTGAATTAGGCAATAGTACAGGTGACTTCGTTTCAAGTTCAATACAAAGTGTAAACTCAAGAGAACAGGCGTTTATTGAATTACAGAAAATTGCCGATTATTTTGAACAAACTGAACCGCATAGTCCGATTTATCTGTTATTAAAAAGAGCCATTCGATGGGGTGGAATGCCATTACCCGAACTATTACAAGAATTGATTGGTTCGAATAGCAATATTAACGAACGAGTAGAGAATTTAATCGGTTTAGAGAGTGCTAATTTTAATTCAGGTATTAGCACCGCTTCTCAACCGAAAATTACGCCAAAGGGAGCAGTTCCTATGGCGAATCCAAATTCAGAGGTGACGGTTTCTATGCCTGCATCGACGGATGAAACAGGACATTCAACAACTGAAAACAAGGCCGAGGTCAAAAGCTCGGAAGGATTATCAGATATTGAATGGTAATAGCATAGGGAAACTTATCGCTAAATATTTGATCGAAAATGAAGGATATTATTATGGCTTCTATTTTTATGCGTATTGACGGTTTGAACGATATTAAAGGCGCTGCAACAGTTGGTGATATCGGTGGTAAAAAGGGTTTCTTTGCTATAGACACAATGAGTTGGGGTGCAAATCGAGGCGTTAGTGTCGATGTAGGTAACTCGAACAATGCAGATAAAGGGATGGTTTCATTAGATCCAATTACTATCTCTCGAATCTCTGATGGCGCGTCACCTCATTTAACAACGTTCCTGTTTTCTCCTGGAGCAGATGGTAAAACGGTAGAAATTTTACTGACGAAACCGTCGAGAGATGGCGCAGGCGCAGAACCTTATCTCGTTGTGACATTAGAAAAAGCGAGACTTGCTGACTACACAGTGAGTGGGCATGAAGGAAGTCTACCTGCAGAAGATTTCTCGTTGACCTACACCACATTAACTATCGTTTACTATCAAGAGAATGACGCCGGTAAGATCGAGAAAGGTCAAACCGTTAAATATGATTGTACGACAGGAAAACTTGAGTCTAAAGCTTAAGTTGACTTTATAAAGGAGAGATAGAATGCCCTTAAATTCACAGCATAAACGTGTAAGTAAGAACCGCGTTAGTATCACTTATGATGTAGAGACTAACGGTGCGGTAGAGACCAAAGAGCTGCCTTTTGTTGTCGGGGTTATCGGTGATTTTTCAGCTCATAAGGAAGATCGCGAGGACCTTGAGGATCGAACATTTTATCAAATTGATAAAGATAATTTTGATACCGTTCTTAATCGTGTCGGCCCTGAACTAAAACTTAAAGTCGATAACACCTTAAGTGATGATGATAGTCAATTTGAAGCGGCACTCTCTTTCTCCTCTATGAAAGATTTCGAACCAGATTCATTAATTGAACAAGTTGAACCGCTTAAAAAGTTGGCTGAAACCAGACAACAATTGAAAACATTACTTTCTAAAGCAGATCGATCACGTGATTTAGAGAAGTTATTAAAAGAAGTGTTACAAAGTGCAGATCAGATTAATACCCTGTCCAGTGAATTGGGTATTAAAGAGGGAGGCGAAGAATCATGAGTGAAGAGTTAGAGAAGCAAACAGCCACCGAAGGTGAAGCTGCAACAGAGTCTGCCAGTCTATTAGATCGTGCCATTGAGGCAACCACTCAGACGCCTGCTGACACGACAAAAGAACTGTTTTCCGTATTAGCCGAGCAGGCCATGAGTGGTACAGTCACTTGGGATAAAAATGTCACAAAAACCATTGAGAACGCAATTGCAGAAATAGATAAGCAGATGTCATCTCAATTATCTGAAATCATGCAGCAAGATGATTTTCAACGTTTAGAAGGTTCTTGGCGCGGACTGAATAAGTTAGTGAAAGAGAGCGAAACTGGACAATCTTTAAAAATCAAACTAGTCGATTTTCGTAAAGATGAATTGTTAGATCAGTTTGAAGATGCCCCTGCTGTTGATAGAAGTCCATTGTTTGATGCGTTGTATCAGAAAGAGTTTGGCACGGCGGGTGGTGAACCGTATGGCGTTTTATTAGGGGATTATACTTTATCACATAAAGATGAAGATGTTGCTTTGATGCGTTATATGGGAGAAGTTGCTGCTGCTGGGCATTCGCCTTTCGTTGCAGCTGCAAATCCAGAAATGTTTGAGTTTAACTCGTTTGAAACATTCAATGAAGGAAAGCCCGTTGCTGCAGGGTTTGATTCACCGACATATGCTGCTTGGAATGCATTCAGAGAGAGTGATGATGCGCGCTATGTTGTCTTAACATTACCACAAACCCTTGCGCGTCTGCCTTATGGCGAGAAAGGACTAGCGACTGAATCTTTTGAATATGAAGAGTTATCAACGGATGTTGATGGAAACCCTAAACCAAAAGATAACTCTCAACTAGTTTGGTCTAATGCGGCGTTTGATTTAGGTTTAAAAATGACTCAAGCACATACCCAGTTTGGTTGGTGTACCGCGATTCGTGGTCTAGACAATGGGGGAAAGTTGAGAATTTACCGAATTTAACTTACAAATCGATTGCTGGTGATATTCAACAACAGTGTCCTACTGAAGTTAACCTAACGGATGAACGTGAAAAAGAGTTAAGTGATCTTGGTTTCTTACCCTTGGTGCACTATAAAAACTCCAACTATGGCGTTTTCATTGGTAGCCAAACAACCCAGAAACCTAAGACCTACACCGACCCTGACGCAACCAGTAATGCTGCCATTTCTGCTCGATTACCTTACATCATGGCCAGTAGTCGAATTGCCCACTACTTAAAAGTGATGGGGCGCGATATGTTAGGTTCCAATTTAGAAGCAAATGACGTTCAGAAACAACTACAAACTTGGATTGATGTATACACGAATTCAGGTGCAATTGGTAATGCCGAACGTTCAAAAACACCACTTTGTGAGTCACAAATTCAAGTGGTGGAGCAACCGGGTAAGCCAGGGGCTTATTCTGCAATTGCTCATTTACGTCCTTGGTTACAATTAGAGGAGTTAACTACATCTGTGCGAATGGTTGCTAAAATACCAGGATAAAGGGATGGTAATGGAATGGTGGAATTGGAATTTCAAGATAAAATCATCAAGCTTGATGGTAAAAAGCAGGATTTTTTAAAGCAAAGCTTAACGTTATTAGCTGAACTTGATCCCACCATTCTAGATAGTCGAGATGCACTCGTTCATCGCATTACATTGTTGATTGCTGAAATCGATAATCAAGTTTCTCAGCAACTATCGAAAATCCTTTTTCATCCTGAATTTTGTCAATTAGAATCAACATGGCGAGGAGTTGAATCTCTCACCTCTTTGCCTGTTAATTTTCAACGAATCCAAGTGAAAATTTTAGATTTAAGCTGGCAAGACCTCTCATATTCGTTAAATACAGCGATCTCCCTCAATAAAACACCCCTTTATAATCTTATAGGTAATAGAGAGTTAAATACCTCGGGTGGGCAACCTTTTGGTATGTTAGTTGTCGATCATCAGATCAGTAATGATCTTGATGATGATTTCGATGATCTTTATACCCTTGAGTTGTTAGCGCAACTTGGCGACCTTTGCTTAGCGCCTTTTATCCTTTCACCGAGTGATAATTTCTTCGGTGAGTCTGGTGCTGATTGGTATTCAGATTTAACCCGTGTTGAAAAGATCTTAAATGGACCTGAATTGGTTTCTTGGCAACGTCTGCGTAAATTAACTATCTCACGTTTTATCGGTTTAACCTTACCAAAAGTCGCTCTACGGCCGGCTTATTCCCTTTATGATGTGAAAAAAATCCGATATCAAAATGATGAAAAAAGAAATGCGTACTTGTGGGGAAGTGCGGCATTTCTTTTTGCATCTACCGCAATCCGAGAGTTTAATCGAATTGGCTGGTTTGGTTTTATGAAATCTCGCTGGCAGGATCAAAACTATGGTGCTGTTATTAATACGTCAAAAAAAATAATGGTTCATATTCGACCCAACAACCACAACCTGATATTAGAATGATCACGGAAATGGGAGCATTCTATTCTAATCAAGGCTTTATACCTCTTTGTCAAAGCACATTAACCGATAAATATTACTTTAAAGGAAATGCATCAATTAGTGCTAACCGAGGTAATAGTACGGATGATGTTATCGCTCAAATTCAAACAACTCTGATGGTGTGTCGTATTGCTCACTTTTTAAAAGTGAAGATTAGAACCATGCTGGGGAGCTTTAAATCTGCAGAAGAGTGCCAAGGTGTTTTGAATCGATGGATTGATGATTATTGCAGTAATTTAGTCAATGCAGATGAGAATATGATGGCTAAATACCCGTTAAATAAAGGACGAGTCATCGTTAAAGAGATACCAGGAAAACAGGGACAATTTAGTTGTGATTTATTAATTCAACCTCAGTATCAATATGATGCGGTTTGTGGCGAAGTACTACTTTCTACGGGTTTAAATAGTGATGAGTCTACCTTGTCCTCAGTAGGGGGGATCTAATGAATTTTGGTCAAGTATTCTTAAATCGTCAGGGGCAACAAAAACAAGAGACATTAGAGTCAATTCGTTATCAATTAACGGTATTACTTAACTCTGAAGCTCCAATGGTGACGATACCAACTCATTACACAGAAACATTATTATCTAATTTCTGCTTTGGTTTGGATAATTTACATACAATTAGCAGTCAAATTGATCATCAACTATTTGCTCGATCGATTGAACGGTTAGTGATGAAGTTTGAAAGTCGGCTATCGAGCGTTAGTGTCTTGGTTAAAGAATCTGATGGAGTTTCTAATTTGTTAGTTTTCTCACTCATGGCCAATGTCATTGTTGATGGCCAAGAGCATACCTTTTTATTTGATTCAAATATCTCGCTCTCGAACCATTTAGCAAAAATAGAGGGGCAGGAAATTGTCTGAACAGTTATTACGTTATTATGAAAGAGAGTTAACCTATGTACGCCGTTCACTGGAGAGTTTTGCTCTGCAGCATCCAAATGAGGCGGCTGATCTCGGGTTAAATCAAGGTTCACAAGAAGATCCTAATATTTCTCGCCTTATTGATGCAGTCGCTCTGTTAACGGCTAAAAGTGAGAAAAAGCTTGATGAGCAGTTTCCGACGGTATTAAAAAACTTATTTGATTTATTGTATCCGGGGTATTTACAGACAATCCCTAGTTATACCCCTTTTTGTCTAAACGTTGGGCTTGAAGATGAAGTGGCGGATGGATGCCAATTACCTAAAAAATCTGAACTTTCAACCCTAATTAATGATGTTGATATTTACTTTACGACCGTTGATAACTTAAACATTACCCCCTATCTTATTCGTCAAATTGACGCCAGTTCAGCACCATTTAATTTTTCTACTCCTACAGGATTAAATAATGCAGAGGCAGTGATACAAATTACGCTTGCCTTATCAGACAGTGAAGATAGTTTCTCTCTCCACAATAAGGTCCCTCATTTTGATTTTTATATTCAAGGTTTTGAAGGGAATTCAAAGGGATTGATAGATATTCTTCTATTGAATAACGTTGCAATCTCTTTAACCACAGAGCAGGGAGATAACATTGTTATCAACCAAAGTAGACTTCATTCTAGAGTCGCTGATAATGATTTTATCTGGCTTTCTGAATCTGGGAGTCAATTTCTTGGTTTTGACATATTACGGGATTTCTTTGCTTATCCGGATAAAGCGGCGTATTTAAGAATTGATGACCTAGGAAATGAATTGCAAAAGATAGCTGGCTCAGAAGTCACGTTAAATCTTTTTCTTTCTAAAATGCCTCCTGAGCTGTTAAGACTCTTTAATAATGATGTATTCCGACTCAATACCGTCGCTGGGCTAAATCAATATTCTGTTCATGCAGAACCGATACGTTATGATTTCACCCAATTGTCGACTGAAATTATTGCCGATCTGGATCAAAGTAAAGAATTGATGATTATTGATGTTTTAAGTGTAAAAGAGGTTTTACCGACTGGAGACAATGAGATATACCCGGTTTATCAAGGCGGTTTTTGGCACAATGATCAACAAGCTCAGTGGCAAACTATTCAAAGTTGGGATAGTTTTGGCCATCAACATACGGACATCACTTTAAGTTACCCAAATTTAAATCAAATAGAAAAAGAAGTGGTATTGAATATTGAAACGTCTGTGTGTAACGGACGATTACCTTGCCTGATCACCTCAGATGCTGAAATTGAATCTCACGTTTCCATAGATCTTCCAGGGACTTTGCAAGTATTAACCAATCCAACCCCCCTCAATATCCCGCATTAGATAATCACTTGAACTGGCGCTTTATGTCATTATTGAATGTTAACTTCAACGGCTTAATTGAAGCAAAAGACCCGAAAAAGACACTACAAGATACCATCAGGTTATGTAGCCATAGCGCGCAATGTTTACTTGCGGATGCGATTAGAAATGTCAGTTATCAACATCTCGTTGCCCCAATGACTATTCATGGTCGAACGATTCTCTCTTCGGGGATTAAAATAGAGTTGGTTATTGATGAGAGCCAGTTAGATCATGATTTTTCAGTGGTTAGTAGTTTAATGAATGCCTTTTTCCAACAATATTGTAGTTTCGACCGTTTTATTCAATTATCTGTCCAACGTTTTGGCAGTGAGCAAACTGATCTTCATTTTGAGCGTGTACATGGGAGTCAGTTATGTCTATGACCACTTCAAAGTCGAGCCAGATTAAGAGTCATGAACAGATAGCAGTTAATGAGACTAATTTAGCTTCATCGTCAGTTTCGTCAAAAGGTTTTTTAACCAAACAGCTTACTGATAACCCAGAAAAATTTGATTTTAGCCAAGCGGTTAGAATTTTAACATTATTAGCTAATCAACAAGATAAAAATTTAAGTTTAGTGCCAGAGTCAATGCCCGATGGTACGATTTATCAAGTAAGTCAATTTGACAATAATAATAGTAAAATGAAATTAACTGTCGGTTTAGAAGCACTTTCGGGCTGTCGAGGGATTATTCCTGACTATATCTACAATGAAATGTTAGTTCGTTTGCATCAAGATGAAGATGGACTACGGGACTTCTTGAATGTTTTTAATCAACGGTATCTAGAGCTTTTTTCTTCAGTAGAGTTAAAGCAAAATCTATTGCTAAAAAAAGAGAGTGAACACCGAGAGAAAAATAAATTCAAACAAACAGATACTTTTATCTCACTGTTTGGTTTAGCCACTGATGATCAATTTACCTCAGCGATTAGTTTAATACGTCATGGTTTAAATATTTCTAGCAAGAATCGAAGTTTAACAGGTTTAAAGCGTGTATTAACTGACTATTTTAAGCTGGATATTCAACTTAAGGTCAAATCGTCAAATACTTTTCGCCTCAGTCGTGAGTATCAAACACAATTAGGTCAATGTTTAGGTAAAAATAATCAATTAGGGCTAGGTGTGGTGTTAGGAAATCATGTTGAGCAGTATTATCAATCTATTGACGTTCTTATTTCTCCTAATTCAAAAAAGCAGTATCAACAATTACAAAATATTCGAAACCTCCGTCGGATGATGTTGGTTATTATCAATAAATATCTCAGAGACAGTGTTGACGTAAAACTCTATTTTTATGTTAAACGTGCTTTTATCGATCCCCCGCAACTTATTAATAATAAATGTGGTTTTTCATTAGGGGAAGCAAATTGTCTCGCACCAGAACGAAGAGCTGACATGTATAGGAAAGTAACGGTATAGAAAGTAACCGTATAGAGAAATAACGGCATATAAAATTATTAAGAAAACAAACCTTAACCAACAATGAAATAACAGCTTTCAAACCAGATTTTAAATATAACAGTCTAGGACGACCCTAATTTAAACAATGCATTTAGGATGATCATCCTTCAGCCGGAGAAGCGTTTATGAGCCAAATAAAGTTAGGAAATCTAGTTGGTAAACTATCTGTCCCTCTAAAGAATGGTTTAGAGGAAGCCGCAGGCGTTGCAATGAATCAAGGTGTTGCAACCATTGAGATAGAACACTGGATTGCTCAATTAATTTCGACCAAAGATGAAGATATTCTCGCATTCTGTACTCAACAGAAGATTAATAGTCAGCAATTTTTTCAAGAGTTACAAGGTCGAATTGAGCGCTTACCAAAAGGGGCAGCAGGACAACAACCAACCATCAGTAAAGCGCTAAGTGAATCGATTGAAAATGCTTGGTTACAAGCTTCAGTAAACTATGGTCAAGGGCAAATCACCAGCCTCCATCTGTTGTTGGTCTTATTACAAGAAGATAATTTTGGTGTTAAAAAACTAGTACTTGAAACCTTACAAAATGTCTCAATTGAAGCGCTCAGTGGACAGATCAGCCAGTTAAAAGTCGCTGCAGTTTCTCATGAATCCGGAAGTGGATCAGGGGCAACACAAGCACCAACGACAGGAGGGGGCGCTTTAGATAAATATACGACAAATTTAACTCAACAGGCTCGAGACGGTGGGATTGATCCCATATCTGGACGTAATAGTGAAGTGCGACAGGCTATCGATATTTTATGTCGAAAACGACAAAATAATCCCATCTTTGTTGGTGAGGCTGGTGTAGGTAAAACGGCCGTAGTAGAAGGTCTCGCCCTACGCATTGCTGCTGGAGAAGTACCAACGGCTATACAAGGAGTCGAAATTCACAGTTTAGATCTCGGTTTATTACAAGCAGGTGCCAGTATTAAAGGTGAGTTTGAAAATCGCTTAAAAGATGTCATTAATGAAGTTAAAAGTGCCGAAAAACCGATTATTGTCTTTATAGATGAAGCTCATACTCTTATTGGTGCTGGGGGAGCTGCTGGACAGAACGATGCAGCAAACCTTTTAAAACCTGCATTGGCGCGTGGTGAATTTAGATCCATCGCTGCAACAACCTGGGCTGAATATAAAAAGTATTTTGAAAAAGACCCTGCATTAACTCGCCGCTTCCAAGTGATTAAGATCGAAGAACCGAATGAGGAAGATGCACTGCAGATCTTGAGAGAGGTAGGTAAATCGTTGAGCCAACATCATGGTGTCTTTATTACCAAAGAAGCATTAGAAGCGGCCATCAGCCTTTCCGTTCGTTATCTTCCTGCCCGTCAACTACCTGATAAAGCGATAAGTTTATTAGATACTTCATGTGCTCGTGTTGCATTAACACAAGGTTCTAAACCAGAGCGTATCGAAGGACTTGAGCAGAAGATACGTTACCTAGAAAGTGAACTCTCTGCAATTGAAACTGAAGAAGAGATTTTAGTTTCAAATGTCTCTGATCATCAAGAATTGATTTCGACGATTGAAAAGCATAAAGCCGAATTACAACAGCAGAATGAGCGCTGGTTGCAAGAGAAGGATCTCGTTACGGAGATTAAAGCAGCCATTGCAGTATTGACTGAAGAAGAAACAAATAGTGATGACCGTCAGCAGAGTCAAAACTTAATTACCGAGAAACTTGAATTATTACAGAGTTTACAAGGTGAATACCCCATGGTTTTCCCAATCGTTGATGAAGAAGTGATTGCGACTGTGATTGAGTCTTGGACTGGGATCCCTGCGGGTAAAATGGTTAAAGACGAGATTGCTCAGCTACTCTCTCTTGAAGATACTTTACATCGTCGTGTTATTGGACAGAATCGTGCTATTAGTGAAATAGCAAAGAGTATTCGGATTTCTCGGGCAGGATTAACGGATAGTCGTAAACCTGTCGGTGTATTTTTAATGTGTGGTCCCAGCGGAGTTGGTAAAACTGAAACAGCAATGGCATTGGCTGATGATGTATTTGGTGGTGAAAATAATTTAACCGTTATCAATATGACTGAGTTTAAAGAAGAGCACAAAATCTCGATGTTGTTAGGCTCTCCTGCTGGTTATGTTGGTTTTGGTGAAGGTGGCGTATTAACAGAGGCGATTCGGCGTAACCCATATTGCGTGCTGCTTCTTGATGAAATGGAAAAAGCGCACACAGGTGTCCATGATCTTTTCTATCAAATTTTTGATAAAGGCCATATTAAAGATAGTGAAGGTCGTACTGTCGATTTCAAAAATACCATTATTATTATGACCTCAAATGCAGCTGATCAGGCAATTTGTGATATTTGTAGCCAAGAAGATGAGTTGATATCTAATGAAGTATTATTGGAAGAGATCCGTCCCGCTTTACAAGAATCTTTTAAACCGGCTTTCTTAGGACGTTCAACCATCATTCCATATTACCCATTAAGTCAGGATGATCTCGCTAAAATAGCCGTTATTAGTTTAAATCGTGTCGCGAAGAAGCTAATGGATCAATATCAGGCTACATTTAAATGGCAGGATGATTTTATTGAATTTATTTCATCTCGAAATAGTGACATGACGATTGGTGGCCGAGCTGTCGAGCAGATAATTAATCAGACATTAATGCCACAACTGGCCAATGAGTGTATTGAGCGCTTAAGTCATGGTGAGCCAATTACCGATGTTTCGGTTTCGATCGATAAAGTGAGCGGTAAGCTGTTATTAACGGTTAACTAGTGAGGGTATCTTGAGAAAAAAACGGCCTCAAATATTAAAATTACTAACTAAGTCTTTGGTGGCGATCTTGCTGACATCACTCAGCGGGATCGCTCATGGGGCGGTTAAACCAGAACGACTTATTTTAGCGACTCAACTCTGGTCGCCTTATCAAGTGATGAATCAACAAGGTGAGCTATCTGGAGCAACCGTTGAACTCACAAAATGTGCATTACGAGGCATGCAGCAACCTTATGAAATACATGTCATGTCTTGGGACCAAGCTCAGTTATGGGTACAAACCAATAAAGCGGATGGTTTTTTTGCAGGCGCAGCTAATTCACAACGTGCAACTTATGCTACCGCCTCAGAGCCGATTATCAGTGAACATTTAGCTTGGTTTATTTCCCCCAATTTGCATAAAGATGTAACAGATGAAACAAGTAAGTATATTTTGAGATATGGTGCTAAATTTAATACGAGTAAGTGGATATATTTAAAGCGGAATAATTATAACGTGATTAAAAAACCACGGGATGCTGATGCACTATTACAGATGCTTTGGCAAGGCGATATCGATGTTGCTTATGAATATGAAATGGTCTTTAAAGATTCAATGGAAAAAGCGGGGATTCCGGATAACTACTTTTCCAAAGAGCGAATCAAAAAGCAGGAGCTCAGGGCTCACTTTTCTAATACTTTCTTGGCAAAGCATCCTACTTTTTTAGATAACTTTAATCTTTCATTAAAGATTTGTAAGCAACACCAGTAAAGGAGTCACGACTATTTATGACAATTAGCTTTCAATTAATTGAGATTCCAGAAAGTGAACAAGTCTTAGCTCGCCAAGTTACTCTCCCTGAAAATGGAGGGACATTAGGCCGAGGGTTTGATTGTGACATTCAATTGCCTGATTTTAGTAAGCATGTTTCACGTGTGCATGCAGAAATTTCCCTAATCAACAAGGCAGTTATCAGGTTTTAGATAAAAGCCAAAATGGGTTAGCAATCAACGGAGAGATGTTAGGCCGTGGAGCGAGTCAAAAAATTAACGATGGTGATTTAATTAGCATTGGTGAATATCGTTTATTGGTTAGTGATCTCGCTTCTGTTGAACGCTCTGATAAGCAACCAGTGAATAATAAAGAGAATGTCGATGAACAAGAGGCGTCTATCTTTTCTTTAGATCTAAATAATAATCAGGAGATTTTTGAAATTAAAATGTCAGGAGATGAGTTATATCAAGCGGAAGCGATTTTAAAAAAAGAACATCAAGCAGAAGAAAAAAAATGAAGAATTTCTCTGCAGAGAATGTGTTTGAAGAAGATCTCTTTGATTATGATCCTTTTGAATCTAATGACGACTACACCATGGATGACTCTTTCCAACAACAAACGGCTACAAAAGAGCCGCTTTTACAGGAGCCCGAAGTGATTGAAATAGAGACACCCAATCGACAAGTGGCGACAAAAGACTTTGAGTCGAATGAATCTCTTCAACAGAGTATAGAACGTTTAAATTTAGTCATTGATCAACAGCAGAATATACTCTCAAGTGGTATTGATCATCAGCACCTAATGCGCTCAATAGAAGTAACACTTGATAAGTTTCTAATGGATCTTGATCCAGAGCAGTTAGAGAAAGAATATAACGATTATATCGTTGGCTGGGGAAATAAAGATAAAAAATATTGGTCTCTTTATAAGAAACAATTTGCAAGAAAAGTTGAGAGAAGAGAGTTTTATCGTCAATTTACCGCTATGCTTTTAGAAGAGTTATTAATAAAGCGGTGAGGTATATGAATTTATTTAAAAGATCGCTATTTATTCCTCTACTTATCATGTTGGCAAGTTGTAGTAGTAGTGATAAAGAAAGTAATTTTGAAGAGACGGCAAGCTATACATTTAAAATAGATGCAGCAACAGCGATGAATCTATTTTCTGATGGTAAATCAAGACCCGTTATTGTTCGAGTTTATCAACTTTCAAAAATAGAGAACTTTAAAAATGCTAATTTTATGGCACTGTATCAAAATGACCAACAAGCACTAGGTGATACACTTTTAGCTAAACAAGTATTAAAACCCGTTACTCCCGGAGAACAGCGAGAGTTAACGCTTAATTTACCGATTAAAACACAGTATCTCGCTATTTTTGTTGAGTTTTCACAGTATATTCATGCAACATCTAAAGCATCGGTCGCTTTAAATGAAGAATCTGAAGATATGAATATGATTATTACATTATATAAAGATCGCGTTAAATTAGAACAAGTAGAAGAGAAGTCGTGGTGGAATATATTTTAAGGAGTAATACTTTTTGAAATCACAAAATAGAGTGGTTTGGGGCGAAGGAATGTTTATCTCTCCTCAACACTTCCAACAACAAGATAGATATTTAACTCAACACATTCAAAAGTACACATCAATGGTTGCTGAAGGTGTTATTTATGGGGCCGCAACATTAGAGTTTGAACTTAATTATCTTAAATTAGGCAAATTAAGCGTGGTTAATTGCAGTGGGATTTTTGCTGATTGCTCTCTATTTTCATCGTCTAATGAGTTGATTATTGATATTCCACAAGGGACGATTAATAAAGTTGTCTATTTAGCCTTACCGCTTTATATCGAAGGTGGAAATCAATATGGGGATCAACAAGATCATCGACGCTATTACACAACCCAAACTCAAATATTTGATAGTAATGATGCAACAAAAAGTGCGATTGATGTTGATTTAGCACAATCGAACGTTCGTCTTCTATTAGAAGGGGAAGAGAGTTCGGGTTTAACATTGATTCCCATTGCTAAAGTATTAGAACTTAAAGAAGATGGATTATTGATCTTAGATCGTAGTTTCATTCCTAGTAGTATTCATTTAGCCGCAGCCTCTATTTTAAAAGATCGAATAAAAGAGCTGTTAATCTTAACTCAAGCTCGTTCTAATGAAGTGGTTCAACGGATAAGTGTTGGCCAGCAATCAAAGAGTGATTTAAGTTTAATGCGTGAATATTTATGGTTACAAGTTCTTAATCGTTGGATTCCACTATTAAGTCAAATTATTCAACAGCCTACCACACGTATTGATAAAATATATCAACAGTTAACTTTATTCAGTTCTGAATTGAACAGTTTAATCCCTCAAGTGTCTGAACCGATGAAGCCATTAATTTTGGATGATCTTCAACAATCATTTTCCCCACTATTCTCCTCATTACGAGACAAACTTTCTATAGTCGAGAGTGATAAAGTGATCGAGTTAGATTGGGATAGTGCTTTATTTGAAAAAAGGCGCTTACTTCGTCTCTCTATTCCTAATTTACATCAAATGGCGGGCAAGCGTTTAGTGTTATCAGTGACATCAACTGTTGGGTCAAATGACATTATTTCACTATTTCCTAAAGTTTCAACATTAAGTGGCTTGAGTCAAATCGCCGATCTTGTTCGTAATGCTCAATCTGGTGTTGAAATTAACCCATTGCCAATTGCACCAAATGAACTGATAGCTAAGGCAGATACGTCCTACTTCGAGGTTGATACTACTCACCCTTATTGGTTAGCACTTATAGAAAGACGTGAACCTATTGCACTTCATGTTGACAGTCGAATCAGTCAATTATCTGTGAAACTCTACTTATTAGGATAAGCGGATGAGTGATATTTTCGATGATGATACAGTAACAATATTATCTAAACCATCGGGGGAGACTGAGGATGGTTCAGGTACGGTAACTTTAGAGAACCTTAATTTAATAAAAAATATTACGCGTTATCAACTCTCTTTGCAGAAAGGTTTACCTTTTAATAATGAGTTGGTCTCTGCAAGTTCTGAGTTATTAGCGCTGTCGATTTCGATCAAGAATATCGCTTGTCTTGATGATACCATCAACTTTCGTCGTCAGTTAAAACTGAAAATGACAGAAGTAAAGTATCGTGTTGCTAAGCTCGATTATCCTGCTCCTGTTGCGGATAAGCTTTGTTTTATTTATGCCGTAATGATTGATGAGCAAATTATTCACACTGATTGGGGGAAAGAGTTGGATGGGAGAATCAAACTCTAGTTAGTGAACTCTTTGGTATTAAAAATGGAGGGGAGCAATTTTTTATTGTTGCTGAACGCGCGTTGATGCAACCGGTATTATTGGCAGATTTACTCGAGATTATTTATATTTTACTTCGTGTCGGTTTTAAAGGGCGTTATCGTCAAGACCACAAGGATGAACTATTACTAATTACCCAAAAGATTGAAGAGACGATTTTTAGTCAAGAAAGAAAATTTCAATTGGATCAACGTATCGACATGTTGGTTAATAATCAAGAAATGGCTATTAAAAAATCAACACCTATATCACCCATTAAACCTTTTCAATATTTGGCATGGTCTCTATTCTTTATTGTTGTTGGTTGGTTAGCTGTGGATTATTATTACCAAGGTATTATTAACAAGCATGCTAAGCCTTTTGTCAATCTTGATGATTTTACGGATAAATATTATAAAAATAGTAGAGAGGGTGATGAGTTACGCTATGTCTTTACCAGTAAAGCGGATGATATTAAACCTTACTCTTATCAAAAAAATATTTTTTCAAATAAACAAACCATAACCAATAAAATTACAGCGTCTAATGACCAGGTAGCAACAAATAAACGGATCTCGTCGTCAAATCAAGTATGGGAAATTCAATTAGCCACACTTGAAACTATGCAAAAAGCACAAAAAGTTGTTCGTCGTTTACCGTCAACTATGTCTGATATAGAGATTATTAAAGTAGGCGAGAGCTTTGTCATTTATCGTTCTGTCACCAGTTTGCAAGATGCGCAAACAACGCTTAAACAAGTCAAGAGGTATGGAATCCCTGATGCCTTCATCTATCGTGTGATTAACAAGGAGAGCAAAGAATGAAAAATAAAAAAGCATTAGGTTATTCTCTTGTCATTTCTCTCATTATTGTGGCTATTATTACTGGCTTATTCTTTTTCTTCGGCTTGATAACATTTAGGCCTTTGATGGCGTTAGTTGTTGAATTTATTGTTATCGTTATCTCTTTTATTTTAATTGCTTGGTTAAGTTATTCTTTGTTTACTCGAAAAAGAGTGGATAAAGCGAGTGAAGAATATAAGCAAGTTCAACTTTTTCAACGAGTGATGGAGAGTTATTTCGCTCTACTTTGGGATAGAAATCGAGAACTTCAAAAAAACCCTTATCAAACCCCTTTTATATTCACCTTTCAACTCATCACCAATATGACGATCAGCTGTTTCGTCAAATGGATTTTGAATTGATTGAACTTTCTGAATCTATACCTGTTAATTTAGATTTAGCTCACTTTTGGGCATCAAAATCAGCGATTGTTATTTCTTTAAATATCAAACAACCTGAAGAGAAATTAAAGCAGTATATCAATGCTTTTTTTAAAGAATTATTGATTAAACGTTCTAGACAGCCTTTAAATGGTGTTCTTTGTTCAATTAACTTATCCGATTTGGTAAATAATAGCCCAGATGCAGTTAATGAATTAAGTAAGAGTTACCGTTCTGTTTTAGCTGAATTTAATTCTCGTTCCGGTGTGATCATTCCAACTTATTCTTTGTTCACTAATATGGCTGCAATTAAGGATTTTTGTGAATTATTTTCCAGTTTAGATGAAACACAACGTGACCAACCTTATGGTGCACTTAAGCCATTAACTGATGAAATTAGTTACAATAAAGCTTGGTTTGATGACTCCTATGATCAATTATTAAATCGCTTGTCAATGACAACAAGTGAAGTCTTACGCCAACAATTAAACCAAGAATATCGTAGTGCTTCGTTATCTGGCGTTTTTCAATTATCTGCGCTTCGTTATGATTTAGAAGACTTTTTATCTCTTACCTTTAATCAGCACCGTTATGATGAAGTTACTTTACATTTCAGAGGATACTTTTTTTTAAATACAGGTGGTGACGTACCGAGTCAAGATTTGTTAAAAAATATTAATGCTTCATTACTAGGCTGCAAAAAGATAGAGCAACAAGTGGTAACTAGTCACTCTGTGAGTCTATTTACTAAGCACCTATTTAATAAGTTAATCGTTAATGAATTCCAACTTGTCGGTGTAAATCGCAAAAAAGAGCTAAAATTTCGTAGTTATAAATTTTTGTTTTTTACTGGATTAGTCAGTTTTTTTGTCTGTTTAGCGCTGCTATTTAAAGTTAATTACGATTATCAACAGAATATGGATAGTCGGGCATTAGCTAGTTTAGAGAAGTATAAAATCAATTTACAAAGTAATAAAATAAATCCAGATGACCTTTCGTCACCAGTTTTTAGTTTATATGAATTGAGAGAGATAAAAGATTATTATCATCCCAACAATCACCCGTGGTATATCGTTAATTTTATACCTAATTCAAGTATTCAAGATCAAGTTGAGGCGACTTACTACCATGAACTTAGCCACGTATTACTTATTTTAATGCGTGATTATCTATTGAAAGATATGTTTGTCTATCAGGCACTTGACGACAAAGTCAAAACATTGGAATTATTAAATTATCACCAAATTCTCTATAGTTCTAAAAGGAAAAATATTGATTCTTTGGTGAATTACTACGTCCATTCCCTACAGGAAGAAGGCGAGGGAGATTTGCCTTTAATTGAGCGATTTAAATTACTCGCCTATGATTTATTATCTCAAGGCTTTATACCTCCAGAGTCTGATAAAGAGTTACTTAATTTAGTTCGTTCATCGTTGTCACCTGATGATGTTAGTGAACTTTTGTATCAACACATATATCAGCATCAACAATTTGCTCATCGAGTTGATATCCGTCGTCAGCTTTCACCAAGTTATAAACAAGTATTAAGCTTTAAAAAAGGATTTAGTGGGTATTTAATTCCTTATCTATTTACGAAAGAAGGATTTGAAGACTTATATAACCAGACAGGTTTATTATTAGCAACCGAAGCAACTCAAGAGTATGAAGGTGTGATGGGACGGATTCGGGGTGAGGCAGAACTTAACCGAATTAATCGTCAATTAAGAGAACGTTATATTAATGATTATATTCGTTATTGGAAAGCGTTATTAAATAATGTGGAATGGAAAGTGACAGATAATTGGGGAGGTATTACCAATCAATTAGATGTGGTTTCTGATCCACTATTTTCACCCATTACCGAGTTTTATCAATTAGTGGCAGATAATACAAAATTGGACGTATTCGTTCAGACTGATACGACTAAACAAGATAAAAGCCAATCTAATCCAACAGGAAAAAACAGTATTGCTAATCAGAATAGTAAGAAAGCTGATAAAACTCCGCCTGCTCAAAATGATAAGTTTGTTCGTGTAATGCAATCGATCTCAGCCCCTTTTAATGCTATCCACAAATTAGTTGAGGTTAAAAAGTCTGGTCAGACAGATTTAAATTTAGCCATCAAACAGATGAAAGAGACCAGTGATTGGGTAAAAAAATCAAAAACTACTGCTTATCGTGGAGATTATTTTTTAACTCAACTTCATAATCAAGATAGTAGTAATCCATTGGCAAGGCTTTATGACCTTGCTGATAGTTATCAGGTAGTGTTTTTATCTTCAGTATTGAGAGATTATTCTACGACATTAAATCGCTTGGCTATTGAAGAGGTTAGAGATGTGATAAATAATGATTGGATGCCGCTATATGATTTTTATTTACAGAATTTCAATAATAAATACCCCTTTAACGCGACAGCTAAGTTTGATGCAAACTTAGATAGTTTTGAACTATTCTTCAAATCAAAAGGAATGTTCGATCTTTTTGTTATTAAGTATCAAGGCTTCTATTCTCAAACTGGGATTTCTGGTACCCAGTTGAACTCATTTATACCAAATAAAACATTCCCGTTAAATATTCGTTATTACCCATTAATCACCGCGGTAGCCAAAATCCAACAAGAACTTTTCATCGATAATGAACTCGCATTTGATTTTCTTATTCAAGCAAAGAAAATGTCGCCGTCACTTGTTCAGTTTTCAGTTGATGGTGAACAACGACTTTTTGAATATCAAAATGGACCTTCTTTATGGAAAAAACAACATTGGCCCATTGTTAGTAATCAAATGCAAGATTTAACCTTGACCATTATTGATGATCAAGGAACCGTAACAAAACAAGTGTTAACGGGGCATTGGAGTTGGTTTAAATTAGCAAGTCTTTGTAATAGTGCTTCTATACCGGGAGTGAATGAATTAGATTGGCGTTGTCGGTTTAATGAGAAATATGTCGATCTTATTTTGCAGTTGAATAATGGAAAGAAACTGTTTACAGAGCAGGGCTTTATCAATATCAACCTTCCTGAAAATTTATAATGTCAGAGGTTACAACGTCTCAAACTTTTTTGGGGTTAGGTTTATAATGATAGAAGATAGTTATCCTATACAAAACCGCACAATTTTATCTGTTAACAGTTTTGTCGTCGAGAAAGAAAATCAACTCATTAGGGTTAAATTTTCTGACAATCTTGTTGGTTGTTATCTATTACAGAGAGAGGCATTATGGATTGAACGTCTCTCCTTATTTGATTTAACTGCTTTTCAACGTTGTCAGCTCGCTATTGAAAACCAAAATTCGATTTTAGAGACAAATTTCATTCCAGGTGTTTCTCTTCAAGAGTGGAATAATAAAATTGAATTAAGGCGTGAAAAAATTAAATGCCTTTCACCGCTTATAGAGGATTTAATTACAAAGGTTAATCGACTTCATCAAATGCATATTATTCATGGTGATATTAAACTGTCTAATGTATTGTTGGTAGATGATGTTAATATAGAGCTCATTGATTTTGCTAGTTGTCGCTACTTAGGTGATAATTGGCAAGAACAAGGAATAGAACATTTCACCCCATCATATTGCCCGCCAAATCGTAATGTTACGGCTCACTATTCAGATGATTACTATGCGATTTGTCGTTTAGTGTTAAATATCATCGCTCCTCAATATCAATCAGCTTCATGCAGTATTACAGAGCTAGTTGATTTGTTACCACATACACGACTTGTTCTATGGTTCGATCAATCAGTTGTTAGCTTAATTGAAGATTATCTTTTTTCAATGGTTAAATATGAACAATTAATTAAATAACGATACTCACTTATTACGTGAAGAGGATGGGTTGTTATTCGTACCTGATTGTTTGCCGCCTACGAGCAACTAAAATTACTTTAGATGTATATACTCCTCATACTCGAAACTGTTCTATTTTATTTATCATTTGTTTAATATTATTTTGATTTTTCCCTCTTATTTATATCACTCATCATCAACATCTATGATAATTTAATCTATTATCATTTTTAGATTCATGGAGTGAATCGTCTCGTCTTACTTAAATAACTCAAATACATGTAAAGGTGTTTGTGCATCACTTTTAGCTTCCTGCTTTTTTGCGCTTATGCCGCTTTATATCCAGTATCAGCCTCAGCTAGAACCTTCACAGATTGTAAATAGTGATAGTCATTGGCTAACCGCTCAACGTATTCTTTGGAGTTTTATTTGTATGATATTAGTACTGATATTTAGCCGAAGGTTAAAGTTATTTTTAAGTCATATCTTACAATGGCGGCGTTGGCATCGATATCTGCTTTCTGGATTGTTGGTTGGTGCACAGTTTTGGATTTTTATTTGGGGTCCACTAAATAAGGAAATTTTAAATATTGCTTTAGGCTATTTTTCACTACCACTCACATTAGTCTTGGTCGGGAAGTTTGTTTATAAAGAATCATTAAATCGAATTCAATGGTTTGCCTGTTTTATTGCCGCTCTTAGTACTACCCCTATGTTGTTATTTTTGTACGGTGTAACCAAGTTACCTTTTACTTTGTTTGGACTACTTGGTTATGTTGAACCAATTCTCGTTTTTATTGTTGGAGTGGTATTAGGTGAAAGTGTTGAAACCGATGAAATGTTTACTTATGTGGCTATTATGATGGCACTGATTTTACTTGGTTATGATGGAGTGTTTCGAATGTACTATCAAAGACGCTCAGAACAGAAAAGGATAAAGAATCTAAAGAAGATGACAAATTAATAAGATGAACTTTGATTGGTCGCAACAAATTTAACTAGAAATAACGTTTTAATTGATGCGACCATTTAATTTTATTGTGCGACTTTCACTCTAATTTTATTTTTTGCCACGCTACTCATATGAAGATTAGCGATTGCAGATTTTGCTTCATCTTCATCCGCCATTTCTACAAATGCAAATCCTTTTGACACGCCAGTTTCTTGATCTAAAACGAGTGTACATTCCGAGACTGAGCCAAAGTCTGAAAATAAAACACGGACTTCGTGCTCAGTCATAGTACGAGCAAGGTTACGAACTAGAAGTTTCATCAATTTTCCTATTTAGTTAGGGCTATCATTTAAATATGGGATTGTATAGAGAAGATAAATTACTCATCCCTGTTTAAGAATCATAATCTAAAGGCTCTTTAAGTTTGAATTGTCGCAGCTTTACCTGAATAAACCAAGATTAATTGCTCTATATCTGTAGAAACTAGAATTTGTTTTTTGAAAGAGAGGTGAAACATCATTGTTTGATTACTAATTGATAATAATTTGTATCAATGTGATTAGATAATCTTCTGTATCACCATTTTTTAAAGCAAGATGGCACGTTTTTTGGCCTTGTTATTAAAAAACTTATCAATCCTTTATCGTCATGATGAATACTTTATATTTTATTTACGTGATATTGATAAAATTAGCAGATAAAGTGCGTTTGAAATATATTTTATTTATAATATTTATCGTTATGTGAGCTTTTTTTGACTCTTTTTGTTTTTATTTAAGTACTTGTTTTAGAGGGTATTTTATTTGTATAAATCTTTAATTTATAAAAATTTTATAAAATTATTTTTGTTCAGAATTTTTTCATCAATATTTTTTGATTAATTTATGCTCGAAACGGAAAAAATATCTACTATGCACCCATCGAAACGAGCACAAACCTTGAAAGAGTTATCAGTGTCCAGTTCTTGAATGACATTATGTGGATGAATAAATACTACATATTCAAAGAAGTTGGCACTGTGAGTTTAAAGCAACAATTTGGCATCATTAGTTATTCCTTATGTTGTATCTAAACGTGACCTACACCTTAGCCGTTTTGTATAAGACATTTATATATAATCAAAGCACAGGAAATATAATGCAAACAGAATTTAACGTAAGCAATGAGTCATTCGATCGTGAAGGTTTAGATTTATATTTAAAGGATGTAGCAAACTATGAGCTATTAACTGCTGATGAAGAAAAAACATTAACACGTTTAGCTCAAGCAGGGGACAATGTTGCTAGAGATAGAATGATTTCAAGTAACTTACGTCTTGTTGTTAAGATGGCGAGCAAATACAGAAATCGTAGTGGAAGTGTGGATTTCTTAGATCTTATTTCAGAAGGTAACTTAGGTTTAATTCATGCAATCGAAAAGTTTGACCCAGAAAAAGGTTTTAGATTTTCTACTTATGCTGTTTGGTGGATTAAGCAAGCAATTGAGCGTGGTATTTCAAATAAGTCTCGTACTATTCGTTTACCTAACCATATTGTAAAAGAGTTAAGTAGTTATCTACGTGCAAACAAAGAGCTTTCTAATAATGATAATCAAGGTGATGTCTCTACTAAAGATATCGCAAAGCACGTTAATGTAAAAGAGAGTCGCGTAACAAAGGTCTTGAATAGTAATAACTCCATTGTTTCTATTCATACGTTAGTTAGTGAAGATAACTCGAATCTTTCAATTGAAGAAGTTGTACCTAATGCAGTTCAAATTAATCAAGAAGAAGAGATTCAACAGGATCAAACACATGTGTTGTTGACTGAACTTCTTTATGAATTGTCAGAGAGAGAACGTGATATTTTAATGTTACGTTATGGCTTGCTTGGACATAATGCAGCAACATTAGACGAAATTAGCGGTATGTATAAAATTACTCGTGAGCGTATTCGTCAGATTCAAATTAAGTCACTAACTAAGCTTCGTCATATTGTTGAGGATCGAGGTTTAGAAAAAGAAACATTATTAAGCATGTTTATGTAATTGCGGTTAAATAAAACTTAAAATCTTTAAGATGAGCCATATAATGGAGTTGGTTGATCTTAAAGTTTTAATTTGATTGATTAGTACATAGATCTTGGACGATGCTATCATCTTAAATTTGTCGTCTATTTTGATAAACTCTGCACCGAATAAATTAGAAGATTTATTGGTGCATGATATCAAAGTTGAAGTTAATCATGCTGATTAAAGCAATAATCAATACTTAAATATACCCCCTTCATACTTCAGTCAACTAGGTTGTCAATATCCCTCATTATTCATTTCGATTATTTTAGGTCTGAGACAGTATTTTATTAAAAGCAACAAAATATTAAACCGTTATTCATTATCGAAAATGTGACACCTAAAGGCTTTTCAAGTAGAAATATGATTATTACTATCTTATTTAACTCACGAGAAAAATAGGATTGATAACATGAAAACAGAGTTTTTTTGTAAGGAATGCCAAGGTCGACTCAGTGATGATGATCTTTTTTGTTCCTCATGTGGCGCGGAAATTTACGATGAATTAGATTGTGCCGAGTGTAGTGCATCTTTTTGTGTCGGCGAAGAGCGTTGTCCTCAATGTGGTACTCCCCTTAATAAAGAGGAACAAGCCAAGTCATGGAAAAGAACGAGCGCGTGAATTGCCAGTTTTGCGATGAACTTATCAGTCAAAATGCTATCATTTGTCCTTATTGTCGATCAAAAAATCCAACGATTGAATTTAGTTGTATTGGCGCTTTAATCTTTATTTGCTTGGTTTTTAGTATGTACTTTGTTTACTCTTGGTTATAAGAAAATGGGATTTTAATGGTGATACTATGATAGATATATCAAATCCCGTAATTATAATTGAGTTTAAGAGGGCATTTAGCCCTCTTTTATTTTGGATTAAACGGCTAACTGAACCAAATTGAAATCTTAATATTTAGTTCTAAATTCTGAAACAGTTTCCCATGCAACTTGTTGTAATTTTTGCGCAACGTCTTCTTTCATATCAGTATCAATTGGAATTGCACCACCCTCAGGTGAAGCATTGTATAACGTAGAATAAAGGGTGGCAGCAGCTAGGTAAGAACCGGCTAAAGAAGGGTGTGAACCATCGGTATGATACAGTTCGATTTCAGGGTATTCATTAATCGCTTTTTCGAATGCCAAACCAACAGGGGCAACATAGCTATTGGTTTCTTCTGCAATGTTTATATACGCTTCAGCTAAGTCATCAAACTTCTCTGGCTCAGACTTTTTAGCCCAAGTCATCATAAATACAACTTGAGAGCCTTTACTTTGCGCGTAGCTAGCCATTTGCTTTGCTGATTTTTCAAAGTATTTACGGCTATCTTCATTATTTGTAATTGGTTCTGTTGAATGGCCCTGAAAAACAACAGTATCCCAATCTTTTTGAGTATATTGGAACTTCAAGTTATTTTCGTGCCAGCCTAGACGACCACTTGAGATTGCTAACCCGCGGTAACTATAACCATCTGCATTGTTTGGCTTTAATGAACGAGTAAGATCACGCAAGCGAGTATTTAGATGATTATTATAGTGGGTATATGAATTACCATAAAGTGCCACAATTTTACTTTCATTTTCAAGTGTCTGACTTGGATGATCCGCCTGTGGTTTTGCAAAACAAGATGCAGATATAATCGTTAAGCCGATTGCAGAATATTTCAATAATTTCATTATGTTACCCATGTGATAGAATTTACAGAAAGATTAAAGTACCTAGGAAATCTGACAATGGGAATAGGTATTTCCCATCTTTAAACTAGATCTTCGTCACACAAGAATGTATAAATTTGACATTAAGAATTAAACTAAGTGCATATATTTTCACGTTAAAAACTAACATAAGGCATTAATTTTTGTATATTAGAGTTTTAGGCATTCATACAAATCCATATTATGAATCGCATCAAATACCGATTTTTTTTGATCAAGTCTTCTTGGTCAGTATTTTGGGAAATAAACAAGAAACACATTTATTTCTTGTTTATATTTCAGACTTGTCATTTGATTCTAATCAGAAAGAAAAACATGAATTAAATCATCAAAACCACTTCTGCTGTAATGGATTTCTTCAACGCGAAGCCTTTTAGCTAATCTTAGTTTAAAAACTGGCAACCTGTGTGATGCCTTAAGTTTTAAATTCAGGCCTATTTTAATTGTATTAAGTTTTTCTTTGTCATGGTCGATTGAATCAAGAAGGATTTTATTCTTGGTTTTAAATTGTTTGTTGTAAACTACCAGTGCAATTAATAGAATAGTAAATGGTATCAATATCTTATCTAGGGTTGTGGCCAAGAGAATTGTAGCGGCTAATGCCATTATTTTATGTACTGATTTCTTTTTACTGTGATTGAAAATTTTCTTCTGATAAGACTCAATGCGACAGAGTAAAGGTTTAACTTGGAGCAAATCTCTCTGAATCATACCTAAGACAACTTCATCTTTGTCACTCCATGCTAATGCTTTAGCGATCGCTTTGTCACTAAAACAATCGACGTTTATCAGATTGATGACTTGGTGTTTTCCTGAATTTAAGTCGCGTAGTTTGGCACTCATGGGTGAATATTCATCAGTGGGATCATTAATCGTAAAACCAATTGTTTTGCTCCAAAAGTGGACGCGTCTAGCGTGGCATTCATTTGTTCCATTTACATTGCTTAATTTTCCAACAAAAGAACAGTTCAAATCAAAAGATTCTTTCGAGCCAATCATTGATTTTAGGTGTGAAATTGCAAAAGTTACTAATTTGGAGCCATAACCTTTGTTGCAGTTTCCGGTTTCTGGATGATTGCCGAATAAATCAATAATATATAATTTATTCTGATCTTCGGTGGAAACTTTCTCAATATTTAAAGTTATTTTAACGACCCTCTGATCATCATACCATTCAAGCAACTCATATTGGATATGATTATCAGATCTGTTGATAGTGATGATTGAATCTTCTATTCTTGTTATTCTCTTTTCATATCGTGTCATTTTAGAAGCCATTTACAAGGTCAATTTTATTTTTTAATTATAGGTGATCAAACATTTATATTTAGGGTAGAGTACAAAGCCCAGTAATTACTCTATGTGTTAATGGTGTTTTTATTAAGAATAACTGAAAACTTTGGTGCAGCTAATCGCAGATATTTAAACATCCTTTGTTTCTCTCTTGCTCGACAGTGTGGGGTGTTGCTGAGGGAATTTTCTCGGTGAGTGCTTCTCTGGTGTTTGATAATGCTTTAGTTGGAATTAGTAAGGCGTTCAATTTTTGAGTAATCGGTATCGAATTGTGCAGAATCGGGTTTTAAAGCTTGTTATAGGACGTCTATTTCACTTTTTAAAGATATCAAATTAATAAAGTTGGTTTTAAATCACAGTAAAAAATGTTGGTACCTTAGATGGTACCTTTTGATAATCAAAAAATAAAAAGCCCCCATACTATTTATTACAAGAAATAGAAGCAATGGAGGCTATAAGTATCATTTCATGTCGATTAATCAGTTTATTATCAATTGGTTATGTTAATCATCAATCGCCATGGCCATTAATGACATTGGGTGAATGGCTTCTAGATGGCTGTTTTCTTCCAATAGAATGTGGTTATATTACTGGTTGTATATACAGTTTTATCCATACCTGTTTTTTCATCAATCTTAGTCTATTTTTTCATTTATCTTTATGAATTTAAATGGTTTATAAGCATTTTGTGTTGTTGCTTTTTAGTCTGTTTTTATTACTGATTATTCGTTTTTTCTACAAAGTCTCAGTTATAGTCAAAAATGAATGGTACCTTTTCGGTACTCTGTTGGTACCCTATTTATTGGGTAGGGTTAGCAATGGAGTGCATAACTATGCCAAAAGTTACAGATTTATACTTACGTTCTAAATATAATAAACCTCAGCCAACTCAACAGATTATTGCTTATCGTCCATTCTTATTTGTGAGAATTACCAAGACAGGAATTATTAGTTGGTTATACCGAAGTCAACTGAATGGTAACCGTTTTAAACTTGTATTGGGACGTTATCCTGCTATGAAGATCAGCGATGCGGTTGCAATATCTAATGAGTATAGTGAACTATTAGAGCAAGGTATTGACCCAAGAGTGAGACAAGAGAAAGATGAGTGCGCGATTAAAACGTATGATGATCTTTTTAGGTTCAAATGCCAACAACTAGATCTATCTCCTAAAACCTTGAATAGCCAACAGTATAGTTATGGTGGCTTATTAAAAAAGCGCATTGGACATTTTGAGTTAGCTAAAGCTACCCGAATGGATTACGTTGTTCAGTTGAATAAAATTAAAACAATCGTCTCACCAGGTTATCTTTTCACGCTTTTTACCAATATCAAAAGTACCCTCAATCTAGCGGTAAAATATGACATTATCGCCAAAAATCCACTTGGACCATTAAATCCAGCCGATATTGGTGCTGTAAAGTCTCGAAGAACGAACCATATCGCAACGGAAGAGATAGGGCAGTTTTGGTTAGCTATCAATGAAATCCACTCTCTAGAGCAAGATCGTATTCTGTATAAACTCTATCTTATTTTTGGTTGTCGTCGTAGTGAATTGTTGGATGCGAAGAAAGGTGAGTTTGATTTGATAAATAAGGTGTGGACGTTGCCAGCCAATCGTCACAAAACAGGAAAAAAATCACAAGCACCTATTTTACGAGTAATCCCCAAATTGGCAGAGCAATTAATCAAACAATTACCCGAAAATTCAAGCCAATATTTGTTCCCAGCTAGAAATGGAAAAGAGCAGCCATTATCTCGTCACGTTGTTGATAATATCAAAAATAAGGTCAATGAACGGCTAGTGTCTAAAGGGCTTACCACAATGACAACTCATGATATTAGGCGAGTTTGCCGGAATGCATGGGAAAGAAAGCCGTTAAGGTTTAATTTTCATGTTGCAGAGTCGATGCTTGGCCATAAAGTGAATACGGGAGTTGCACGCCATTATTTAGACTATGACTACTTAGACGAGCAGGGAGAGTATTACGAACGTTGGTGTGAGTATATTCTTGAACTATACCATATTGAAAACAAGATAATCACTACAAATTAATGTCGGAGTCCAATAGAGTTTGATCACTTTTCAGGTGAATTACGGGTGAGTAAGTCACAATAAAGATTGATCAATTTTAAACACGTTTTTGTATGAAAATGTGTTAGCCAGTAAAGGAGTTTATTGACTCAGAATTGGGTAGCTAGAACAACTATTACTTTCTTATTTAAACATGATCACTTTGTGATTACAGATAAGTTATCGATGTAAAGCTCTTGTACAAATACTTATTTTTAAATATTGGGTTTCGCTAATCAGTTCATTTTATTTCACTCCACATATTGTAGCTTATGAGCTACTAACGTGTTGTGACTACATAGTTGATTTCCTTTATTGATAATGAATTTTGCACTACCTCAGTTATCCCTTTGTGAGTTAATTATGTTAAATAGTTATTTTTTGTATTCATTAAAAAATTGAAAATAATTATTGCATACTAGGACGTAAAGCTGTAGGCTTTACACATCAAAGCCAAACAGAGTGATTTTTTGGATTTATTTGGTACTAGTTCGTAAAATTGTTTATTATTTAAATGGTGTAATTGAATGAAAATATCTAATGTAGCTTTATCGGTTATCGGTGTTCTTTCTTTAGCTGGTTGTGATAGTGAGAGTAATGGTGATAATACTCCATCTTCTGAAACTAGAACTGTTACTGTATCAACTCAGGTTCCTCAGCTTGAGCTAGACCAATTATCCACTAATGATGATGGTGTTAATTATCAAAAACAAACAGATAGTAATGGTTTCACCCACGCACTTATTGTTGATGATTATGTATTATGTTTAACAGATGAGGTTGAGACTGATTATTGTCAAACTATTTCACTAACAGAAACATTTACATTAGATATTACTGGTGAAGGTACATTAACTTTATCTCATAATCTAGTCGATAACATTGAAGCAGAAACTACTCCGTTCTATACAGTTGGTGGTAATGTGGAAGTGAATAGCAGTCTTACTAATGTTGTCATAGAAGCTAAAAATGAAGCTTGGCAATACATCACAATAGAAAATTCAAATGATGTTGAATCAATCCATTTAAACGCACATGATGTGACCGAAATAACCAGTGTCAAAGCATCAAAAAAAGTCGAATATGACTACTCATTTGGGTATGTATTAATTGATTCTACAGTTGACATTGAAACAGGCAAGTACGGGAATGAGATCATAGCAACTGGATATAAAGCTAACCAACACTTACCATTTATTTTAAACTATAACGAAGATGGTGGCATTATCATTAACCCACCAGAGTTTGTTCCATCTGATCCTATCGTTATTGAGCCTCCGACACCTGTAGTGACTGATGAACAGATAGTGGGTGGTGATTATCAATCTCACGATACTAGCGGTGCGACTGTAGTGGTGGGTAGTGGAAATAAACAAACTACAGATGGTAATCCGATTTGGGTTTATCCTAAAGAAAAGTTCACAGGTAAGCACATATTAAGCGACTATGTTGTATCGTTTGATGTTGATGCACCTGCAGAACAACTAACTTCTGACGAAGCATACATGCAGATTTACCTAAATGGATGGAACTCAGAAAGTCGTTTCGAAATTTGGTCAAATGGTCGAGTTACTCGTAATACTAATGGGACAGTTGCAGAAGAATACTCGACATACGCAGCGTTCCTAGTTGCAGAGCCAGTGTACGAACTTACTAATAAGGAAGGCAAATCCGCCCTATCTTATGGTGATGCTGTATTGGGTGGTGTTACAGAAGGTATAATGTTCAATACTAATTTCATCATTCGTATTGGGGATCAAGCAGATGATCTAAAAGACGTGAAAGTTATCATCAACGATTTTCATGTAAGCAAACAATGAGCCTCGCATTTTAACCACCTTGCTAGAATAAAAAGATTAAAACTCTAATTTAAACATATTGAAAGTCATAGAGTTAAGAGAAAAACAGCATCAATTGGTGTTAGTACTAGTTGATGCGTTTTAACATGATAGGTAAGTAGTTATCTAAAATGTCAATTTTGGGAGAGAGCTATGAATACGAAACCTATGTCTGCATTTTTTGCTGAAAACCTTTTAGCTCCTCTGGCCAATGTACAGTAGGCTTGTTTAGTTGTAATTAAATTTGGTCACATGGTCACACCTTTAGATGTTATTAGCATGAAGAATATTAAGCAGAATGTCTTTATTTAAAACTTGATAGGAAAAGTCCCTAACAAGCCATGGGGCAGAAACGATTTAGTTAAGATCTATCCTGCTAACTCGAAGATGGATAGAAACAAGCTAGTCAATAATGGATTGGCAAGCTTGAAACTGGACACTCTTAAGCTTAAATTTAGGAGTAAATATTCTTCATTTTTTATTTGGTTACCTGACAATTAATACCTTATGGATAAATATAACCAATTAAAATATTAGCTCCAATAATCCAAAATGAGCGGTAAGAGGGCGTGTCTTGCCCTCTTTTCGATTAATTTTTATCTCATGTTCTCTAAAACTGAACTGCTTAAGTTCAATACAAATCCATATCACGCATCCAATTCAGTACCGATTTTTTTGAATAGAGCCTTCCAGTACAGTGTTTTGGGAAGTTTTGGCTTGTTCGGATCTTTCTATCAAACATACAGCCTGAGACGCCAAATAAAATGAGACACTCGTTACGATTGATGTACACACAATCAGATTCTATAATTTCTTGTTGTTGTTTATTCATCATAAATCCTTTTAAAATCATACAAAATTAATGTCAAATTAAAGCCACAAAAACAATATGTTGGCTAGGCGAAAGCAAGTTTTTCATGCTCTAGTTGTGAGATCTTTCTCTCTGATATTTGGATCACATGGGCAGCGTAACCCCGTCGTTTAGCACTGGTTAAATATTCCAATTCTGTATTTATCGCCAATGAAATCTCACGTAGCTTTTGGGCTTTGGATGATAGTTTTTGCTTGATGTCGCCAGTAGGTTTGGGACGCAAACGACTAAACCAACGGATGATTAAGCCTTGCGTCTGCTTTTGGGAACGCTGTTTGTTCGGGTTCGCCAGTAACCAACACAAAATATCTTGGCAGATCTTCGAAATATCCAAGTCGGGAAATTCAGATCGCCAACTCGATATCTCCTCGTCAGACACGATGAACTGTTTTTGATTTTTAAGCGGAAAAACCAAATTTTCTTTTTGTTTATTTTTCTTTGGTTCTATGGGTGGTTCTAATGACTGGTTCTGAGTACCGAAATTGGGACTATTCAAAGTACCGATTTTGGGACTATTCAAAGTCCCGTTATTGGAATCATTCCGATTTTGGGACTGTTCTTTTTCCACGGCTGGTTTAATAGGGGTAATATTGGGACTATTACGCTTAATCTTAGGGATAGATGTTAATGCTTTAATTTTTCGATGAATTTTACTGTTATGTTGTTCAGGTTCGATATTCATCAAACAGTACACTTTAACTTTTCTTGTGATCCCTTTTCTACGTCCTGTATCCCTGAGTAGCTTCATGTCAACGAGTGACTGAAGACTTGATATGATTGTTTTACGATTTAAACCGGTGTCTTTTTCTAATCGAGTGATACTGGGGAAACAACAATGCTCTTCGTCGGCTCTATCTGCCATGGATAACAAAAGCAGCTTTAAGCTTGCAGGTTTTACATCGAGTTTCCATACCCAGTCTGTGGCTACTCTAGACATAAGTGCCTCCATGCTTTGAATGGTGAAATGTGTGTTTGAAATGTCTTAAAAATAAGAGAGTATTGCGAGAGAAAAAGGGAGTAATGTGTATCGTTTTTGAGACTGTATATTTGTGTTGAGTGAAGGTGGTAATTTTAGAAGAAAAGTCGATAATTTGAGGTATTGCGTTTCCGAATATGGGCTGTGAATGCCGCAGGTTCGGTATTGGGATGAAGTTAATCATATGTCCTCCTCATAGTGTTATCACCACTTTCAGAGGTCAAACTAAAGGTGGCGAACTGAACAAGATTGACCTTACCGCGGAGGAGGCTGCGGCGCACAAATGTGCTCCCGTCCAGTTCACCATTATTCGATTTGAACAATTGGATCACTGATTTCATGCAATAAAAAACCGACGTTAAGCCGGCATCACATGCCTCTTCCATACAGTACGAGAGGTCAATCTCGGTTACAGATTTTGCTGCAACAGGAGAATTATTGCTGAGTTGCATCGGCAAGGCAAATGAAGAATTCTTAAAAATTCTTAATGGCAATAGTGGGTTAGACATGGTTTAAGTCCTTATCACTGACTAGATCTCTCAAATAGAACTCATTATTTTCAACAAGGCGATCGAAAGCTAACTTATTGATTAACCTTGTTCCTCGTCGATTGACACGTTCTACTTCTGGGATATCACCAATATTCATACGATGTATGACTTGTTTATGGCTGATCCCTGTCTCTTCACAGAATTTCTTAACAGTCTGAACGGTTGCGGTCATATCGTGATATCCTTAAGAGTTTGATTTCGGGTTATTTCGAGTCATTTGATGGTGTACGAAAGTACATACTATTAATCTATTACGTTCGTACATGTGGTGTCAATGATGAGTTTGGGGAAGAAAATAAAATCAATAAGAATTTCGGAAGGTTTAAGTCAAACGGAGTTTAGTCAACTTGTTGATATATCGATAGATTCTTTGCGTAGTTATGAAAATGAACGTAGAACAGTCAATGAAGTGAATTTAATAAAACTTACGAATCATCTCAGATTTAAGAAATATACTTTGTGGTTAATGACGGGAGAAGTCGCTCCTGAGGCCGGTCAAGTTTGTCCTGCCTTTTCGATTCAAGCGCAATGCGGGATTATCGCGCCAGTGGAGGCCAAGAAAGCTTAGTTCTGTTTAGGCGGAAGTTTTATCGCTGGTGGAAGAGAGGAGTGCGCTAGTGTGTGTGAGCCTAGCGCATTTTTTAATTATAAATAATAGTTATGATATTCATTTAATGCTTCAAGAGGTTATTTACTAAGTTTTACTTCACCTATTCTTATATATGCTCTCTAAAGCCTCTAAGGTTTTTTTATTATTTTGTATTTCAGTTCTCTTGTCAGATAGGGTTCGGTTTATCTTTTCAATTACTTTACTATAATTAATATTGATCTCTTTTATTAGAGTCTTCTTTATCCTTTCTCTATTTTTATTTAAGTAAGAAATTGGGGATTTCCTAAACTCCTCTCCAACATCACTGTTTTTTGATATTAATAAAGCTAAGGATCCCGTCATAATAATAAAATCATCTTTGTTACTATCATTGTATTTCTTACGATATGAATAAAAGGACTCTATGTCACTTAACGTTTTATTGTAGTTGTTATCATGTGTGTATATAGGGTTTAAGGAGAGATCTCTATCTATACAGTCTTTTAAATTTGTATCTGCGTTGTTATTTAATTCAACAATAAAGTTGCTTAAACGTGTAGAAGTAAAATCCAAGTATTTTATTTCTTTATTTAATATTGAAATAATTCTTTCAATATCATTGATAGTTTTTTGAATGAAGATGGATCGATTGATGTTATCTCCGAATGCATTCGGTTGATAGTTAATGCTTATAATGCTCATATCATTCTTATTTGGAAATGAACTTTGTTTAATAAGTAAATTAAGGTGTTCGAGTATCTTATATCGTTCTATTAGTTCTTTATAAATTGGAAATTTGTAAGCGACTATCATTGGGTGTTGAAAGGATGAGTCTTCTTTTTGCTGTACGGCGTTTATAGCTATAAGGTGTAAAACATTATTTGGCAAAAATGAACGAATAATACTTGCATAAAATTGTTGGTCTACAGATCTTGTATTATCAATTAATTTTAATATTTGGTATAAAACGATATAATATCTTTTAATATCTTCATTTTCATTTAAACGTTCAAGTCTGAATTTAAAATGTAAAGATGATTCTTTAAGATTAATTATTGTTTTATCTACTGGAGAGTTATTGCTTAATTTATCATTGGTCTCAAGTTGAGGTATTGTAATTTTTGTTAATAGTGTATTATGTTGCTCAAGCATTAAGTTGAATGTTGATTCAAATCTTTGTTGTTCCGCAACCCTTTTGGATTCATTTAGTTGATTATTGAAGTTTTCTGCTTGGCTTTTTAGAGCATCTGCTTGTTGTTGATTAGCCTCAGAAGTTTTTCTTAATTCTTTACTTTGGATAATAATTGTAACACTCAATCCAATGACAGATAAAAAAGTTAAAGTAGGTGTTATTAAGTTAGAAAAGACATTTGAAATGTTTACTTTGTCACTTAATGGTATAGGGGAATTAATGGATAAAAATAAACCAGCGAGGAAGTCAAAGACCCCTTGATTTAAATAGGCAAGAATAGTGAGAGTAAATGGTAAAACTAACATTATTGTAAGTAATGGCATTAATATCCAATATAACAACCATTGATTATTAGGTTTGGCAGGGAGTGAAGCATCTTTTTCTGTCATTTCATTCTCAATGTTAAATCTATAAACTATATGTTAGTTATAAATAGCTATCATTTCAAAGATATAAAGCTATTTCTTTTAAATTTGTGATGGTTGTAGCGCGTGAACCTAAATCTACAGTAATAATATACATGGGTTAATTGTTATCAAATTGATCTAAGGTCAGTAGTCATTAATATTAAAAGTACTTTAAGACCATTTTCTTTATGTGTGCTGTTAGTTATCATCTTGTCAAGAGATATACAAGCAGCAATGGATATTTTAGCGACGTTGAGGTGCGATGATGAAACCAACTGATTTTAATCCATTTGACTATATGGAGACGCAAGAAGAGATCAATGAATTTTTGCAGCAGTGCTTGCGAGAGAGTGATCCAATGGTGTTTGTCTCTGCACTTGGTTCGTAAAGATTTATCTATTCTAGATGACTTACTGACTCTCTCTGAATAAGAATTGGAAAAAAACAGTGCTTGATGTTTAAAGTCTGTCTATCAAGAGCTAATTGTGCTGCAGACTCTGCCATCTCTTCTATTGGATATTTTATTGTTGTTAATGTTGGCGAAAAGTAGCACTGATCCATCACATCATCGAACCCGATAATAGATACATCAAGAGGGATAGCAACTCCTCTATTTTTTAACGTGTTGATTGCACTTGCCGCATAAATATCATTAAAAAATACCATTGCGGAGATTTCATGTTTTTGTTGATAAATGTTCGTTATTAATTGAGTGCATGCAACTATGGGAGTGTTACTCTCTATGAGAGTATACACTTTGTGTTTAAGATTAAATTCTTGCATGGCTTTTAAATAACCATTTTTTTTGCTCCTACTTTCATTAATTTCTAGGTTTGAATTAATAAAAATAATATCTTTATGATTCTTCAGGATCAAATTTTTTGTCGCTAGATAAGTTCCATGAAAACTATCTAGCCAAATGGATTGTTTCGTGAATTTAGCTAAATGTTTGCAAATTAATATTATATTTTGATTGTTTTGTAATATTTCTGTCAGTTGATGATCACTTAAGAACTTACTATAGAGCACAATATTAGTACAATTTATTGCTAGCAAATCAGAAATCGCATCATATTCACTTTCTGCTGTAAAACCACCTTCTTTTGTTATTAAGTGTATGTTTTTTTGTTGGGCGATCTTTGCGACTGATTTTATTATTTTTGAGTAAAATGGGTTGTCTATATCGCTTACAATTACGCCAATATACTGTTTATTTGTATTTAACTTTAAACGCTTATTTCCTTCTATAGTAAAGCCCATGTTTTCAACTTCTTGAGATATGACTCTTTTCGCCTTATCGCTAATGGGTTCTTTATTATTTAGAAATCTAGAAATTGTGGCTGTTGAATAACCGGTTTTGATCGATAAATCCTTTATCGTTACATTTTTTTTCATATAAACTCCATTTATGTCACAACTGTAAGTTACATGAAGGCTTGTGTAATGTTTGTGATCCAGTTCAAACTTAGAGGTTGTTGTTTACTTTAGATTTAATTAAGTCAAAACATTATAGATATATAAAGGATTATTAAATGACTCAATTAATATTAAAAACAGAACAAGAAGTAAGAGATCTAGTCAGAGGTTTAACATTTTTTGCTACTGGAGGTGGTGGTTTACCAAAAAATGGTATTGCTTCATTTATGAGTGAGCTTGATGCTGGCCGTGACATTATATTAGAAGATATTGATAGTATCGCTGATGATGCTATTACCGCGTGTCCATTTTTAATGGGATCTATTTCTCCTCATTCAGATGAAACAAAGAACGAAATGGAAGGTTTTGGCTTTACTGCGTCAATTAATAATGAAAAAGCAAGAATGCTTAAGGCAATTGAAGAGCTTGAAGAGTATACCGGTGTGAAAATTGATGCAATTATTCCTATTGAATTAGCTGGTGCTAATGCTCCAGCAGCTATTGCGGCTGCTCAAGCTTTAGGGAAAGTTGCTGTAAATGGTGATTACACTGGACGAGCTATTCCTGAGATTCAACAAACGACACCTTACTTAGCGGATAAACCGATTACACCTATTACATCAGTAGATGAGTGGGATAATGTTTGTTTAATTAAAAAAGCATCTAATTATCGTGTTGCTGAAAGATTAGGGAAATTAATTAGTGCTGGAGCATATGGCTTAGCAGGGCAAGCTGGATTTTTATTGTCAGGGAAAGAAGCAAAGGAATTACTTGTTCGAAACACTATGACGGAGTGTTATGAGCTAGGTAAGTTAATTAGAGAATGTAATGAACAAGGTAAAAATACAATTGAAGAAATATTAACTTCAACAAATGGCTATAAGATTTTCTCTGGAACAATTCAGGTTAAAGATGATGAGGATCGCATTGGTTATTACTGGGGCACTTATACCATAGAAGGTGTCGGTCAAGACCAAGGTAAGACATCTAAACTTTGGTTCAAAAATGAGCATCATATGTGTTGGATTAATGATGAGGTTGCTGTAACTAGCCCAGATACGATTGTTATGGTCGACACTCTCACTGGTGAGCCTATTCCAAATCCACTTTCCTATGTTGGTCAAGATGTCACTATTTTGGCTATTTCATCAAGAGAGCATTTTAAGACTCAAAAAGGGATTGATATTCTCGGACCTAAATATTTTGGATTTGATGAAGAGTATATTCCGGTTGAGCATCGTCAAGGTTAAATAGAATGAAGATTAAAGTGATTATTCCTGCAGCATCATCTGATTTTTTAGAAGCAAATAGAGCATCTCGAATTGAAATGGGTAAAGGCTTTGCCGATATTGAAGTTATTAATTGCCCTGATGGACCTGCGTCAATTGAATCGGCATTGGATGTTTCAAAAACAACGATGCCATTAGTAAAGGCAGCCATTAAAGCTGAAAATGAAGGTTATGATGCCATCACTATTGACTGTGCAGCAGATCCTAGCGTTAGAGCGGTTAAGGATGCAGTTTCTATCCCTGTATGTGCGGCTGGTGAAGCATCATATTCAGTAGCAATGATGCTTTCTGATACTTTTTCTATTATCGCTGTATTAGATAAAACTACATTGTTAATCAAAGAAAATATTTCAAAGTATGGTTTGAATAATCGTGTAACTTCTATTGTTTCGGCTAATGTTCCTGTATTGGATTTAGAAAGCGAATCTGCTTTTGATGCTATTTTATATCAAGCTGAGCTGGCTAAAAAAGAAGGGGCTGGAGCAATAGTATTGGGTTGTACAGGAATGTCTCGTTATACCAAGATATTATCTGAAAAGTTGGGCATTCCAGTTATTGATCCTGCTGCAGCAGCAATTCAATTAGCTATAGGATTATCCCTCGGAGAGCATAAATTAAGTAAAAAGGATTTTCCATATTGAGTCTAGGCCATATCAAACTTGAAATTATCTAAGTTTGATATGGCAATTTATTACATAAGAGAAGGAATTATTATGTCTAAGAAAAAAATGTATGATTATGAAGTTAGTTCAGTGCCATCTAATTCTCGTCGAACATTATTCAATTTAACCGTCGTAACTACTGGATTGGCTGTTGCGATGTCTACATTATATACGGGACAAGCTTTAGCTCCTAGCTTGTCACTTTTTCAAACAGTTATAGTCACTTTTATTGGTTGTCTTGCTCTATGGGCAATAATGCATGTTGCAGGTTCGATAGGCACTAAAACTGGTTATGCTACAGTTTTTAATACTCGACGGTGTTTAGGCAAGAAAGGCTCGCGAGTTTTAAGTTTAATCATGGCTATTCCTTTATTTGGTTGGTTTGCTTTTCAGGCTTCTTTTTTTGGACAAACTGTAAGTATTTTATTTCCAGATTCGACGGTATTCTCTCCAAATATTGCTGCTGTTTGGGGGGATTGTTAATGACCACAACCGCTATATTTGGGTATAAAGGATTAACATGGTTAAGTATGTTAGCATTCCCATTTTTATATTTATTTTCTCTATCTGGCGCTTACTTATCTCATTCTTCTGTTCCTATTTCTTCAATTGCAGAGCTTTTACCTAGTGAACCTATATCGATTGGAGCAGGTATTACCATTGTTATTGGTAGTTATGCTGTTGGAGCTGTTAATCAATCTGATATTTCTCGTTATGGTAAAAATAGTAAAGATAATTCGATTGCATCTGGATTAGCTATGATTTGTTTTTTTGTAGCTATCGTCGCTGGTACTTTGATGATTATGGCTACAGGTACTGCTAATATTATGCAAGCAGTAACAGTTCTTGGTATGGGAGCTTATGCTTTAGTCTTTATTTTATTGCTTCAATGGACTTCTAATGACAGTAATTTATATGCTGCAGCATTAGCTATATGTAATTTAAAGAAACTACCTAAATGGAAGGTATCATTAGTTATTGGTGTAATTAGTTCGTTAATTGCTGGAATGGGTATTTACCATTACTTTGATGCATTCTTGTCAATTTTAGGGACATTTATACCTCCTGTAGCGGGTGTGCTGGCAGTTGATTTTTATCTTTTAAATAAAGATAAACACTCTAAAGAGTATGTTGAAGGTGATGATATTGTCGATTATAACAAAGCTGGACTGATCTCATTCTTATCTGCTGGAATGGTAACATTCACTCTCTCGAAGTTAGGTTACTCAATTATGCCTGATGCTATAATGAGTATTCTTCTAGCATCATTTGGTTATTATTACTTAATGCAACGTCAAGTTAAACCAGTATTAGCATAATAACTATTAACCCTCTTTAGCTGTAATTGAACGTAGCATAAGAGGGTTTTTAAATGACAACTAGTTCCATATTCAGCATTTATTTATTCTTTAAAAACCAACATTTTTATTTGATTCTTCTTATTCAAAGATAACTGGAAACAAAAACCACATGAATGTTCCTGATATACCCCCTCCCAGTAATGCACTGAATAAGCAGAGAGTGAAAACTTTACTGTAGCTAATCAATAGGTATTTAAACATCTTATTGTTGATCTCTTGCTCGACAGTACGGGACATTACTGCTCGAATTTTCTCGGTGAGTGCTTCACTGGTATTTAATAATGTATCTGTTTGACTCAGTAAAGCATTCATTTTTATCGAGTAATCTCGGTCAAATTGCTCGGGTACTCCCTTCAGAGCTTCTTTCAATACATCTATTTCACTTTTTAACGATGTAGGGAGTTGTTTAATGATTTCTTCTAACTCAAAATGATCCGCAAGAAGGATTTTAAGCCTAGCATCAATGAGTTCTTCTATTTCAGTCATGGCTTAACTCCAAAGCTTGGAAAGCTAAATCAAATTCTTGATTAATACCTTCAATCAACCGTTTAACGGATCGTTCTTCTGAAAGTGACATTCGTTCTTCTTTGCTTTTTGCTTCTCGCAATAAGCATCTGAAGTCTCTATCATCATGTAAAACAGTTTTAAATGTTGTATCTAATTTAGATAACATTGAAAAAGCATTCGTTTCATAGATGGTTGATATTCGATTGGTGGATATTTCAGTTTGGCTAACCTTATTCAAGAAAGTAGAGTATTGCTTTTCTATGCGTATTTTTTTGTTTGCTCGATTGAAAATAAATTTAATCCTTTCAGCATCAACGCCTATAATTTGCAACATTTCAATGGTCGACACTGAGTCTATTTGTTGTTTTTCTGTTGGGGTTACGGGAACGATAAAATAATCAATATCTTCGTGGCTTCCTTTGAATTCTTTCATCTTAATCATAAAGTCTTCAATATTAGATGCCCCTACATCGATGATTGAACAGTCAGCGGAGTAGATTTCTTGAAATATTTCACTGAACTCATTGGATGAATATTTTTTATCATCCGTACCATCGTTATTTATGGTTTCAACTTTGATGATTTCTGAATTGTCTAATCGTGGTTTTAGTAGGTTTTCGCATATTGTAGATTTACCTACGTTCCCTGAATTATTTAATACAGCTAATTTTAGATACATAATTATTTTCCTCTGTACTCAGTCACTTTTTTTGTTATTTGAAATTCATTACTACATTTCCAACTCTTAACTTGTTCTGGAGTAATATTTAATGAATTTATTTTTTTAATTAAATAGTCCGATGTAATGCCGACATATTGCCAATCTTCTTTCGTGAAGTGAGTTGATTTCACTTCATCTTTTACAGGTTTTGTTATATTAATTGAGTCATCTTCCTTGTATTGAGTTTCGTTAGCTTCTTGCGATAAATGAATGTGAGAGTCTTCATTTAAACTTTTAGCGTGTCTAATTGAGCGAATAAAATAATCATAAGATGGAAGTTCTAAAGCAGTAAAGATGGATTTATAAGAGAAGCCCTCATTTTTTACTAAATACTCAATAATGTGAATGTGACGTTTGATGATTGACCTAAAGCTATAGTGTTTACTTTTTATATCTTGGCCTATTTGGGTTTTAAGTCGGTTAATATCCATTTTTATAACCTTTAAGAGATATTATTAATGAAAATTAATCAGTGTTCTAATAGTGTCTTTAAAGTGTGCTTTTTCTGTCTGTTAAGTGGCTATAAAGTGTCTTAAAACTGTCTGATAATTTGAAAGTTGTCTGAATAGTGTCTTATAACTGTTTTAATTATGTCTGTGAAGTGTCTGATTTGTGTCTTGAAAGTATCTTATTTAACAGTGGGTTAGTTGGTAATAGGCACGCTGTCGAAAGTATACAATCTCGTTCCTCGATGGTATGCTTTCGGCGTGCAAAGGGAAACCCCTTTAACCCCAAGATCAAAAACAAAGGCTTCAACTCGACGAGTTTGGTAATATGAATTTAACGTTGTGAATGCATCTATGAGCAGAGAAAATAAAGAACATATTATTACTTTTCGATTATCAAATGAGGACTTTAAGCCATTTGAAAAGGTGCTATTAAATACCGATCAAACGCGTTCTTCATTATTTAGAAAAGTGGTTATTACTAAATCAGAATTAATCTTTATTGATAAAGGAAAATTAGAAGAAAGTAAGAAGATCACTTTTCTTGCTAATAAAAGCGCAAATAATATTAATCAAATTGCTAAGCAACTTAATAAGTATCACAAATCAGGCGTGGTGACTGAGCAGTTATATCAGGAGGTGTTAAATAGATTAATCACAATTGAATCCTCATTTGTTAAGGCTATACAATATGTTAGCGCGAGTTAGTGCAGGGCAGTCAGGAATTATTGATTACCTTATATTAGGAAATAAGCAGGGGCGAGAACTTAGTCGAGATGAGTTAGATGAACGTGTTGTTATCGATGGAAATATTGAGATAACAGAGTCATTGGTTAAAGATCGCAAACCCAATAATTACCTTCATATTACTTTAAGTTTCTCAGAAAATGATATTTCTGTAGAAAAAGTAACGGAAGCGTATGAATTATATAAAGAGAAGGTGATGAGTGCATATGATTGTAATGAATACAATATTTATGCAGAAATCCATCAACCGAAAGTAAAAAACATAAAAGATAAAAAAACGGGTGAAAATATAGCGCGTTTATCACATGTTCATATTGTCTTACCCTTAGAAAACTTAGTGACTGGTAAACGCTTTAACCCTTTTGGTAAATATACCAATAACATTAATTATCATGATGCGATTCAAGAGTCAGTCAATCGAAAATTAAATTTATCATCACCTTATGATAATCAAAGGAAAGGGTTTATTAATCACTCTGATTTTATTAGTCGATATAAAGGTGACACGTTCAAAAAAGGTAATGTAGAGCTTAAAAAAACACTCTTCGATACTATCAATAATAAAAATATCCGCACGATGGAAGCGTTTGAGTCGGAATTATCTAAACATGGTCAAGTCTCGGTTGGAAAGAAGAACCAAGCTGATGAGTATTTGCAAATAAAGCCTCACGGTAAAAGTAAAAATATTCGCTTAAAAGAAGCATGTTTTAAGTCTGACTATATTGTTGATCGGCAGCTTGAATGCCCAAAGCCAACTGATAAAGAAATAAAGAAGCTAGTCAACGAATGGGCAAGCAGACGTAGCCATGAAATGAAGTATATTCATCCTGCTTCACTTAAAGAGCGAGAACATTATAAAAACCTAACCAAAGATGAAAAGAGGTGTTATCTCAATGACAAACAAATCAATCCTGGACAGGGGCGACGGCAAGTATGTCGACAGTCTCGTTTTAAACCAGTTACCCAAAAAACATTTACCGACATTAGAAACGGCTTGCCAAGTCTGTCCCAACGTCATGTGGATGGAGGAAACAGACAATCAAAATCAAATAGCCAAAGCATATTGCAGAATAATGAACGTGATCATTTGGAGCCCAATCGAACCGGTCGAAATAACGAATTGCGACGGTCTTCTAATAACAGACAGCGAAGAGGAGTAACCCCAACAACGGTAATAACACAGTTATTAAATAACCATAATGAAACCCAAATTAAAGAGATTGAAGCGCAACAATTTAAGCATATAAAACAAACATTAAAGCCTGAGTATTTATTAAAAGCGTTAGAAATAGCTCATGGGGTTGAACCTGATGACTATCTTAGTTTTCGAGCTAAAGATGGCAGTGCACGCATAAAGACAGGAGCTAGAGCGTTAAATGTCAGTGATTTCTGTACTAAATACATGAATCTCACCTGGGATGAAACCAAAGCTATTTTAAATACATCACATAAAAAGCAAGAGCAGACTGAGCTTGAAAATAAAGTAATCAATAGCATTACATTTATTAGTCAATATACCACGCAATCATCAAATAGAAATAAGCGAGCTAGATTAGATGAATCAATTATGGTGTTAAAACATTTACAAAAGCAGGAAAAACTTATGGATAATTTAAACCGAATATCTGGTAGTGAAGAAATTAGTCTTGTAAAAACCACAGAACAAGTTAAAAAACAGCAACAGCTATTAGAGCAGCTTTCAATGAAAATGAGTGATTTAGTTGCGGTTAAGGATGTAGAAAAAAGCCAAGTTCAATTTAAAGATAAGCATTCCGGATATAGTGTCTTTAAAGACTTGGGGCATGAAATTGTATTGAATGAGAGAAAACCATCAGATGATCATGTTGCTGCCGCAGTAACAATGGCGGCTGAAAAATTTGGTGAACTTAAAATCAGTGGAAATAAAGACTTTAAACAACAAGTTATTGATATTGCTGTAGTGAAAGATTTAAACGTTGTTTTTTCAGATAAAAGATTACAAGCTGAGTTCTTAGAGCAAAAAGCTAACTTTTCAGATCAGAACAAAGTCGATTCTTCAGATAGGATGCACGTGAAAGAGGCATCAAGCTACAGTGTCACTTATCAATATAAAGGTGATCACCTCAACGTTAAAGTGAATGATAAACAACCTAATGCAATGCCTTCTCAAGTTTTAGACCGCATTGTTAAAAGTGATGCCTTTTTAAAGAATTATTCTGTTAATGATATCCAATCCGGTAAATTAGATCTGAGTGAAGCAAAAGGGATACAACCCATCCCTAAAACATATGACGAAAATGCTCAACCAATCAGAGAAGAAAAGCAAACCAAATCAATTCAAGCCACAGTATAATGATAAAGACAGCGACTATTGATGAGGTATATGAAGCCGTCAACATTGTTTGGAATGAGTGTAACGGTAATTTACCTCTTAAATTTAAAATCAGAGAAACCGCAGAGGAATTGTATGGACAAGAAGCAGTTAAACAATACCCAAGACTCAAACAAGTTCAAGGGGCCTATTATCCTAGAGGACAACTCGTCGTTTTTACCTCCTCCGCAATCTTATTCGACAGCGGAAACGAGATGGAGGATGGAGGGAAAATCAGAACAAGAAGTCCAGGTGTTGTTGAAGCACTTATTGTCGCAAGACATGAAGTCTTAGGCCATTATGGTTTAAATACGTGTACTAAAGACGAAAAGCTCCGTATTTTAAATAAAATAATAGAATGCAGAAACGAGCCTTTTTTAAGGAAAGAGTGGGAAAATCTACAAGGTTCGTACGATTTAGTTTCTAACTTGACCAAAGCGGAAGAGGTCTTTTGCTTTACTGCAGAAAAAAAGCCTGTTCTAAACCGTGAGTTTTCTTTTCACGATAAGCCATTTTCAATTGAACATGTGGAGCAACTGGCAGCAAAAATTGCAGAAGGTATTCGATTAGGTTTAAGAACTCAACAAATTTTTCCTAAAGATGATCACTCGCCTTTTTCGATCAAAAGTAACTTTAATACAAAATATACCTGGTCTTCCTCTGATCAACAATTGCATTTAACGATTAATGACCAATCGCCAGACAAAATACCTGAAAAGTTATTAGCGACTATTGCGAGTAAAGACCGATTCCTAAAAAATTACTCATTAGAGCAGATACAATCAGGTAAGCTTGAACTAAGTCAGGCCAAAGGCACACAGCCTGTTCCTAAGCAGTATGATGAAGCAGGGCAGGCTGTGCGAGAAGAAAAAAAGACACAACCACTACAAGCTAAAGCGTAATTCCCCACTGTTATCGTTGTGCCAAAATGACACAAAACTTGCTAGTTGTACATTTTACGCTCATAATAATATGTGACATTTTTGACACAAAGGGAAATTATTATGGCTACAACGTTACCTCGCATCACGGCTAGAGTTGATGTTGACACACAAGAGCTACTTACAAAGGCTGCTGCTATTGCGGGCATGTCTAGTATTAATTCATTCGTTTTAAGTGCTGCCATCGAAAAAGCCAAACAAGTTATCGAACGAGAGCAAACCCTAAAACTTAGCCAAGCTGATGCTATGTTGCTAATGGAAGCGTTAGATCGCCCAGCACGTAAAAACTCAAAACTAAAAGCCGCTTCTGACCTATACGAACAAAAATCTCAATGATGAATACTGTTCTTCTTAATAAAGTTAAACATGATAGAACTCGATTTAATTGTGGTATCGAGGCTCTCAATAATTACTTAAAAGTAATGGCGAGCCAGCAAGCAAAAAAAGATAATACCAGAACGTTTGTTTTGGAAGATATCTATGATGATTCGCATATTATCGGCTTTTATACCCTAACAATGACACCAATTGATCTGAACGCATTACCAGAAAGGTTACAAAAAAAGCACCAGCCTTCAACTTCAGGCGGCCTTATTGCTCGTCTTGCTATCGATGATAGATATAAAGGTAAAGGTTTTGGTGAATGGCTTCTTATTGATGCTTTGAAAAAGCTATTAGCTGCGAGTGATAGTGTGGCATTTCCAATTGTTATTGTTGATGCTAAAGATGGCGCTAAACAATTTTATGAGCGTTATGGCTTCCAAGCATTTCAAGATGCAGAAAATAAGCTTTTTATCACTATTGCTGATTTGAGGGCGAGCTTAGGTTAAGTCATATATTAAGAACTGATACCAAGATATGAAAATCTATGGAACAGTGAATTAAAAATATCACTCATCCCAGTTTTTGATGATATCAGGAAGATCGGAAATAAACTCAGATAAATAGATGCGTCTTGCCTCACTTATTTGTGCCGATTGACCATAAATTTTCCAACGAAAGTCTTTATAACGATCTAACCACTCAATAAATACAGACGAAATATTGAGATTTTGATAGTGTCTAATGATTGTTTGGTTATATTCAGTATCTAAATAACGTAAATCATCCCATGCTAGCCCATCAAAAGAAATGCTATTTAGTTCTTCTTTTCGGTCATTGTAGACAATAAACGAAGTATCAAAGAAGTCATAAGCGGCATGTCGAATAATCGTGATACTTTCTTTATGCTCAAGAACTAATCGTGAATCTGGAATAATCTGTTTGTTTCTATCTACAGCTTCAAATATTAAATTAAACTCAGTGGTTATATCGAATGATTTCATGGGCTTGCCTTATATGTAGCATTGAAGTTATATGTTGTTTTGTTTTTCAAATTGTTGATAATTTGGCTTTCCTGCTTGGTCAAAAAGCAGTGTTTTGCAGGTTGGAAACCCTGAGCAACCCCAAAATGTACTTTTTTTCTTACCTTTGCGTTTAATTAAGCCTTTTGAACAAACAGGGCATAAAAACTCATTGGATACTTCTGCTTTTTGATGATTGAGATCGGGTTGGCCTTTTTTATCTGGATAGGAGTTTTTGCAATCAGGGTAGCCTGAACACGACCAAAATTGACCAAATTTACCTTTACGTAAAAGAAGGGCTTTCTTACAGTGAGGACATTCAGGCGCATCGCTTGTTATGTTTAAACCATGTTCATTAAGTAGATCTATTTGTGACTGAATATAATTATCAACATCACGAATAAAAGCTTGGACTGTTAGTGTTCCTTGCTTTATTTCAGCTTGTTTTTCTGTCCACATGGCGGATATGTTGGGTTGCGTAATTTCCACTGGTAGTGATGCGCAAAAAGCTTGACCGTTCTCTGTGGTTTTCCACACTTTTTCTTTATAGCCTTTTTCTTTTTCAATATTGACTAAATGTGCGTTGTTAGCAATTTTTCCTAAAATACTGGCACGTGTGGCTTCGGTTCCGATACTTCCGCGATCACTGCTCTCTTTATCCTTGGCTTCTAGCTTTTTTCTTAAATCAGGATCATCTATAAAACTCGCGGCTTTGGTCATGGCAGCAAGAAGAGTTGATTCAGTGAAGTATTTCGGTGGTTTGGTTTTTTTCTTTTTGATCTCAGCGTATTCACAGGTTGCTTTTTCATTGAATTTTAATTGCGATAAGTCAAACTCAATCGTATTTTCTTTTTCGACGGAGTGAAGTTGTTCCCAACCGATCTCGACTAAAATACTTTGTGTTGCAATGAATTGATGATCTGAATTCAAAAAGATAACGCGTGTTTTATCTCGGATCGAATCTAAATAAAACAGGCCAATAAAATAACGTGCGGCAAGTTCGTATACGTTCCGTTCTTGCTCTGATAATGTTTTAAAATTAATCGTTTGAGCGGTGGGGATAATGGCATGATGCGCTTCAATCCTTTCCGCATTAAACGCTTTATGTTTGAATGCCTGTGTATCGATATTGATATTATCAACCGACATATTTTTATGTATCGCATCGATGATATCTCTACTTTGATAGTAATGCTCATCAGATAAATAGCGATTATCACTGCGCGGATAGGTGAGTAGCTTGTGAGTTTCATAAAGTGACTGTGCAGTTTGCAACGTTTCTTCTGCACTGTAACCAAATTGCTTGGCACAAAGCTGTTGTAATGTTGATAAATTCAGTGGAAGTGGAGGGCTTTTAGATTCAGGCTTAGTAATAGCTTGGGTAATTAAAGCGTCATTGTCTGTTACGGCATCGACAATAAATTGTGCATTAGATTCAGAAATCAGCCTTTTCTTCTCATCAATTTGATCATGCTCGCTTGGGCTGTGCTTCGCTTTGATTAAACGCCCTTGGTAATTAAACGTTGCTTCAATATCGTAATAGTAAGTCTCTTGATGATTTACATTCACCAAAGTACGTTGATTAATTAAGCCAAGGACTGCACTTTGAACTCGTCCGACATTTAATACACTGTTTACGCCTTTTTCTCGACCTTTCAGCGTGCAAGCACGCGTTAAATTATACCCAAAACTTTGATCGGCTATTGAGCGTGCTAATGCACTTTGTCCAAGTGCTATATAATCTTGATTATCTTTCATCGCTAACAGCGCTTTCTTAACGGGCGCTAAATTAAGATCGGCGACCAATAAACGTTTAACAGGTTTGGTATTGCCGACATAATTGAGTATTTCATCAATCAACAGTTGCCCTTCGTCGTCAGGATCGCCGGCATGAACAATTTCATCTGCTTCTTCGATTAATTTGAAAATGACATGTAGGCGCTGCTTAGCTTCTTCTTTCTCTTTTAATTTAGGTGGGTATTGGGATGCAATGGGTAAATCTTTCAGTACCCATTTTTTTAACTTGGGATCATAATCTTCAGGATCGAAGAGTTCGAGCATATGACCAAAACAAGCGGTCACTTTATCTTGTTTGACAGTGTAATAACCTGATTGCATTTTACTGTTTTTATCTCCGCCTAAACCTTCAAAGATGGCTTTTGCAAGAGAAGGTTTTTCTGCTATAAAAAGTCGCATAACATATCCTTTTTAATCAAGTAAATTGTAATTTTTGTCAACACGATTTCCATCCCGATCAAAGTAATATCGTTCACCTAACTGCTCACCATCTTGGAACGTTTCAACATAAGCAGGGATCCTAACTCTATCAACGCACCACTGATTATTACTATTATCTGAGTAATTCCATTCTCGACAATACTCAACCCTTTGCTGATAGTTTGAACTCATGTTGCTGGGTGGAGCATCAGGACTGACACAACTAAAAAAATTGGGGAGGGGAGGCTTAAGCTTTTTAATGCGTTTTTTAAATGCTTTTTTAGCATCCCCACATCCACTGGGAAAACCCATTGGCAAACAGAGCCAAATAGCACAATCATCACTACTTGCTCGCACAGGGGGAGTAAAAAATGTCAAACTGAAGGAGATGACACTACAAATAAATAACTGATAAATCTTCATAAATAAACTCCAAAATTAGGTATAGCACTAGAGCTATACATTCAAAGTAAGGGGATTTCAGGGACATGTTTTTTAGAGTAATCGACACGTTCACTGAAGCCTTTCTCTTCAAAGTAAATGATTTTATCCATCACAAATGAACGTTGATTTTCTTTAAACATCAGTGTTTTTAGACCAATATCGACAGTGGCATGACGAACATGGCCAAGCTCGACAATTTCATGAGGCATGATCAAGGGACGTTTCTGTAAAGAGGTACTTTTACTCTTATTGCGATGTTTACCGGTTGATTTAGATTCACTCTCGACTTTGACGGTTTTAGTACCAAGTGTTTCAGAGATCTCTTTTACTCGTGCATTCACTTTTTTTGGTGGATAAATCACTTCAGCTATGAGATTAGAAATGATGTTATCAGCGCCTTCTTTGCCATACAGTGCCTTGTCTTCAAGCTGGCTCTTATCTTGATAAATGAGCATGTATCTCACGTTATACTGACGAGTAAAACCGATTGACCCTTTGATCTGATTCACTCGTCCAATCGCCGGAAACTCATCAAGTAACAATAAGCATTGATGGGTTAGTGTGGGATCTAACTCAGGAATAACACGAGTATTTTCATTAATGAGCTGTTCAAAAAAGAGATTAAGTAAACCTTGGAATCGAGTTTTATTCGGCGGCTGAACGCCAACATAAACAGTCATTCCTTTACGTCTTAAGTCTCTAAAATCAAAATCATTTCCGCTAACGGCTTTAGCAACCGTTTGATCGGAATAAATCGCCAGTGGTGCATTGAAGTTCGCAAGAATAGAGCCTTGCGTTTCATCTGGGAATGATAAAAAGGTATTAAACTCTCTTCGGCAATCTGCACTGACATATTCATTATCCACTTCTCTGGCCATCCAAGCAGAAAGACCACCCTCAACACCAACTAAGGATAAAAGGTAAGGAAAACTCGGGGATTGCTTAGAGATCGATTCTGCATCCAACATCCAGAGCGTTAAACCAAGAAAAAGTTTTCCTGAACTGGCAGGCCAAATATCAGATTTGCCATCACCCGTGAGTGGGTAAAGTGAATTAGACATGATCAAGATATCACCGACACGATACTCAGGAAGTCGACGAATATAATGAAAAGCATTCCAACGGTGGGAACGAACCACCCCGTTAATGCGCTCCTCTTCACTGGCGTTATAACCATCCGGCGCAAAGAGAAAGACCTCTTGCCCTTGGCTTTGTCGAAAGCCTGCGGTTTTAAAAAAGTTTTCTAATTTAATATCAGTATTCACAATGGAATCTGGATAGTTCACCATATTCGGTATAACAATCCCAACCCCTTTCCCTGAGCCTGTTGGGGCTGAAACACCGACAAACGTTTGTCCTTCTAATTCAACAAATCGCCCTTTGTACTTTCCTTTATTCATCTTGCCAAGTAATAGACAGGGCGCTTTTCTTTTCGTTGGAAAGAGTCCTGATTTACCCAGTTCAACATCCGTCGCCCAACGTGCCGAGCCGTGAATCTCTTCTTTATCTTTCATCGCAATGAGAATAAAAAGCCCCATCAATGTTGGAAATAAGGTGACGCCAATCGCCACCGCAATACCACCTTGCAAATAGGGCTTAATATCTAATGAGGTGTGATATTGACTCCAATAATCATAGAGAGAAGTAAATTGAAGATATTTAAAAGAGAGATTCGTCATTTTAAAGAACAGGGCAGCACCTGCATATTGACCAATAATGAAAAACAAAGCGGTACAACCAAGAAAGAGGGCGCAAAGTGTTATTTTTTTCTTTGCGTTAACCATAAAAAATAGACCTCCTGTGTATAGCATTTATGATATACATAAGTGATTAATGACTAAGTAATTGATTTTTATAGTGAGGGTCGAAATAAAGTTCAGTGAGATGAGTATGTTTAAAGAAAGCAATCACATCAATACTGCTATTTATCGTGCGTAAAATATGTTGAATATCCAAAGTTTGACCAACCTCAGATTGTTTAATTAACCCTGCAAGTCGAGCGGGCGCACTGCGGCAATTATTTGCATGAATCGTTGTTATTGATCCTTCGTGACCGGTGTTGAGCATTTCTAAATACGTCCACGCCTCATCTCCGCGTAACTCGGCAAGCATGACATGATCGGGTTTCATTCGCATGCAAGATTCAATTAATGCTTTTGGCCTGATCCCACCTTGTTTATAAAAAAGGTGCAAATGATTAGGGTGGTTGGGTAGGTCCAGTTCGTGAACATCTTCAATGGTGAAAAGACGTTTTGAAGTGGGATAGCAATCGACCAACGCTTTCATCACCGTTGTTTTACCGGAGCCAGTTCCTCCAACTAGCAAAATGTTTTGGTTAGCTTTAACCGCAGCATCAAAGAAACCTTGCATGTCACCCTTTGCTTTTAGATCTAATAAGTGACGTTGTAACTCAGTGAGTGTCACATCATCCATTCTTAGGTCACTGTATTGATCAAATCGACCTGAATTTTGATAATCCGATAAGGTAAATCGATTAAGTGAGGGCTTTCTAAATGTCATGCTGACTATATTTTTTTCAGTGGCAGGAGGGACGGCAATCTGTCCTCGTTCACCATCGGGTAAAATGACCGAAGCAACGGGATTATCTTCACCGATAGGAATACTTAAGCCAGCATAAACAGCCAGTGATTTGGCTAAATCTAAGCATAAATCAAAAGATAAGTTTGGGAGTGATAGGTTCTCCCATCCATTACCGCGATCAAACCAAACTTCAAAAGGTTGGTTAACCGCGACTTCGGTTAACCCATTGAGATCTAAAATAGATTGCAAGCCTGATGCAGTCAGTTGCGAACGAATAGTAATCGAGCTATCAAAGTTCAAGAGCATCTCCTAAATCTTACATTTTTGCTATGTATAGCAATAAAGCTACACATTAAAGTTGGGATACAAGCTTCTTGATTTCTGGCACATAACTCAATTTAGGCTTAATGCGAAAAAGCGGTATGTTTGCGGAACTGAGGGCGTAATTTTTATCATCATCACGTAATCGAGCCGCTTTACTCTGATGACTTTTATCATCCAGTTCGATAGCAAATTGAACTTGCGAAGTCTTCTTACGAATAACGGTAAAATCAACATGCTTTTTGGATACTTTATTAAAAGACGTGAAATCTTTTTTATCGAAGGGTAAGCACAAATCAGCGAGCCGTACTTTACAAGCAATGTAGTAATCATCAGGTAACAGAGCACAAAGTTGATTAAAAAATTGTTGTTCTGTTTTCGTATTTAAGTGTGAAATCGCGCGGAACTGACCACCAATCACCCCCTTTTTTTTCTTTTGTGGCTTATTTTGTTGTGACGGTTTCTTACTTGAATTTAAAATCAAACCAAAAGCCACAAAGCCTAAAGATAAGATCGTCAATACTAAATAAATGATATTCATTCCATTTCTCCTTATGTATATCATTGAAGCGATACGTTATTGAAAGCGATACACACTCGACATATCGATGTTTCGTGCAACAAGAATATTAATCTTTTGACCGATATAGGAATAACCCGTGGGGACAATATTAATCGACGAATCTAACGCTTTTGATGCCATATCGTTCGCATTGTCAGAAGAACTTTCATACTGCTCACTGCTTTGTTGATCACTCCATTTTGCAAGGGCATCATCAACAAAACTGAGTAAGATTGCTCCACCGAACCGTTGTGCGTAGTGATTATCTACCCACGCATCATGCCCACTTGCACCGAGACGACCAGTACCTAACGAATCGATTTGAATAGAGATATTCATCGGTGTTTCAATCGTTGTCCAATTGGTGAAGATCCGAGTCTTACCAGGTTCCATGGCGACTTTTTGTTCCCCTATGGCTAAAGAGCCTTTTTCAATGAGAAGTGAAGCCCCATTAGAGCTATAAACATCTTGGGTAACACGACAAGTGACAATACCTTGATAATCAGAAATGATTTGCGTGTAAATCGCGCAAGGGATCACGGCGCCATTAAGTAATAAAAAGTTATTAGACCGACGAACAAAAGCGCTGCCCGCTTGATAACGAGAACCTGTTAACGTGTCATTATAATTTGACTCATTAATAACAGGAGAGGAAGCTTGTTCACTGGATGCGGAATCCAACGCAACTAAAACGGAACCCGTTTTTTTTCTTTCCTTCGGTGTCATCGGTACCTCTGACTGAGAAGAGGTGGAAGAGGACGGTGACGGGGTTCGATTGACAACTGGCGGAGGTGGTAATGGAGGAAGCGGCTCACTTTCTTTTATTTCACTTCGTTGAACCTGAGGTTTATCATCTATATTCGTAATTTCTCGCTCTTTGGTTTTTTTATTCGCTTCTGCGAGTTCCTTCTCCTTACGTAATTTTTCAGCGGCTTTTTCTTTTTCACGTTGCGCCTTAAGCTTAGTAAAGTAAGTATTGCTTTCACGTAAAATACTTTGTTCAGCGCCCGCAGTGTGATTAGCTTCTGTCACGATATCTTTTGTCACAACGTCATCAGTGCGAGTAAAAAGATAAAAAACAACACCGATTATCACAACGAATGCAATCAAGGTAAAAAGACCAATGACCAACGATTTAGATTTAGTATGGGTAGATTTTTTTTCATCAATATTGAGGGTATTGCGATCGTGCTCAGTGACAGGAGAAATTTTATCATTCATCGATAACCTCTCTCACTTTATCGCTGCCGCTCGCATTTTCGTTAAACCCTTCAGTGATTATCGTATCAGAATATAAGCCAAGGATACGTTGACCTAGACGTAATCGAAAAGAAGTCGAAACACCTTGTAAAATCATCGTATCTTTTTCGATATGGTAGTTAATCAAAGATTCCTGACCATCAGAGGCGACTTGATAAGCCACAGGTAGTTCTAAGTTTTGACTGAATTTCAAGCAGGTAAAGCGCCCGTTGTCCCACATATACCGAGGTGATAACGTCATATCTCCTCGTTTTGAGTAAGCAAAATTCAAAGACTCGCCGGCACAAGGCAACACTTTTTCAGGGGCTGTAATGATAGGCTTAGGGGGTTTTGGATACTCAATCTTCACAACGTAATGAGGTTTTCTACTCAGTGATAATTGAAATGAATAAGTACGGTTTTTATTTGTTGTTACGATTAAATTAGTTTCAGGGCTTGCAGCGATTGGCTTTAAAAAAATATTATGGCCACGAACATCAATCCCCCATGCTTCACTATCACCAATACCAATTCCAGAACTCGATGATGAAATATGTTCACCGGATTCAAACTGAATTAATGTCGTTACTCCAACAGCAGCACGAACAAGCATGACATCGGATGGATTATACGTTGTCATGGTGATTCGATTATCAAAGAAATCAGGAGTAGGGGTGACAGCAGTATGAGCAGAGGAAGAAACAAAAATCAATAACAATAGTGACTTAATGGCACTGTTTAACACAATAAATCTCCTTATACTTTATGTATAGCATTAAAGGTATACACTAATCTAAAATCTCATCTTCTCGGTAAGAGGTGATGCGAAAACCAAGCGGATTAATATGACGTTCATCTTCAGTGTTGATAGTCGCGAGATAATCAAACGTCACGGTAGCCATCCAACGCTTATCAACATAATTGAGCGCGGGGCTATTATCTCGATTAACGATTTTCCGACTAAATCGAATTTGCGCTAAGGTTTGCTCATTTGATGTTTTCGGAAGAAACGTAATCCCATCAATGACAATATGAATATTGTTATTTTCAGCAAAAATCTCGGTGGGAGAAGTATCCGACATAATGTAGTTAGAGTATTGAGCAAAGACATGTTGAGCACTCATCAGCTTTACGGTATTAAATGAGTTCTGAACGGTTTCCCATTCATAACTATTACGCTCAGTAATAAAACGTCTTAGCCAATACTTATCAAGGACTTCACCGTAAGTAACAGAATTGGCATCTGATAAAGGGCGAACAACTTCGGTATAGCCTGTGGCATCGACCTTCAAAAGATAAGGCTCAATTTGCTTTAAAGGCATCATCATAATCACAGCCGCTACAGCTAAACTCGCCAATACCGCAAACACACTAACGAGTTTCCAAGCGGTTTTTGCTGATTTTTTGGCTATTTCAACGCGATCAGATTCAAAGGCTTTAATTTGCGAAAGGTACGCATCCACAACTTTCTTTGTGTTTTTTTTATGATTCGGTTTTTGTGCGTCTTGTTTATTCAACGCGAGGACTTTTTCTAACGATTCCTCCATGATTTCTCCTAAATTTTCAGATCTGAAAGTTGAATTTCAGCAGGGTTAACAGCAGAGTATTCACCTGATGGTTCAGGCGGTTTTGGCGGTGAAGATGAACAAGCGGTTAATGATAGTGTTACGATAATAAGAATGAATATTTTTTGCATAATTTTTCTCCAGGTAAAATGCCTATCGCAATAAAATGTTGTTAAGATAGAGGCATATTTACTTTTAGATGAGCAGGGGGGATAAATGAGTGATGAGAAAAAAATTGAATTCTCTCAGTCTGATGTATTAAATGCACTACTGCATCGACGAGGACATGAGCAGCATTATGCAACGCAAGAAAGTGTTGATAATGTCAAAGATGGTATAAAAGAACTTTCAGTTCAAGTCAGTCAGCAATTTGAGCAAGTCGATAAACGATTTGAGCAAGTAGACAAACGATTTGAGCAGGTTAATAAGCAATTTGAACAAGTAGATAAACGATTTGAGCAGGTTGATAAGCAATTTGAGCAAGTCGATAAACACTTCGAACGTTTGGAAACTCGAATTGACCAAGTCGATAACAAAATCGATAGTTTGAAAAACGTAATGATTGGTATGGGATTTTCAATCCTAGTGGGAGCAGTAGGAGCGACTGCGTTTATCGTATCTCGTCTGCCAGTTTAAAATCAACCCGGTTTAATACTGCCTTTGCCACTGCCTCCTATTTTATTTTTCGCATAGGCTAGTCCAGCTTTAGCACCTTTGACACCTCCAACTGCACCTTTAGCTGCACTTCGCATACCACCAAGAGATCCCATTGCACCTCCGACTAAACCTGAAATACCAACCCCCCCACTTAATGTGCTGCAAAAAGAGGGAATTTGAACAGACAACAAAATCAACGAGAAGAAAATAATTATCGTTATTAAGTGTGTAGCCATGCTGATGGGAGCTGAAAAAACAGTTGCTTCTAAAACTTGAATAAAAATAGTAAATGCAATCGGGTACATTAAACACAGCAAGGTATAATTAAAACATTGCCCAGTCCATGCTTGAAAAAATGATCGGGTAGAAGGAAAGAAAGACATCATGATAAACAGCGGTCCGATAATAATCAAAAAGCTCATCATAATTTTCGCAATCAAAAGATACGCAGTTGCAACCGCTAAAAATGGAACAAACCCAAGTAAAACTAATAGTAACAATACTATGCGTAGAAGAAAGTCTTTTATTGTATCTAAACCCTCCACAGACCCCCAACTAACATCTATTTTAATTTTAGCTCCTTCCCAAATTAATTGAATTTGATTTATCATCTTATCAAACATACTTTGTAATGAAACTCCAGCTCCTGAATTATTTCCAAGTAATGCTTGTGCTAGATCATCTCCCGAGTTCATTAACGCTGGAACCACATAACTCAGATAAAAATCAGTATTCAACGCTATTGTTGTGACTGCTGCGAGACTCCCGATAAGCTTCATCGTTTCCATGATTACCATATTTTGGGGCTCGTATAACGATTGATAAGCAAGATAGAGAATATAGAGAGTAACCGCAGCACCAAGCAAGGGGAGGAGAGTAGAAACTAAAATTTGAACTTTATCAGCAATATTTTCAGAAACAACTTGATCTATAAATATAAACAAACTTTCAAGCATTACTAACCTCCAAACGTGATTTTAAAATCCCAACAGTTTTTCTGTACTTAACTGAGCTTCGGCTCCAATTGCGCTTTTACAATTGTAAGTAGATCTTCTCTTTCTTATTTCATTACACCAACTTAGCTTTTCTAATCGCTCCTTCTCATGTGTTTTATAATATTCAATTTCGTAGTCAGGCTCTCCACACCCGATCAAACCTATCGTTAACGTAACGACACCAAACATCATCACTTTTTTCATCGTTAAAATCCTTTTAATAATTAACTTCGAGGGATACCTTCGTTTAATAATCGTCTACTACTTTCTCGTGCAGATTGATCTGCTTTCATCACTCGTTCTTTAGACATGAGTGCATTCATTGTTTGCATCATCTGAGCATCATTCTGCATTTGAAGCTGTTCGAGCCGAAGTGAATTAGCAATATCATCTTTTGCCGCGGGCGTTGTCGCGGTTGAAAACTCATTAAGCAGCGATTTCATTCGATCATTTCGCTCCACGGCACTGTCATACATCTTATTTTGTAAGTTGAATTGCTTAAGCTGATTATCATATTGCTGTTGCACAATCGGATCGTCAGAAAACAAATTAAACTGCTCTCGCAATTGGTTGAGTTCTGCGACGTCATCATAGATATCTTTCCAATCGTCGAGCGCCAAAAACTCATTAGCATTCAAATCATTTAAGATATCTTCAAAGTTAAAATGACCTTCGACCATTGACTTATAATGGTTTTGTTGCTCTTTCATCATCTCTAAGCGATTTCGTGCTTCATTCATAGTTTGCTGAAATTGCTGAGCTTTGATAGTGGCATCTTGTATCATTTGTGTGAATGCAGTGATATCGAAGGTGGGGATTCCTGAATATGAGACAGGAGAAAGGACAATTAAGAGCATACAAAGTAGTTTTTTCATAAAAACCTCCATTAATACATATTTTTAAGCTGCCTGTGCGGCAGTGAACATGATCTTGCTCAAGCATTACTTGGAACAAATTTTCTAAGCTGCCTGTGCGGCAGTGAATTCGAAAAATTAACAACGAGCTTGAAACTTAGGTATCCATTTTTCAGGTGCGTTGCCATGTTGTTTGCGTAGCTGTTCACATAGTGCAATGTCTTCATCCGTACCAGAAATAATGGGGAGATACTGATCAAATCCGTACAGATCTAATTTTGCAAAACAACTGATATTCGATTGCTTTATCAAGAAAGTACGTGACGATTTATCAAGTGCTTTAAGTTGAGTGAATTCAGCTTTATTCACATTACATTTTTCATACGATTCAAATTCCGCATCAGGGTTGGGAAGAAATATCTTCGTAGCCGTTTGCTGTACTATTGCCGCAAAAATAGCGCAGTGAATAGCATCTTCAGGAGATTGCGAACTTAAGATCATAAACTCATTTTTTAACCGTCCTGCTTTGAGTACCCGTTTCATTAGTGATTGGGTAAGTGGAAAATTTGCAGGCATCCAAAACTCTTCAACTATGGTTAGCATGAGTCGCGCTTCTTGTTGCATTAAGTCTTTTAAAAAGAATAGTGTGGCCAAAATCGGCTCACTGGCAGGGTGAATTGCTCCTCCTGTATCAGGCTCTAACAACATCGTTGAATCAAATCCAATGCGATCCATCTCTTGAGGATTAAACTTATTTTCTTCAGCATCTAAACACCAACTAAGTTGACCATGTTCACTACGACACCATTTCGCTAACCGTGAACGCAGATTCGGTTGTTGTATAGACTGTAATAACATACTCAAACAACGCTGAGGTAATGGAAGTCGCATCACAGTATCAATACCATTTTTCACTTCCAACTCTTCTGGTTCTGTTAAATAGCCCTCATTGTTAGCGGTTAAACGATAAATTAAGCGGTTAAGAAAGGCACGAAGAGCAGGGGTATCGGCAAGTTGAAATGGATTTAAACCTGTATCAGTCCCTTCTCGAATTGTGAAATATTCACCGCCAAAGGCACGAATAAAGAGTTCTGTTGAACGGTTATAATCAATAGCAAAGATTTGCGGTTCAAAACGGGTTAAGAACGCCGTCATTGTCCCTTCAAGTGTCGTTTTACCTGTTCCAGATGCACCAAGGATCAATGTATGTCCCGCAAACTTTTGGCCTGTGACATTTTTATTTAAATCAGACGCATGACAGTTAAGGTAAAACAGCGTGTCTGACGTGGTTTTCAACGGGATTAATGCAGAGCCATCCCCAATCGGATTACCTGTTTTCTTTCCTCTTGAGTAGTTATGAAGCGAAAACGTACAAGCCAAGTTCGTTGTCGTTTTAGGTGCGGGCATAATGCGATGTTTAGACGCAGGTAACATACTTAAAAAACTAAACGTTGATTTAAGATTAGAACGCTTTAGCATTGTACCTCTCGACAAAAACTCACCTGCGAGGTCAGCCCCATCTTTCACCACTTGTTCCTGGTTATCAGAAAAGACAGCAAGAGAACAATGATAATCACCAAAGCTAATTTCACTGGTGGAGACATAATCCCTGGCGAGATCTAATTCATCGATTTGATGTTGTGCATTATCAGCTGAAGAAATTAAGTTGATCTGTTTATCTATCATCTTAATGCTGTCATTATTTTTCATCAGCAACATTGATTGAGTCAAAATAAATTCACTTTGTTGGTTTAAAACAAAGTCCCACATGCCAATTTCGGTTGATAGCGGAAAACCCGCCAGCTCATAAAACTGAGCATAACGAGAATCATGACTATCTGCATTTCGGATTTCGAGTAAGTCATAACCAAAATGCCAATCCGAGTGGGCTACAACTTCTGATACCTTATTTGCAGTAAGCGGTAAGTGATATGTGCGATTGTTCATTAAGTAACTTAAAAACTCGACATGATAACAACGGGTAGCATCATCATTTAATGCAAGCGTTTCGCACTCAAATTGTTTTAAAACCGAGTGGGCTAAGTTTAATAAGTCCATTAGTTCTGCTTCACCACTTTCGAGCTCAGCATATTGCAGCACAAACGTTATATAGTAATCAGTTTGAAAAAAACGTTGGTGAGTAAATGAATCAATATAGTGGCTAACAAATGATTGAACAAATTCCGAAGGAAAATTGTATTGAACATCAAGCGCATCTTTTCGTTTGACGACATGTGTCCAAACCCCTAAACGGCCACCATAATTTTTAGCCAGTTCATTAAAAAAGCGTTGAACAGTAAAAAAGAGTTGATTGAGTTCAGAAGATGAAGCGGTCTGAAATGGAATCCCTTTTAATCTGATAGTACTCATGATTTTATTATCTTCTAACGTGATCATATTGCGATTAATACACAAGTGATACGAAGGTAATTGATCATGAATAGAGAGTGTTTTTATCATTACGCCCCCTTTATTATGATGTATAGCTTAGATGCTATACATGGGTAATGGTCTGAGAAATAAGTAAATAACGTTGTTTATTCGTTTCATCGGTAGCAGAAAAAGAGATCACAGAAGAACGACATAACATGCGATAAAAAAGACTATTGATATCCCACTTTAATCCTTCCATCGCTCTTGAATCATCTATGCATTTGATACGAATAAAAAAGAGCAGCATCGCTAAAAGAGATGGAATAATGAGCCCTTTTGCAAAGCCAAATAACATCATTCCCCCAAAGCCTGTGATAAGCATGAAACAGAGAAAGGTCAGCAAGGTAAGAATCGGAACCCCAGCTATTAATGCTTTTCTTGCTAGCACGTTATAGCTCGCATATTGTGTATTCTCAGTCATATTAACTGCCCCAAATACCCCAAGCCCATGTTGCTAGCGCGACACAACCACCGGCGGCAGCCACTTTACCGACAGAAGTGAAGACATCTCCCCACGTTTGTTTTTCAAGCATCGCCATAATAATTTGGTAGATCATGTAAACGAGAACACCGACGCCAAGGAAACCATATAACCAAGTCTGAAAAGTTTGAAGTGCACTGGTTGCTTCTGCTAATCCGCCAGCACTTCTGGCTGGACTGGAAATAAGCAATAAAAATGAAGAAAGGACAAAATAAAAAGCAAGGTTGGATTTCTGAATGATTTTATTAAAAAGTTGCATAGTAAATTCCATATATTAAATAAATAAAAAGAGAGTTCGATATAACCGCTCGAACTGCGACGGATCACTTTCACTGTATTAATAGTGATTACAGAAGTTACATTCCTGCCTGTGGCCAGTACAGTCATCGCTTAACTTACAGCGACCGTATTTACTGCGTCTTTATCGACACAGCGAAAGTTTTCGGCTTTCGTTGGGTTAACTTGCCCGCGCGCTTCTTCGCGCTTTCAAGGAGTAAAATCCTTAACTGATATCCTCTGCTGCAAGATTTAAAATAATGAAACAGGATAGTCACTCGTTAAGGTATAAACATTGTGAAGGAGAATGTGATGAAGAAGAACTGACCAAAAAAGGTACATTTAAAGTAGGAATTTGAGGCTTTTATCACAAATTGCTTATTGAATACTTATAGAAAAGTGAGTGGTGTTAGGTGAGATGTGCTTGAAGAGATAGTCGGCGAGTTTTGTGACTGTCTAGGTGTGTTGAGTAAAAGTACATTTAACATGCGACGAATTTCTAACGTGTTTTTTAGGTAATAGTTTTGAACTCGGCGGTAGTAGAGGTATTTGGTGTTCGTCACATTACTTGTATTAAGTTTAGTAATGACATGAATAATACGCTTTTTAATCATGCTTTCTGAGACATGCATAACCGACGCAATTTCTTTAATTTTTAATCCCATAGATAGGTAATAGACACAATCTGCCTCCTTTAAAGTTAATTCAGGAAATAGTTGAGTATGCAGTTCTTCAAATTCACATAGATCAGTTATTAAGTTTTCATACTGCATTATAAACTCCTATAGTGAAACTCTTATAGTCTATTGATTAATATGAATTTAATCGTACTACGGGATCTTTCTGAGTTCAAATTAATAATGCTATCAAGACAGGATTCTGAAGAGAAGATTTTGGATCTGAAATTGGTTTAAATAACGTATAAATCCCATTATTTTTGATTTTAGGACTTAAATGGTATGTCTAAAATTGAATACATATTCAGATTAAGAAAGTTGGTTTTAAATTAGAGTAAAAAATGTTGGTACCTTAGATGGTACCTTTTGATAATCAAAAAATAAAAAGCCCCCAAATCATGGAGGCTCTAAGTATCATTTTATGTCAATTAATCGGTTTATTATCAATAGGTTATGTTAATCATCAATCGCCATGGCCATTAGTGACATTGGGTGAATGGCTTCTAGATGGCTGTTTTCTTCCAATTGCCACTTACACGTCTCACAATCTGTGATGATAAGATCAGCTTCTTTGCTATGCTTGATGGTTTCAAATATCGTCTCGCCTATCTTCATGCTGGTTTCATAATTTTCTTCTTTAAAACCATAAGTTCCCGCTGAACCACAACATTGGCTGTCTAAAATGACTAATTCGACACCTGGAATCATTTTGATTAATTCAGTGGTGAAAATGACCTGGCCACTGCGTTCTAAGTGACATGGAATATGATAAAGTACTTTTTTATTGACCGGTTTTAGTTTTGGTTGATTTCCTGACATAAACTCACGGAGCATAAATGAGCTCATGTATTCTATTTTATCAACGACTTTACTATTATCCACTTCCAAAACATGCGGATACTCTTGTTGTAGTGTAAATGAACAAGTTGAAGAGGTGGATAGAATTGGCATTGAACTATTGCTGGTGGCTTTTTCCATCTGAGCAACATTAAACTCAGCATTTTTTTTCGCTTTATCAAAGAAACCGTTCGCAATCAATGGAACACCACAACATTTCTCTTTTTCTAGCAATTGCATTCCAATTCCCATCGCGTTGAGAACTTTCACCACATCTTTACCCAGTTGAGGGTGGTTATAGTTAACATAACAGCCGTGGAAATAGTTAATATGGCGGTCAAAGTCAAGTTGGCGCTTTTTGTTCTTTTTATACCAGCGACGGAACGTACCAAATGAGTATTTTGGTAGTGATTTATGGCTAGAAACCCCCACGGTTTTTTCCATCACCTTTTTCATGACTTTATTCTCAGTCACTTTATTAACGATAGGTGCAATAGGGGTCGTCAATGAGCCAAAAAGATCAGTATGACTAAGTACAAAGTCACGCATAAATTTAGGGCTGATCTCTTTCTTCTCATGTTTACGACGAGCGACGGCAATAATATCACCAATTTTTACATTAGAAGGACAAGCTGTTTCACAACGTTTGCAATTAGTGCAATATTTTAGCGTTTCATCATATAGCTCAGGGCTTTTAAGACGTAGACGCTCGCCATCAGGTCCACACTGTTTTGGACCTGGGTAATCAATATTTGCTTTAGCAACCGGACAATAAACGGTACAAACAGTACATTTTATACACTGTTCAAAACTGGTATCAATCGATGTGGTTGGAATCACTTCAGTTTGTGACATCTTATTGACCCTCTGTTGTCGTTAAGGCTTGTAAATTATTTTGTTCGATTAACTCGGTAGCTAAATAGGCCGAGCTAATTGCCACGCCACTGCCACAGCCTTCTGAAACAGGATTATAACCCGCCAATACCGCACCAGTACAATATAAATTAGTGACTAGTTTTTTATCTATGGATGGTTGTAATAATTGGTTCGTGGTGACACCGGCGGTTAAAAATGGATGTGAACCTTCTGTGAAAAACTCATCTTGATACCAATCTGTTCTGTTTACTGGTGCTGATAAATCTAAATTAAAGATAGGCTCTTTAATCTTGTTATAATGACTTGTTAGCCCTTTACTAAAAAAGCTGCCCGTCGCCAAAATAAAGTTTTTGGCTTTTATCGGCATTTTTTTAAAATTACGCGTATAGATGTGCTGGATAATCAGATCTTCACTTTGTAAATTAAAGTCGGCGCTGAGTACTTGGTCTCCATGCATTAATGACCCCCCATTTTTAATAAATAGGTGCTTCATCTTCTGCTCTAATCGGATACCGAGTAGTGATGGGGGCATCGTTGGTACTTCATGAAAACGGAGATCAGTACGTTCTTTTAATCGATTAAGTAAAGTAATTCCATCACCATCTCCCGTAATCGCAGGGATCACCACTAAATCAGAGTGTGATGCTTGTTGAGAGAGTTGCTTTGCTAATGATTCAAATTCATCATTATCACTCAGAATTCGTGCAATATCGATAGAGCGAAGTTCACAAGGATTACGTTTAGTTTTCGTCAATGCCTGTAGTCGAATTTGCGCTTTAGAGATATTAACTCCATTAAATGCAGGATTGGTTTGTAAAGTATCAGCCATCATTGTCGACTGGAAATCTCTAAACCCTTCAATATCAACCAACACAATTCGTTTGATGTTGTGAGTATTTAAATCTAATGGAAAACGGTGAACATAGGGTTGAGATAACCAGGTTGATTTAAAACTACCCAATGAGGTTAATCGGAGATGATTATCACCATTTTGGCTGGCGGTAAAAGGAATTCCTGCATTGGTTAGTTCCGTTCTAAACCATTGTAAGCTATCTTGAACATTAGCCTTGCCAATTTTCTGATAAGGATGGTTTGGAAACTCCTCAACAAAGCGGTCGAAAACATTGAATGGGTTTTTAATTGCACGCCCGTCAGGTGTTCGTGATAGCAGATCAATTGAGCCAGAGGAAAAATGTAGCGCACTCTGACCATTTGAGATCATTGCTACTTTTTGACCTTTCTCTAAACAGCGTAAACCCGCAACATAACCAGCCATCCCACCGCCGATAATAATGGTATCAAAGATCATAATATTCAACCTCTTTAGATTGTTGAGTTGATGCCTCTACGGCTTGGTGTTCTGTATTGTCGCTAGAGGTTGAAGTGGAGTGGGAGATAGCGCCAGCACCAAGTAGACCTTCATAAATCCAATAGGTAAATTCGCCTTCTCGTAAAGCATCACCAAAGAATACGGGTTTAACGCCTTTCCAACGCTCTTCGAGGAATTCGGTTAATAATTTACAAGCTTCTTTACCGTTACATGCACCAAACTCTTCGAAAAGTCCTGACGCACGATAAGTACAAAGCTCACCTTGACACGGCCCCATGCCTAATCGAGTTCGGCGACGAAGATCCATAAGATTATGAACATCTAATTTTTTGATGGCATACTCAATCTCACCGGCAGTCACCATTTCACATTCACAAATAATTGCTTTACTTTGGTTATCATCTTTTAGGAATTTCTCTGCACGCTCGCCATGACGAGAAATAGCAGAATAATACACTGGAGTCTGAACAGAGACACGCGTACGTTTTTGACGATCTTTTGAACCTGGAAGTGGACGTTGATCTGTGGTGCAAGGCGTTGTATTACCGAGTTTTTTGGTAACTAAATCTGTTGTCCATTCCGCCATTAAACGAGAGGTCATTAATTTACCACCAGTGATAGTGGTTAAACCTTCTAAACCATCACGTTCTTGATGATCAAGTAATACGATGCCACGGCTAATATTTCGACCCGATTCATCGCCATTGACCGCCACTAATGGACGTACACCAGCATATGCTCTTAAAATCCGCGTTTCAGCCATGATAGGAGCAAGTTTGATTCCTTCTCTTAATAAGACATCGACCTCATCTGTCGTCACATGTAAGTCATCGATCTTATCGTAATCAACATGTTCAGAAGTCGTGCCAATTAAAGAGATGGTATCACCTGGAACTAATATATCGGCATCGGAAGGTTTACGGCAGCGATTTATAACCATATTATTGATTCGGTAATCTAGAATCAATAAAGAACCTTTTGCAGGAAACATTTTGATTTGTAAGTCTGCGTATTCACATATATTTTGACCCCATATGCCTGCAGCATTCACGACTTGATCCGCATAAACTTCAAATTTTTGTTTGGTTTTTAGATTAAAGCAATTAACACCAATTACACGGTTTTCAATCCGTATTAATGAAGTCACAATTGAATAAGTAAATAATCGAGCACCTTGCTCTTTTGCATCAAGAACGTTTGAAGAGCAGAGACGAAAAGGATCTAAAGTTCCATCTGGTACTCGGACCGCTCCTAGAAGCTCTGGATTTACATTTGATTCGGCTTTAATTGCTTCTCTTGGTGTTAATATTTGGTTTTCGATCCCAGCATCATTACATGCCTGAACAAAAGTTGTTTGAAAAGAGAGATCATCTTCAGGCAAGGTAATAAATAAACCACCGGTATCTTCAACACAGTGGTTGGCGATATTTTTTAAAATTTTATTTTCGCTGATACATTCTGTTGCTGATTCGTGATCTGTGACAGCGTAGCGAGCACCTGAATGCAATAAACCATGGTTTCGACCGGTCGTACCTGAAGCAAGATCATCTCGCTCTATTAAAATACAATTAAGTCCGCGCAGAGCACAGTCACGCATTATACCGGTACCTGTTGCACCTCCACCAATGATAACGACATCAGTATTAAATCGATTGATTGTTTCCATCATCTATCCACAAGTTTTCTACTCTAATATGTAAATTATGACACTGAAAAATTAATGACTTATTGACCAAAATCAAATAACGTTCGTTCGAGCATTATTTTCGCTCTAATGCTCAATAGGTAGGGCTTTACCACTAACTGGTTAGATGTTTAACGTTTACATGATGATTTATTATACAGTAAAAATAAAAAACTTGATGTGCTTAACATATATTGTATTTTTCCTTCCAATTTAACGCTCGATCGCGCAGAATTAGTAAATAAATGGCATATATTATAATTAATAAAAAATTTCGGTAAGCGACCCTTATTGTTTTCTCGTTTATAGCTTAACCGTATTTTTCCTAAATAAAGTAAAGTAAGGACTTCAGTGATGACTGAACAGAAATATATTATTGCTCTAGACCAAGGAACAACCAGTTCTAGAACTGTGATTTTGGATCATGATGCGAACATCGTCAGTGTTGCTCAGCGTGAGTTTACACAAATATATCCAAAAGCAGGTTGGGTAGAGCATGATCCACTTGAAATCTATGCAACACAGTCATCAACGTTGATTGAAAGTTTAGGGAAAGCCGGGCTTCATAGTGATGAGATCGCGGCGATTGGTATTACTAATCAACGCGAAACGACCATCATTTGGAATAAAGAAACGGGTAAGCCTGTTTATAATGCGATTGTATGGCAGTGTCGTCGTACCGCTGGGATTTGTGATGAGCTTCGTGAAAGAGGATTAGAAGAGTATATTCATCATAATACGGGGCTTGTTCTTGATCCGTATTTCTCGGCAACCAAAGTTAAATGGATTTTAGATAATGTTGAAGGCGCTCGTGAAGACGCAGAAGCCGGTAAATTACTATTCGGAACAGTAGATACTTGGTTGATATGGAACATGACGCAAGGTCGTGTCCATGTCACTGACTATACGAATGCTTCTCGTACCATGCTATTCAATATTAATACCATGGAATGGGATCAGAAGATGCTTGAAGAGTTGGACATCCCTCGTTCTTTATTGCCTGAAGTTAAACAGTCATCTGAAATTTACGGTAAAACGAATATTGGTGGTAAAGGCGGTACTCGTATTCCAATTTCTGGCATTGCTGGTGACCAACAAGCCGCTTTATTTGGACAAATGTGTGTTAATAAAGGTGAAGCAAAGAATACTTATGGTACTGGTTGTTTTCTTCTAATGAATACCGGTGATGAGAAGGTTACGTCTAAAAATGGTCTATTAACCACATTAGCTTGTGGTCCTAAAGGTGAACCACAATATGCACTTGAAGGTTCCGTATTTATGGGCGGTGCTTCGATTCAATGGCTTCGTGATGAAATGAAGCTCGTGAACGATGCAAAAGACTCTGAATATTTTGCAACAAAAGTAAAATCATCAAATGGCGTTTATGTTATTCCTGCATTTACAGGGTTAGGTGCACCTCATTGGGATGCTTATGCTCGTGGTACCATTGTTGGCTTAACTCGTGGTTCGAATGCTAATCATATTATTCGTGCAACCCTGGAGAGTATTGCTTATCAATCTCGTGATGTGATTGATGCTATGGAGTGTGATTCTGGTATCCATTTAACCACGCTCAAAGTTGATGGTGGTGCGGTTGCAAATAACTTCTTAATGCAATTCCAATCTGATCTTTTAAATACTGAGATCACACGCCCTAAAGTGACTGAAGTGACAGCATTAGGTGCTGCTTACCTCGCAGGTATGGCGATTGGTTTCTGGGATAGCATCGATGAGCTGAAGAATAAATCTGAGATTGAAGCCATTTTTGAACCACACGGTGATGAAGGAAAACGTAATAAGCGCTATAAAGGTTGGAAGCGTGCAGTTAAGTGCGTGAAGATGTGGGGTGAATTAGCGGCTGATGACGATGATTAATCCCTCTATATACCTCAATTAAGACGGATATATTATTGTTAATACACAGATAAGGTAGCTTGGTTAAGCTGCCTTTTTTTATGGCTTATATTCGGTTTATGAATTAGCCTTACTCATATTTCTTTTAAATAAACCATGAACTAATCAGTTTAATTGTACTCTGAATATTCATTGTGCAATAGTATGATAAATTGATTTTTCATTTAAAAGGATGTGATTATGGAACAAAAGTTAAAGATCGTAAATGAAGCAGAAATGACTGACTTTCCTATTCAGGCAAGTTGTCAATGTGGACAAGTCTCCTTCTCAATAACAGCTAAGCCAAAAAAAGCAGTCGCTTGTCATTGTCAGGAATGTCAAAAGCTCTCTACTAGTGCATTTAGTGTGACGGCTATCTTTGATGCTTCTAATATCGAGTTTAAAGGGAATTTAAAGGAGTGGAGTCGTATCGCGGAAAGTGGAAACATCAATACAGCGGTATTTTGTCCAGATTGTGGTAATCGTGTTTACCATTATAACCCAGCACAGAAAGAATCAATTAAATTAAAGTTAAAGCCTACAGGCTTAAGCGATGATGAAATCTTCGCTCCACAAGCGCATGTTTGGACGTCTGAAAAATTAAGTTGGTATAAATTGCCGACAGATATTCCTTGCTTTGAAAAAATGCCAGTTTAAACATAATAAGAAAGGTTAGAGTACGTCCCCAGTTAGATAAGACTTTTCAGTTTGAGTCTATGGTGACGTATTCTAATTTGTTTCCTGAACACTTCAATAAAAGATGACTTCTTCATAGGACACCCACCTCGATACTGTATACAGTTATAATTCTTTTTTTAAGAATTGCATATAAAGTGAGCAAAAAACCATACCCTTTCGCTCGATAAAACCCTAACGTATTGCTATGTTCATTAAAATGAAAGTACTTATTAAAAGGTGTAGCGATTTTTATATTAAAATGCTCAACTTTGCCTGATTATTGTCGAGCTAATTAATTTTTAATAATATATTTTATCCATATAAACAGTTAGTTTGAGATGATTGCTGCAAAGTTGAATGTGAATAGGAACATTATCGAGTAGCTACATAATAAGCTGTTAGCATGTATATAGCCTTCTTACTTGAAGTTGCTAGGTTGTTGGCATAGTCAGGAAGTGTTTGATATCTTTAATAATGTATTTAATTATTTATTACAGTCAGGAGCAAAATTTGTGGAAGGTAACACTATGCAAGTTAATGAAAATACATTCATGAAATTACGGCTGCCTACAAATCAAGAATATTTATTGGATAGTGAAAGTGATATTTTTGTAGCTGAATTTATCCCAGAATCTGAAATAAATCAGTGCTAACAAGACATTGAAGCTTTACATCAATGTTTGTGGCGTTAGCTGCCTAATTATCTAATAAGGGAATTTTATGCACATAATTTTAGGCATTTTAGGTGTAGTCGTAACCATATTGGTTTTACTTAATCGGCTACAGGAAGGCGGTATCGATATAGGATGGTTAAATCCATTTAGTTGGAACCGAAGACGTAAATTCAGACAACAATACGAATTGCCATCATATTATTCATTAGATTCACCTATGGATGTCGCAGCTTTGTTTATGCTCTCAATCGCAAAAGCAGATGGTGATATTACAAAAGAACAAAAAAACGAGCTTCTAGAACTTTTCCAAACGGAGTTTAAGTTGTCTTTTGAAGAGTCAAAAAGTCTATTGGCTTCCAGCTCACATATTTTGGGTAATGGTGCGGAGGTGAAGTCAAATCCAAAATCTGTTATCGCTAAAAGCTTCGAATCTTTTACCCCAGAGCAATCAGAATCCACCAAACAACTCTTAACACATGTTGCCAATATAGAGGGGCAGCCAAGTAGCGAGCAACAAAAGCTATTAAAGTCTATTATTTCCGTTTTGCCCTCTTCGAATGAGGCAAAGTGGTAGCAGTTAACAAGCTGTTTAACAAAGGCAAAATACAGTTGCTTTTGCTCCCTTGGTCGAAGAGCATCCGTCGGACTTTGCTCGATGGATAGCTTTCTTTTTCCTATCATATTTTAGGTATTTATTTCTGGGTTTGTTTTAAATCATATCGATAAATAATTTATTGTTCTTAAGACCTAATGCACTGTTAGTTTAGCTAGAAGATCTTCTACTTTTGCTGCCGCACTTAGTTGACGTAATTGTTCTTGGCTTTCACTATTGTTGGTTAGTTCTAGTCCTTGTTTTGAAAACTGTATAGAAGCCCCAGATGAAATAATATGATTGATTAAAGGAATACTCTCGTTTAGAGATCCACTAAAACTATCTAAATCGTCACATACAATAGAATCACCCATTTTTAACTGCAACAATAGATCGACAAGAACAGGCTTCTTTTGATTATCCAACTCTAAATGGAGCTCATTGATGTTGTTATTGTCATTAAGCTGTTTGCTATCTATGTTGTAGTAGTATTGAGTCATAATTCTATCTCTTATTAGGTATTTATCTATTATATGTCAGAGATTATTTTTGTCGTATAAATCATATGAAATCTTTGGCATAGCTCTCAATTTTGTTGTTTTTTAATAAAATTATTTGATATCTGTCGCATTATTTTACCGCTAACACTGAATATGTAATATGTGTTATCTCAATTATAAGAAACGTTATATTTATTTAATCTTCTTTCTTAAAGCGACTATTTGTGCAGTTAAGTTGAGCGTAAAGTCGAATACAGCGTTGGATTAATGGTGTTTGCTGCTTCTCCAAACGATTTAAATCTTGGTGTAAAGTGCGATTAAAACATCATATTGGCTAGGTCATACAATAATGATTAAGACGGGAGAGGGCTTTGAATTTTTCCTCACAAAAACAATATAAATTCAAAATAATGAATAAAGTACAAAAAGTGATTATGTTCTGTTTATTATTTTCTGTAAAAAGTTGGGGAATCAGTTGGCAAGACTTTTCAACACCAATAGATGAGAACCCCGAATCAATAGGGTTTTATGCTAATGGCTGTTTACTCGGTGCACAAAATCTTCCATTAGATGGAGAAGGCTATCAAGTTATTCGCACCTCAAGAAATCGTTATTATGGTCATCCAAATACGATTGATTTTATTGAAAAATTAGCCCGTAAAGTCAACCATGAAAGGTTTGGCAGTTTATTAATCGGTGATATTAGCATGCCTCGAGGCGGTCGATTTACGTCTGGACATGCAAGTCATCAAACTGGGCTTGATGTCGATATTTGGCTTAAACCAGGTAAAGAGGATTACTCAATTAAACAGCGTGAAAATCTTGAACCTTATCGTGTTGTTAATTTAAAACAGTTCACGATGAATGACAATAATTGGACTGAGGAGCATGCACGAGTAATAGCGACAGCGGCAATGGATAAGAGTGTCGAACGAATCTTTGTTCATCCTGTGATTAAAGAAGCCTTGTGTCAATTGGATTGGAATAACCGAGATTGGTTGAGTAAAATTAGACCTTGGTGGGGACATCATTACCATTTTCATGTTCGACTACAATGTCCATCGGACAGCTTAGAGTGTAAACCTCAAGCCTTACCTGCCGATGATGATGGCTGTGGAAAAGAACTCTACTCATGGTGGCCTAAAACAGTAGTGGAAAACCCGACAAACAAAGTCAAAAAAGTAAAAGCGCCAGTAAATAAACCACAAAAGAAAAATCGCAAAAAGAAGCCGTTACGTTGTCAAGAAATTCTTGATGGCAGATTTTGACAATAAACACCTAATTACCATCTCACCACAAAATATTATGCTTGATCAATGAAGTTGTCATTAAACTACTGTTTAATATGATTTTATAAAATAACTTTAAACAAGTTGAAATGAAATTTTTAGGATTTGTTATTATATAATAAGAATCAATAAAGTGTTTAAAAGTATTTTATCCAACAATTAAATGTTCATTCTATGGTAATTTCAATGCTTAAAAGAATAATCAAACGTGTTGCTAAATATCTAACTCTCCCATTTATTGGTGGAATACTTTGTATTTCGACCTCTGCTCAATCAAGTTCAAACATGATCAAAGATGTGGCTAACAAGCCGTTAGCATATTCTTCAAATTTAATCGATATTAATGCCACTCAGTTAATAGCAAGGGATAACTTACTCATTGATTGCCGTCCTTCTGAATACTATAACGGTTGGCCTGAAAATGATGCTCAACTTGGGGGGCATCTGCCAAATGCGGAATCCTTTCCCTCGTCATGGTTAACCAAATTAAATAGAGAAAAATTAAGCATTCTTTTATCTGAACGCTTTGATTTAAATATCCCTGAGAATAGTGCAAAAAATATCTATCTCTATTGTCAGAAACCTGATGCAAAAACATTACAACTCGAATTGCAAAACGTGGGTTTTACCAATATACATTTAGTGACCCAATCTGTTGCTGAATATAACCATCAACTCATTGCGCAACCTAATTACGGCAAACTAGTATCAGCTCGTTGGTTGAATCTTGTATTAGCCGGTAAACCTGTGAATCAACCACCGACTAAGGATTATAATGTCGTGGAAGTGGGGTGGGGACCACTGAAAAAAGCGGAATACTTCTTAGCTCATATTCCAAAAGCACTTTATCTCGATACCAATAAGATTGAGAGTGAGCCGTTATGGAACCGATTACCTGATGATGAGATTAAAAAAATTTAGCACAACTGGGTATCGTACAAGATCAAACGGTGATTATCTATGGGCGTGATACTTCTGCTGCCGCCCGTGCTGCATCGATTATGATGAATTTAGGTGTAAAAGATGTCCGTTTGCTGGATGGTGGTTGGACGATTTGGCAGCAGACAGATTCACCTCAACAAGCATTAATTAATTATAAACAACCTCAGAACACGTTTGGTACTGAGCGTTCAAATAAAACGGTAATCATTGATACTAAAGAAGTGAAGACTTTATTGAAAGATAAAAATAAAAACTCTTTAGTCAGTATTCGTTCTTGGCAGGAATATATTGGTAACACCAGTGGTTATAGTTACATCGATCCAAAAGGGCGTATTGCTGGAGCTAAATGGGGGCATGCGGGTAGTGACCCATATCATTTAGAAGATTTTAGAAATGTCGATGGAACAATGCGAAGTTCTCAACAAATCATTAAAATGTGGCAGCAGTGGGGGATAAATTCAAAACAAAATGTATCCTTTTTCTGTGGCACTGGTTGGCGTGCATCTGAAGCTTTCTTTTATGCTTATGTGATGGGATGGCAAAATATTTCTGTCTATGATGGTGGTTGGTATGAGTGGAGTTCAATAAAAGAGAATAAAGTTGAAACTGGAATACCTTCAAAAGCTGTTCAATATAGTGAAGTGGATTAAAAATCCTTGGATTCATTCAATACAGCATCAATCTAGAAATTTTAAGTAAGTAGAATATAAGAACGTGAATAGTAACAAAATTAGAGGTAATACAGTGGTGAGTATTACCCTAGTTTCATTTTTTGGATTAAAGCGAAGAAAAAGAAGGCGTTTATACTAAACCTTGTAGTTTTACATATTTATCAAGTAGCTGCTCTTCAGTTTCGACATGGTCAGGATCGACAATGATACAATCGATAGGACAAACACTCATACAAGTTGGCTTGTCATAGTGACCTTGGCACTCGGTACATTTATCAGGATCTATTTCGTAGATCTCCGCACCAAATGTAATTGCCTCATTAGGGCACTCTGGGTCACACATATCACAGTTGATACATTTTTCAGTGATTTTTAAAGCCATATTGATTTCTAAACCATGTAAAATTTAAAAGAGGGTTATTGAATAAACCCAGTAGAAAGCGGCGCGAAGTGTATCATAAAATAACGAAAACCAAAAATAGCAAAAGACCAGCGTAAACGAGTTTATGCTGGTCGATAATGAGTGATTAATATTGATTTAATTCGAAGAATTTACCGCTTTAAGGCATTAAGTTTAACTTTAGCCTGTTCAAACAATTGTTGAGCTGGCTTATCTAATAATAACTCAATAGCCTCTGTTACATGGTCAACACTCCAGATAGTAAACTCGTTGTTTTCTATTGCCTGTTGAATATCAGCACGTAGCATTAGATTCTTAATATTAGAACTGGGAATGATAACACCTTGTTGCTTATCTCGACCTTTAAGCTGACAGACATCAAAGAAGCCCTCTACCTTTTCATTAACACCACCAATCGGCTGACTTTCGCCAAATTGATTCATCGATCCTGTAATTGATATAGACTGCTTAATTGGCTGCTCTGAGAAGGCAGAAATAATGGCACAAAGTTCAGCCATCGATGCACTATCACCATCAACACCCCCATAATTTTGCTCAAAGGTGAGTGTGGTCGAAAGTGGCAAAGTGGTATCTTTTGCCAACATAGATTTAAGGTAAGCGGTCAAAATCATCACCCCTTTAGAGTGGATCTCACCGCCCATATTAACTTGTCGTTCGATATCAACCACTTCACCACTGCCGAAGCGGGTAGTCGCTGTTATTCGGTTTGGTGCGCCAAATTGAAAGTCTTGGGTTGCTAAAACTGATAACGCATTGACTTGACCAACAACAGCACCCTCAACCTGCAATAAGGTCGTACCATTTTTAAACCCCTCCATAACCATATCTTGTAAGCGACTAACTCGTTGTTGCTGGTTTTTTAACGCTTGCTCAACATGTTTCAAGTGGATCATCTTAGCATTGGCTGATTTTGCACTGTAATTGCTTTCACGAAGTAAATTAGCAATGTGAGCAGAATGAAGAGATAATTTATTTTGATTATCTGCTTGGCGTGAGCTGTATTCGATAATTCGAGATATAGCTCGGTATTCGCAATGAAGCATTTTATTGTCATGAACGATACTGGAGATAAAGCGCGCATATTGATCTTCGCTCTCTTTTGTTCTGTGCATTTCATCTTCAAAGTCTGCGGTCACTTTAAATAATTCTTTAAACTCAGGATCATAATGTTGTAATAGTTGATAAGTTTGATAATCACCAAAAATAATGATTTTCACATCGAGGGGAATGGACTCTGGCTCTAAAGAGATCGTTCCTGATAATGTGACTTCTCGTTCTAAAGACGTGAGGTTTAATTGGCGAGATCGAAGTGCGCGTTTTAATCCATCCCAAACATAAGGGCGCTCTAATACTTTTATTGCATCAATGAGCAGTACGCCACCATTGGCTCGATGTAGACTGCCCGAACGGATCAGGGAATAATCAGTGAAAACCGTCCCTTTGTAGGTTGCATTCTCAATGTAACCAAATAGAGAATGATAGGTTGGGTTCTCTTCTACAACAATGGGGTAATGGTCTTGTTGTTGGCAGACTAAGACATTGATTTGATAGCGGCGAGGGAGTTTTTTCTCTAAGGCAGCATAACTTAATGCAACTTCATCTTCACTGTCTTGCAGGAAAATATCCACATTTTTTATAATATCATCGAGCATTTCTTTAAGGTAATTGCTCACAGCCCGATCAGAGTGGTATTTTTTTATTAATGGCTTAAGATGATGATTAAGAACTTCCGTTGTGATATCTGAGTTTAGATTTTCAACATCTTCTGAAAATTTCTCCTCCCACTCTGTAATATTCCTCACCATTTTTCGAAGTTTTATTTCTAACTTATCAATGGTTGCGATAAATTCTTTTTGTTCACTTTTAGGCAGGTCATTAAAAGAGTCATCGGTATGAGGGGTTTCTTTATCAACCATAGCAATGAATTGATAGTCACCTTGGGCTGTCATCGACAGACTGATATTTAAACGTGCAGATTCTTCTGTCAATTCGACCAATGCTTTTTCTTGTTTATCATGGAGTTGATTTTTTAAGATCTCAGAACGGGCATAATAGACTTCATTATCAAAGGAGAGCGGTAAAGCTTTCACTAATTTGGTCATTAGGGTTTCAATTTCATTTTTGAATTGATTCGCAGTACCTGCCGCAAGTTGTAATACTTTAGGTGTACGTAAATCGTCATAATTTGCTACGTAACACCAATCAACTAAAGCTTGTTGAGTAGAGTGGTGGCGTTCTAAATACCGAAGCACCATTGTACGTTTTCCTAGCCCATTTTGACCGATAGCATAGATGTTATAACCTTTATCTGGAATAGACATCGCAAACTCAACGGCTTGCTGTGCACGTGCCTGACCAACAATCTCATTTAAAGGTTCAAGATATTTTGTTGATTTGTGAGTTTGACTATCGATACTTGCTTTACGGTAGAGGTCTGAGGTTAACAGTTTTTGAATGGTCATAGGCTACCCTTGAGATTGGTTTTATTTGTTAGTGTAGTTTAAATTTATTACTTTTTAATGGCTTATCTGATTATTAATGTCGATTTATTGTTTTTGATAATGAATGTTACGCATGTAGGTAGTTTATCGGTATCGGTTGAATATTTATGTGGGATTTTTGACTGCTTGTTTACGCTATATTAAAAAGCAACGCTATGATAAGGCATCGTCGTCCTTTAGCGAGAATATTTATTACCTCTTCTGATAAGCTCTATCAGCGTGAATAAACAATTGATAACTTGCTGAGATATTCAATGTAACGAATATCCCCTTTTTACTTGCAGTTACTAGGTTGTTGGCTTCGCTCATTCGACCCAATCATATAGCACACCTATACTCATGGGGCCTCATTCACTTGCCGCCTACTAGCAACGCCAATGACTTTGGGTATAGATAGAGGATCAGAATGACTTTTAGTTATAGTCACTATACCTTAACTGGATGACGATTATTGATCTCTGTCAGCTTATACTCACTCATTATCATTGATACTTCTTGGGTATTTATAAAGGAGTATAAGTTGTGTCTGAGAATTTGACTAATCCAGAGAGTTTAAGTGATGTTGGTAAGTCACGTAGAAATTTGTTGAAATTAAGTGCAGTAGGTGGCGTAGCGATGGCAACGGGTGGATTGTCATCAAATGCTAAAGCAGAAGGACGAAGCGAAATTGGTATTGTAAAGCATGATAGTTTTCCTATCACTGTTTCTCCTGATTATAAGCGAACAAGTGAGACTAAGACTTCTTTTTACCGCTTTAAAACTCGTGGTATACAATATATTACCCGTCCCGATCCTGATGAGAATAAACCTGGTTTCACTTCTATTGATTATGCATTAAAAGCAGGTGCAAGGGCTGCTGCTGTCGCCATGAGTCCTTATGCTCCTGCTTATGAAGGTTATGATCTGCCTAAAATCTTCAAACCAGACGCATTTAACCCAAGTTTTAAATTTAAAGATAGTGCAACGGCTCATGCTGTTATAAAGCGTGCTGCGAGGCATTATGGTGCAGATTTAGTTGGTATTACTCGTCGAGATCTACGTTGGGATTATACCCATGTTAGAGAGTTTGAAAATATACATCCATTGGAGGATGCATTACCTTTTGAAGCAAAGACAGTGATTGTTTTGGGGTTTGAGGTAAATTATGAAGCTCTTCGTGCAGCCCCAACACCGCTTGGCGATTCAGCGATGGTTGATGGGTATGCTCGTATGGGCAAAACCGCTTATCAATTAGCGGCATTCTTGCACCATCTTGGGTTTCATTCGGCGGGAGTGGGAAATAGTTTTGGTTTAAGTATTCCTTATGCGATTGCTGCTGGTTTAGGTGAACCTACTCGTATGGGATTATTATTGAACCATAAATACGGGCCTCGTTTGCGATTAGCTAAAGTGTATACCGACTTAGATCTTGATGAATATTTTGATAAACCGGTTACCTTTGGTGTCGAGAGTTTTTGTGAAAATTGTATGCATTGTGCGGATAATTGTCCATCAAATGCCATCTCTTTTGATCCTAAGCCAAGTATGGCGCCACCTAATGATGGAAACGACTGGGGGTTTAGTAATCCAGGTGTCAGGAAGTGGTATGTCAATTGTGATAAATGCTTACAATACTGGGCTGATTCTAAAACAAGTTGTAGTAGTTGTGTTTCATGCTGCCCTTATAACAAACCTGATTTCTGGCATCATCGTTTAATCGATAAAGTGAATACCATTTTACCTGGACCACTACATAGCTTTATGGCGGATATGGATCTTTTACATGGATACGGCAAGACGTTTGATGAGACGGCTCCCGCTGTATTTTGGGATGATAAAGGTCGTGAATATAATGGATTGGGAGATTAACGATGTCTGGATTTGGAATTTTTACAGGAATTGAAGTTTTATTCTTTTGGCTTGGGGTTATCTGTTTAGCGACATTCCAAGGACTAATCTGGTTAAGAGTTAAATATAAAGCAAATTGGCTTGGGTTAGTTATATTAACTGTTGGTCTTGGGGCGATGATCTTTGATATTGCTTGGGCGGTTAGTTCTGTTTTAGAAAAAGAGCCACAATCAGCCTCAATGAGTGTGATTGCTATTTTCCTTCCTGGATTATTGATTGCGATTCTAGGTGCTCGTTTGGCATTGAAAAATAAGATTAAAGCAGAACCGAACAAAAAAAGAACGAACTTAACCCAAGAGATTGCATAATAAACAATAAGCCTAAAGTAATTGCAGTTATTAGTGAGTAATCAGTATATAAAACGAGCGAGTAACTGCAACTAAAAAGGTACAAATAGAACATAACTGAAATTAAAATGACGAATAAAGTAAAAGAGACTTATCAGAACGGCATCAAGGCGATAGAAAACCATCAATTTAAGAAGGCTATCGATTTATTTCAACAGGTCATTCACATAGAGCCTGATTATAGTGAAGCCTATTTTCACTTATCTACAGCTTCCATGGCAGAGCAAGCGTTTTCGGAAGCTCAGACCTATCTAGATAAAGTGATTGAATTAGAGCCAGCTTGGCCTAATGGTTATTTTAATGCAGGAAGAGTTGCCAGTATTCAAGGGGAGTTTGATGATGCTGTCGGATTTTTCTCCGTCGCGTTAAAATTAGGAATGGAGACTGAGCAAACGCTTATTGCAAGAGGGATCGCTAACCATGGTTGTGGGCGTCTAGCTGATGCTATTGATGACTTTGATTCTGTCTTAGTTGAAAGTATCGATATTACAGCATTGAAATATCGTATGGCATGTTTACTCGGCATGCACCGATATCAAGAAGCGTTATCTGACATCAATGTATTAATTGAATTGCAAGATGAAGATCAAGAACTTTTCGATATCCGAAAAACCTGTTTACAACAACTTCAAAATGCACCAATAGGTGAACGCATTCAAGTGACAGAATTAACGGATTAAGATGATTACGCATCAAATAAGGAATAACGATGTCTTGCCAAAGTTGTAAACAGACTTGTAGAAGTCAATTGAATAAAAAAGAGATTATTGGTTGGCGATTTGATTATTCAAAATTATTCAGGTGGTTATTTTTAATAACGCTGCTATTTGGATATTGGTTAGGCCAAGGATTAAATACACCAAATTACCTTTCTCAACTTCAACATATTTACCCCAATAGTGACATTATTCCGTTAGAGGGGTATAACAATCTATGGTCAGTAAAAAAAGAGAAAAAAGGTAAGCAAGTTTTTGAAACGGCTATTCTTACGAAAGAAAATAGTTATGGTGGACCCTTATTATTAGTCACCTTATATGATACGAAAGGTAAGATTACTCGTTTGGATATTTTAGCTAATAATGACACACCAGCTTATATTCAAAAATTATATAATCATCGATATTTAAATCAGTTTTTAAATAAACAAGTGATTGATGAAAAAAGTCATCAAAGTTTTGATGCGGTCAGTGGGGCAACCATTAGTTCAACAGCCATTATGCGCGCACATTACCGTGGCTTAGAACAAGCGTCTGTAATTAGTTTTGGTACACAACAAACATTGATTAAGCAAGAGTTAAATCTTGAAAATCAACATTTTGTTTTAATTGGGTTTGTGATTTTAGCGCTATTAAGTCAAGTGATTAAACACCCTGCTTATAAATTGATATTAGCGATAATGAGTCTAGGTGGTATGGGATTCTGGCTAAATCAGATGATCAGTGTTAGTTATTTTTCTGCTGTCTTATTAGGTTATACGCCTTCAATTTATGAAAATTTAAGTTTTTGGATTATTTGTGGCAGTGTTTTGGTCGCAATTATTGTTCTTGGTCGAAATATTTATTGTGGCAATATCTGTCCTTTTTCTGCTTTACAATTTTTAATCAGTAAATTAACAGGTTTAAACTTTCCAATTCCCCGTTATATTAAACGTTATGGGAGTTATTTGCCTAAATTTGGATTATGGTTGGCGCTTTTTACTGGCTTATTGACCACGGTGCCCATTGCGGGAACCTATGAACCATTTAGTATGATTTTTTCATTAGAAGGTATCGGGATCCAATGGGCGATTCTCCCTATTTTTGTGATTGGTTCCGTGTTTGTACCTAAATTATTTTGTCGATATTTTTGTCCTGCTGGTCAAGGATTAGATTATTTAGTATTAGGAAGAAATTGGCTTGTAACATTAATTAAAAGAAAAAGGACGAAAAATGAATAGCTCTACCTCTTCAACATTTGACAAAGTAGGTCGAATTATTAGTGGTGTTTTTTTTGTGCTGGCTAGTATCGTCATTTTACTCTTTATCGCAGACTCTTTAATGCGACATTTATCTTAATGGCTGTTAACAATGAATAAATTACATTTCTTCTTAAAAAATTTACTTTTTAGCCCTGTTTATCAACAAGGTGACATCTTAATTACATATGCGAGTCAAACGGGAACAGCAAAAGATTTAGCATTAAGAAGCGCTGAACTTTTAAACATCGATGAACAAACGATAAGTTGTCTTCCTTTAAGCCAAGTCTCTGTTGAAGAACTTGATAACTATTCACAAATTATTATTTTTGTTAGCACTTGTGGGGAAGGTGATATTCCCGATAATGGAATTAGTTTTTATGACAAATTGATAAAAAGAGAAGGGGCTTTATCAACGCCAGTCACTCTATTTTCGTTAGGTGATCGTCATTATGATAAGTATTGTGAGGCTGGAAAGCTATTTTATCAACAGTTTGCTCGTTTAGGTGCAATCACTGAAGAACAATTTATCATGGTCGACGGTGCCCCTGAACAAATTTGGCAGTCATGGCTTATGACGTTAACAGGAAATGAGCAACCATTATCATCTCCAAATTTAACCAATCAATTACAGATGACGTTAAAAGCACGACAAATGTTGCACAGTACCAAATGTCACCCTGATCGCGGAGCTTATCGTTTAAACTTGTTGAGTGATCAATCGACGACGTTTAAAGCGGGTGATTTAATTGGTATTACACCACCGAATGAGACGCGAGAACGGTTATATTCTATTTCAGCGGCATTAAATGATGGTGTGGAACTTTGTATCGGTAAAGTGGTTTACCAAGAAGAGGGTGAAAGTAAAGTGGGACGCTGTTCTGATTATTTAATTAATCAATTAATAGTCGGGGGAAGTATTCATGTCACTCATCGTTCTCAAGGTTCGTTAGTCTTACCAAAACAACAACAACCACTATTAATGGTGGCGACAGGGACTGGGATAGCCCCGATGATCTGCCTTTTAAGAGAACGTCATTCATTAACTCAAAACTGGCTTATTTTTGGTAATCAACACTCTGAACAAGATTTCTATTATCGAGATGATTTGAGGGACTTACAAGAGCAAGAGATATTAACTCATCTTGATCTTGCTTTTTCTCGTCAACAACAAGATAAAATCTATGTCCAAGATATTCTTAAACAGCAGCAGGAAAAAGTGTTGAACTGGTTAGTTAATCAAAATGCCTTACTTTATATTTGCGGACAAACACATTTAAAACAGAGTATATCGGATATTATTATTGATGGGTTATCAGACCGTTTCCATGATCCTATTTTAGCAAAAGAGTTTTATCAGAACCTTATCGATAAAGAGCAGATAGTGTTTGAGCTCTATTAAATAAGACGTGTGTACTTTGTGGTTTTTGATTGTTGTTTAAATGATTAACGACAAAGTACACTTTAATTAAATAAAAGGTTTACGCATTCCGGTTAGCTATTCTTAGTTGCTTTACATCTACACCCAAAGTAATTGGAATTGCTAGTAGGCGGCAAGCTAGCAACTTCAAGTAAGAAAGGTATAATTACATGAAGTTTAACTTTACTTCTTATTGAGTCGTCATTGAGTAGGCATCTAATAATGCTTGGCTCTCTTCAAAAATGAGATTACGCAACCATTGATGAGCTAAATCTGATTGGTTATTACTGTGCCATAATAGATGTAAGTCCATCGCTGGTGGTTGTTCTAAATTCTTAATAGTAATAAATTTAAGTTGTTCTTTGTATTCTATTAATGCAGGAAAGTATTTGGCTTTGTTAATGACTAAATCTTTAGCTTTTAAAAATGTATCGATAGCAAGATTTAAATTAGATGTCTCTAATATGACGTTTCTAGGTGATAAATGGAAATCAATTTCGTTCTCTAGTGAACGTTCAAAGCCCGGAACGATGAACTTGATATGGGGGAAATCAAATAACTCATTTAAAGTAACTTGTTCTTTTGTTGCTAAAGGATGTTGATTAAATACAGCAAAAGATGGGAATGTTTCTAATAAATGCCGCTGTTTTAACATTGAATAATGTTGATTGGCATGTCCAACAGCAAGGTCAATCTTTAAGCTTTTTAGGTCTTCTAAACTGTATTTATCCCACTCATGGATTTTGAGCGTGATATTAGGGGCATATTTACGTACTTTTTCAATGATACGGATTCCAAGCTCTGAAGAGAAAATGGAGAGCAGGGCAATATCAAACGTTCCTTGGCAGGTGGCAAGATTAAGTTCAGTTTTAACTTGTAACTCTTGGCTTAACTCAAGGAGTTTTTTCAGTTTGGGTTGTAACTGTGTGGCAAATGGCGTCAAGCTATAACTTTGTCTATTCCGGATTAAAAGATCATCACTGAAATGCTGTTTTAGTTTCGTCAATGTGCGGCTTATTGCTGGCTGTGATACTCCCAATGAGTACGCTGTGTGAGTCAAATTCTTTTGCTCTAAGATTAACTTTAAGATCAAAAGTTGGTTGAGGTCAGTTTTATATAATTGAAAGTTATCCATTTTTAATTCTTATTGGGTATTTTCTACGGATGAAAGATAAGCCGCAATCTGATTGATATCGTCATCACTATAATGAGCCATTGCCACTTCCATAGTCATGAATAATCCATTTTTTCGCTTTTTCAATTTGTAATCTCGCATTTGATTAGCGAGATACATTTCAGATTGACCTCCAATTTTAGGGTACATGGGCATAACAGGTTTGTTTCCATTTTCTCCATGGCAGTTAATACAACCTCCTTTCCCTGGAGATAAATAAAGCTGTTTACCTATATCAATATCATCCTTTGCTAACACGTTTGAGGTAAAAAAAAGCAAAAAACTGATTAGAATTTTCGTTAACATAATAAGGCTCTTATATTTTAGTTGTTTTTATTTAGTCAAAAATCATTGAAGTAAATAGTTAAGATTGTTCATTGGCTAAGCAGTTTAACCATTGACTGATTTTATGGCTGCCATGTTTGATATATCCAGAGTAAGTAAAAGTTACTTGGTTATTAATGACAACCATTGTCGCAGGTAAGCCTTGAAATCCCCATTTTTGCAGCTGACTATATTCTGGTTCTATCTTTTTTTTAAGATGAGTAATGTTCAGATCTTTAAAACGAGTATCGATGGCTTCAGGGTTGTCACCTAGATGTATTGCCTCTACCGAAAATGAGTCATAAGAGGCGACTTTATCTAGCATCGGCAACTCTTTTAAACAGGGAGGACACCATACCGCCCAGAGATTAATGAGCGTTATCTGTTTGGTGGTGTTTTCCCAAACCATCCCCTTTTTAATAGGCTGAAATCCCTCTGGTGTCGGACAGTTAGATGCCAAACTATTTCCTGATACCAGTAAGAGGAAGGAGAACAGTAAATAAGAGAACTTTAGTGTTTTTTTCATTGAAGATGTTCCTTGATCTTCAGACTAATTTTATTTCCTCCTTCACCATAACCAAAGACATCGATTAACTTACGGTCAGGACCATATAGGTAGATATAACTCGAGTGATACACTTCATAATGCTTTGGTAATGGTGGATAAATTGGCTTACCCTCTAAACTGAATCCATAAGTTGCTTTCAGTTCTTTTGTTGCTGCTTTTACTTGTTGCTGAGTTCCTGTTAAACCGACCATTTTAGGATCAAAATATTTCACATATTGGTTTAAGTTAGCGACCGTATCTCGATTAGGATCGACTGAAATAAAGATAGGAATAACCTTTTCTCCTAACTCACCCAGTTTATTCACGGATGTGGCTAAATCAATCACGGTTGTTGGGCAAATATCGGGACAACTGGTGTAACCAATTCCAATTAAAAGATATTTTTCAGGCCAATTTTTTTCGGTGACTTGACCTAAACTTTGTTCTTGTAAAGTAAATGAAAGCGGTGCAGCGATTGCAATCTGGCTGATTAAAAAAAGAGTGAATATGCTCAGAGCTTTAAATATACGAGTCATCATTTTCCTTGTTATTATATTTATTATCTATCAGATTATTATGATTACGATCTTAAAATGATGGGGTTAATGACAAACGGTATTAGTAATTCCCATCGCTAATAAGTTTGGTTGTGTTAAGCCGGTTCTAATTTCTTTTCGTAATTTATTTGCTCTAATATCGTAAACAAAGAGTTTTGATGAATCGGTTTGAGTCGCAAACAGTGTTTTTGAATCGGAAACAACGACCATTTCTTTTAAGTCATGTTGCAGGTTAATAGAGTTAATTGAGTGGTCGGTGAGATTAAAGATATCTAAGTGCCCTGAAGATTCAATAATTCCCATTGTTTCAATCCATCCTGTTCTAATTGACTCTGGTGAACCTTTTAATTGAAACTCTTGAATGGTTTCTCCTCCCCAAGATTCGATGACTTTTGCCCTACCTTGTTCATCGGCAATAATTATATGTTCTGAGTCTGAACTGACATAAGGTCGGTAAGGCGTTGAATCAAAGTGGAATGTGCCAAATGGGGCTTCAATTGACAGATCCCAAACAACGACTGAGTTATCTTTATATTGTGAAACAAGCGCTAAACGAGAGTCAGGAGAGAGAGTGATATCTGACACGTTACCTGTGCCAACTTGGATAATTGAACGCTTTTTATCATGATTACGATAGATTAAGGTCTTTCCGGTATTACTTTCTGAGATATAAAGGTTATATCCTCCATCATCATAATTCATGCTAAATGGTGTCGATATATCATTAATCGTATCGATAAATTCAAGCTCTAAAGGCTTAATTAATTCGATCTGATCTCTACTTGCAATCGCCATCTGCGCACCATCTGGGTGGAATAAGATCTCATTAGGTATCTTTTTTAATGGCATTGTACTGTGCTTTTTAGTCACTAAATCATAGATAAAGACAGTAGGGTGTATCCCATCAATATAAACAAGAAGATTTTGAATATCAGAAACGACAAGGTGTGTGGGGATGGCTTTGAGTTTTATCGTGTCTTGATATTTAAAATTGAACGTATCGACAACAGCAATATTAGGACTGTTAGCATCAGAAATAAATGCCCAGCGAGCACCATCATCGTACCGACCTTCTTCACTTGCATAAACATTGAAAGTGATAAAAGTGAATAGAATTGAAAAAAAGAAAGGTTTCATAATAAATCCTAAAACAGAGAAGCCCAATAAAGGGCTTCCTGTCATATTAATGATTAAGGGTTACGAATACAGCGAGTGTACATATCTAAATTTTCATTTAAACCATAACCTGCACCAAGTTGGAAACCGACAGCCCAACGTTCACGACCGCCTGCTTCTCCACGAAGATCATGCATTTCAATCGGTTGATCCATTTTTCTTGGCGGTAATGGACGGAAGTTCGCATTTTCAGTACCTACTTTTGCCGAGCTCGACCAAAATAGATATTTAATTGGCGTATTAGGGAAAAACTCTTCATCGATGGATGGGTTAAATTTATTAAAATTACCAATTGATAAAAGCTCTTTGAAGTCAGGGAGACGCCAATCATCATAACCCGCTAATGTTAGGTTTTCACAATATTGAATCGATGGCTCCCATTTGCGGCGAGTATAATCGATACTTTGTTGCCACATTCTATCGGTAACCTTTTCGGTGACAGTACCGTCGTGATTATCAACAAAATTCATATTATGGTAAGCGGCACCATTATCTGCGCGAACACAACGCGTCATTTTGGTTGAAGCGGTATGTTGTCCCATCGTGTGACCATCTGGGAAACCAATATGCCAAGCATGATCAGGGTGATTAGAGACAGGGAATGTCCAGATACCTGAACTTTGACGGGGCATATTTAAAAATGCCTTCGTATCAATTGCTGGTCGGAACTCACCTAAGTCGGTAATCGTATGCAGTTCTTTGATCAGGGGATAGCGCCAATCATCGTAGCCATCAAGCTCTAAGCTTGCACAATACTCTTTCCCTTCTAATGCAGTCATCCAGATGCGAGAAGAGTCACGCTCCCATGTTAACTTGGTATTCTCATCAAAGACGGTTTTTCCTGATTGAGAAACGGTATATGTTGGTTGTTCCCCAATATAATCTGAATCTTCACCTTTTACATCGGTAAAATCTTGAATTTGACCAGTATCAGGTAAGACAAAATCTTTAATTGCAGGCATACCAATGCCGGTAATAAATTCGACACGTTCAATCAGCTTAAGTTTTTGGCCCGTTACATAAGCGATAATTGCCTTATAATCCTCTTCTGAGTACATTTTGGCAAAAGGCTGCATAACTGGCGCATCGCGATTTGTTCGATTACCATCTCGGTACTCTTTTAATTGCTCAAAGATATAGGCTGGCATCTGCCCCTTAAATGATGGGTAAAGTTCATTTTTGCTTTCAGCTTGCTCGCCATGACACATTTTGCATGACTGATCATATTTCTCTTTTCCTTGTTGCCATAAGTCACTACCAACAACATCAGGATCAGGGCTATATTTCATTTTGCGACTACTCAGCACTAATGAAATATCGGCCATTTCTTTACGAGAATAAACGTAGACGAACTCTTTCATTTGAGCTGATAGACCAGAAACACGGATATTATCCATATCGGCCCACTGGTCGAAGAGATACTGTGCAGAAAGTCCGTCTAATTTTGGGCTTAAGGTTTCAGGAACCTCCTCTTTCGCGGGTCTATGGCAAGCGCGATAGCAGATAAATGCTTCACGACTGGCTTTTTTTAACTCCTTAGGTGAAAGATCTGCAAGGGTACGATTAATCGTATAATCCTCTAGCCCATTATCAATATCTTGGTTTACGCTAACTTCATTAGCAAAAGCAAAATTAGAAAGTAGTGATGCAGTTATCACTAAGGCTAGTTTTGAAGGTTTGGTTTTCATTTATAACTCTCCAACAGCAGTTAGGCGCATCGTTTCTTCTGCTCTTTCACGCATGTTTTTTTCTAAATGAGGGTGGGCAATATCGTAGTGACAGCTTGAACATTTCCATTGTGGATCTTCAGCTTTATTTTTAAAGGCGAGGTTGTGAGTCCAGTCAGATACTTTTCCATCAGCTGTGGCTTTTAATGCACGACGTTCAAGATCTTTATGACAATTCACGCAACCAGAATCATAAACATATTCTGTTCTTTTTGGGTGCAGTTCTTCATAATCAAGCTGCTTCATGCCTAATACATACTCTCCCCAAAGATGCCGCGTGCCTGAGGTGCCTTTAACGTAAAGCTCTTCAATAATATTAGATTTTGGTAAATGACAATCTACACATTCTGCAACAAACCCTTGAGCGTTATTACCACCATGAACAGAGAGTTTAAAAGTTTCTGCCATCGGCTCCATAGTGTGGCATGAGCTACAAAACTCATTAGAGCTTAACTTATGGATAACCTCGGTAGCAGGTAGTGCAGCTAGCAGTCCAGCACAAACACCGACAAGGAAAATGAGAGAGATAACTTTTCTTTTTATATTATGTAATAATTTCATTATCATTCTCTATTTCAGCATTTTTTTAACGGGTATTTCAGAAGATTTGACGACCTTAGCAATACAGGTTGGCTCATCAATATAATTTGACCAGATGCGTAATGTATATTCCTCTCCTGCGACGGGACGTTTAGTGAAATCTCGAATCATTAAATGTGGGCCGCCTTTTTGGAAATGATGCGTCTTATTAGGTTGTAATTTAAATTGGTTTAGACGATTCATTTTCATGACACCTTTATCTATCATGGTTTCATGTATTTCGACAGAAGATGCCAATCCTTCTATACTAGCGCCTTGAATAGACTCTTGAGAAGGTAGTCTTAAAGCTGCTATTTCATCGGTGACATTAAATTTAATATCAAAAAAGATACCGGTGACAGTAGAGCTTGGTGCGGGTTCTGCGATCAGGCAGTGAGTCAACTCAAGACCTGCATGGCTATTAAAGGATGCGAGCAATCCTAATGTGGCAAGAATTTTTTTCATATTATTCCTTTTTTGAAATTTTCCCTGCAAATGATAAAACTGGATCAATAAGGTATTGATTCAGTAAAAGTCCCCATAAATAGGTATTAATGGTTATTTGATGATTATATATTGTTGATTTATCATCGATATATGCGGTTTTACATAAGCGTTATTCAAAAAATGAATAGCCATGTTTGAGATCAATAAAAGATTCAATAGTGTTTTTTTTCAATGACATTTTATTGTTTTTAAGGTATTTGAGAGGTTATGTTTGATATGACTAATAGGGTGAGGAAGTAATGGATATTGAAGCTGTTAAAATGTTTGTGATGCTGGCAAATAAGTTAAATTTCACAGAAACCGCTAAAATATTACAAATTAGTCAACCGACACTTAGCCGAAAAATTAAATCATTAGAAAACAGTTTATCGGTTACGCTTATTCATCGTAGTGGTGGGAGTATTTGTTTGACCCCACAAGGTGAGATTTTTTTGGACTCAGCGTATAAATTATTAGCGCAAATCGAAAAAACCATTGAGCGAGTACAAAATGAGAAGCAGGATATTTCTGGGATTATTCGTATTGGTTGTTTACATCCAATGAGCTCTTTTCTTGTTAACTATTTTATTGCCGACTTTCATCAGCGTTACCCCGAAGTTCGGCTCTATATTAAAACAATGATACCAAGTACACTGAATTCATTGAATGAAGTGGATATTATGATCGCCCCATTTTTACCGCCGGGAGATGCGATTGTTGCCAAACCATTACCTAAATATCGACGCTATTGTTATGCTTCACCAAGCTACCTTGATGCTTATGGCGTGCCGCAACAGATCACGGATCTGGAACAACATTTATGTGTAACCAAAACCAATGATACAGATAATAAACGTATTTGGGTGCTAGAGAATAGTCATTCAGATCGGGTAGAATTGAATGTTGATGGTTTGATGGCAGCAGACTCTGTCGATATTACGATTGAATTAGTAAAAAAAGGATTTGGCATTGGGTTGATTTCTAACCATAAAGCAATTCAAGGAGTCGAAGAGGGAAGTTTGATCCAATTATTTAATGGTCATTGGTTTTATGAAGAGCATATGTATCTTATCTTCAAGCAGAATGCACACACCCCGAAACGTTTTAAAGTCTTTATGGATGAGTTCACTAAGCTTTACTCTTCATTACCTTTGAAATGACAATATCCCCTTCCTACTTGGCGTGTAGTTAGATTGTTGGCTGCAATGAGTCATGCAGTATATATGTTCGTGGAGTCTCATTATCTTGTCGCCTAATAGCAATTCTTATTACTTGTGATATAAGATATTTGGTGGGTATACTTTATTGGTATAATGACTATAACCTAAGTGAATGTTAATGGTTGATCTTAATCAATGGTTTAGTTACTCCTTCATAGATACTAATCTTATAAATAGATTTTAGTTAATTTAAATTTATTAGATTTAAATTAAGGAATATTAGGGATTAGGTCAGTAATGATCATAATGACAGAAGAATTAATTAAACAGTTAAACAAAACTTTCGAAGAATATTTTGAGGGTTTCTTCTTATCTGAAGATAAAGTAAAAAATAAAGCTACTCAGATGAAATCTCTTCTGCTAACAGAATTAGATACTGGTGGACATTATTTTTGGTTAGAACGTGAAGCAATTCAAGCTATTACAGAGGAGCACCTCAATGCATTTCTATCCACAACACCCTCGCCATTATTGCTTGGAGAGTGGTTAGAGTATTTTATTCAGTGGCAACTTCCACGTTTGGCTTTAATTAGTGTTTCTTTTTTAGCTCAATTTCAAGGTGAAAGCTGGGTGTTAGTGCGAAAAGGCCGAATCATTCAACAAATGGGTGACACCGAGCAAGCTGGTGAACTTTATAAAAAAGCATTTGAAATTGATAATCAGTCTGCATCCGCTTATTTTCATTATGCTTATTTAATGATGTTAAATAAAAATGCTGATAGTGCTATTGGATTATTTCACCAGTGTTTGGCGATAGAACCTAATTATCTAGGTGCAAATCTAAATATTGGTTATTGTTTACAAAAACTGGAACGTCATGAAGAAGCTATTTTATTTTTGAAAAAAGAGGTGGATTACCATCCACAATTATCTGCTACTCACTTAACTTTAATTCGCTCCCTATTGGAAACTAATCAGCTTCTCCTTGCTGAAGAGGTATGCCTTGAACTATTAGACAGAGATAAGAACAATCTTCATGCTTTAAAGTTTTTAATTACGATTAAAAGTAAGTTAGGAAAAACAACTGAAGTATGTGGTGTTGTAAATTATTGTTTTAATATGGGTTATGAAGACCTTGATATGTTAAATATCTATGTTGATGCGTTAATACAGTTAGGGAATTGGCAAGAAGCATTAAATAGGCTGCCTCCTTTAAGGGAAATAGATGAAACTGAGCCTCAATTTATTGAGTATGAGTTTATTGCTAATTATCAACTAGAGAACTGGCAGGCCGCACATGACTCATTTATTTCTTTGTCTAAATTGTGGCCTGGAGCAAAAGTTGAATATAAAGAAGAATTTCAGAATATAGCCAAGCAGCTGATCCCAATTTTAACAATTGAATAAAATTCACACGTATTTTTTTAATTAATTTCTTAATCAATAAGCAGGAAATAATGACAGTGGAAAATAATAAAAATAAATTAAAAAGTCATTCAAGGCGTAATTTTTTGAAGTTTGGTGGTGCGGCTGCGACTGTTGGAACGATAGGTGCTGTATGCGGGACAGGTTATGTGCAAGGGCAAGATCCTGATGCAAATGTAGGCTATGGTCGAACAGAGGCGGGTGCCGATCAATTTTTTGATCGAGAACCGTTTAGAGTAGATGTAGCTCCGACTTTAATTCGAGAAGGAAATCTAGAGCGCCCTGAGTGGGGAGATTTTCTATTTAATCGTCATATATCATTAAGCAAGTCAATTAAGAAAGGATATGTACCTGACGATTTTACTAATATTCCAGATCCTCGTGTAAAAAGTTATTATCAGAAGCACCCTGAACGTTGGCCGGATATGAAAGAGGCCTTTATTAAGTCCTCAGAACGTTTGTCTAACCTAGATCAGCAGCGTAATCAGTTTGCTATTTCTTGGGCTTTTACTGCAGCTCAAAAGATAGCAAATGCAGGTTTAACAAAAAAACATTTATCAACTATGACGGCAAGAGAGGTGTTTGATAAACCTGTACCCTCTACATTTCCAATTCCACCTGTTGGGCATCCAGATCTTGCTGATCGTGCGTTAATTCCTATAGACCGAGATCCAATGCCTTTTAAATCTTCTAAACATGCAGCAGATCTGATTAAAGAAATTAGTCATAAATTTGGAGCAAGTTTTGTCGGCATTACCAAGGTTCATCCAGAGTGGGTGTTTAAAGGAATGATGCGTGGAATGGATAGTTGGGGAGATGAAATACCAAAGCATTGGAAAAATATGATCATTGTTGGAGTACCAATGAATTGGGATTCAACCTATGCTTCTGTTGGTTATTCGACATCGGCTGAAGCTTATCATAAATTACGGATGATCTCTGGTAAAATGCAAGCGTTTTTAGGCCAGTTAGGGTACGCAGGGCGAGTACAAGTACCTTCTACTGACTATGAAACTATTCTTCCTCCACATGGAATTGCTGCTGGTTTGGGTGAAGCTACTCGAAATGGGATTATGATGTGTCCAGAAACTGGGGCAAACATCCGTATTGCTGGGATCATTACTGATCTTGATATGGAGCTTGATAAACCTATCGATCTTAATATGAAAGAGTTCTGTGTTAATTGTAAAATTTGTGCAGATGCTTGTCCTAGCGGGTCAATATCTAAAGCAGACCAACCTGATGTTGTTGTACGTGGCTACCGTAAGTACAACTTTAATCAGGATAGTTGTTGGAAGTTTTGGAATACAGCTCAATCAGAAGGGGGGCGTGGGTGTCGAGTTTGTATCGCAGTATGTCCATATACAAGAAAAAATAACTGGATTCATGCTGCAATAAAAGAGATAGATCCTAGGGACCCAACGCATATAACTCAACATGCATTGTTGGCCATGCAGCATAATTTCTTTTATTACCCCGATCCTCAAGCTTTCCATCCGAAATGGAATGGTGGCAAAGATGCGACATACCACTTACCTCCAGAATGGATGCGTAGTGAAAATTATTTTGATATAGAAAAAACATGGGAATATGACGGTAATTGGGGAGGGTTTTAATATGTTTCCACAAAGTACAATTTTAGATCCTATTTTTTGGATGTTGTTAGGTGCAGCACAACTTTTTATTATTCAGTCAGCTAATGTTTGGGCTGATGAATATGATCTACACATGAATTGGTGGAAATGGTCATTGGTAATTAGTTGGTGGTTTAGTTTTCTATTAACTATTAATGCAAGTTTTGTTTTATTAGGAGAGCATGAAGGAAATGCGGGTTGGTATCTTCTTGGCTTTGCTGGAACAACATTAATAATTAGTGGCGTTGCTATTTTCAATTTGATTCTAAGGTTACGTAATAAAATAAAAAAAAGTCAAAATAGTTAATTGGCATAAGTACCTAATTAAAATTTGTCTTATAAAAAGTCAGCATGAATAATGCTGACTTTTTTACAAATTCTATATATCTGCATTTTTAATCAATTTCTTCAATTAAAAAACTAAAGGCTCTTAGTTTTTGCCTGTTTTTTCCGCCATATTGAAAGTAAAAATATGACAGTAAATAACCCTGCTGCGGGGAGATTTATTATTCCTCCAGGTGCTGTTCCGATAAGCTCTACGGGTTTGAAATGGCCGACACATGCTCGACTTAAATATTCAAAAACCGCTAATAAATAGAGCATAGGAATAAGAGAGCGATAACGAATAACTGCGGCTAAATAAATTAGCCCAAGAATAATTTGAGATACTCCCCAAAGAGCAAAAATGCCAATAATCGTTGAAGAAGCTCCTTGAGAGAAGTTATATTGCCAGAGACTCGAGCTCGGATAAGAGCCATGACATAAACATTGTGTGTTCTGGTGTTTGTCAATAAATTGTTAATTAGATTTTTAGAGAAAAAGTGGCATACTAAAGAGTAGGGAAAGACGTATCATTAACAGTGACATGTCATATTAATTCGGGATTTTATTAAAGGTCTAGATAAATCTAATGGCAATTAAAACAGAAGAGATAAAACAATTTTTGCTGAGTTTACAGCAGCAGATAATTGCGGGGTTGGAAAATCATGAACCTACAGCTAAGTTTGAAATTGATCAGTGGCAAAGTCAATTAGGAGAAGGGAAAACTTCTATCTTAAGGGATGGACAATATTTTGAGAGTGCGGGTGTCAATTTCTCATCTGTTTCTGCGCCAGCATTACCTTCAGCGGCAACAAAAGAACGTCAACATTTAGTGGGTTTGCCTTTTATTGCAATGGGTGTCTCTTTAGTTATCCACCCACTAAACCCACATGTACCCACTAGCCATGCCAATATCCGTTTCTTTTGTGCGACCGATAAAGAGGGTAAAGATCATTGGTGGTTTGGTGGTGGTTTGGATTTAACCCCTTACCAACTCTATCAACAAGATGTTGTTCATTTTCATCAAGTGTGTCAAACCGCTTGTCAACCCTTTGGTGACGATGTTTATGCTCAGTATAAGCAGCAATGTGATGATTACTTCTTTCTCCCACATAGAAATGAACATCGTGGCGTTGGCGGGTTATTCTTCGATGATTTAAATCAATGGGGATTTGAGCGTAGCTTTGATTTTATTAAAGCAATTGGTGGCGCATTTACGGAAGCTTATTTACCGATAGTTGAGCGTTGCAAAGATTTCCCATATACCCAACAACAGAGAGAATTTCAGTTATTTCGTCGTGGTAGGTACGTTGAGTTTAATCTATTACAAGATCGAGGAACTATTTTTGGAATCCAATCAAAAGGGCGAACAAAATCTATTTTGATGTCTATGCCTCCTAAAGTAAATTGGCATTATGATGATTTAGAACCACAAGATCCCGCTCAGCAAGCATTAGTTGAGTCAGTCAGCGAATGTCGTGAATGGTTGTAATTATTCTTTATCAGTAAGCTTGGAATAGACTCTTGAACAATAAAAAAGCCAACTTGTGCTATTGATCATAGCGAAGTTGGCTTTTTTGTTCATGTATCTTAAGCGTAGTTTGTCTACCGTAAGATTAGTTTTTACTTTAAAACTAGTTGTTTACTTTAAAACTGAGGAAACCTCAATTAACGCTTGAAGTTAACGTTTTCTGTTTCTGTTAGATGGATCTCTGTTTTTGCTGGCTCAGTTTTAGCAATAACATTACCTTGGCGAATAGAGTAATGTACTGGTGTTTGACGACGTACTGCATCAAAACCATTTTCTGCCGCTAGGATAATCATATTCGCTGGGTTACCTAACTCTAAACCGTACTGTTGCAAGTTTAAGGTTTTTGCTGAGTTAGTACTGATAAGGTCAAGAGAGTCATTGATCTGCTCATAACCCATGATCTGACAAACATGTAATCCCATATGAAGCGTTTGCAGCATATTTGCTGTGCCAAGTGGATACCAAGGGTCAAAAACATCATCATGACCAAAACAGACATTAATATCGCTTGCCAACATCTCTTTTACGCGAGTAATACCACGACGCTTAGGGTAGTCATCAAATCGCCCTTGAAGATGAATATTAACCAATGGATTTGCCACAAAGTTAATGTTCGACATTTTTAATAAGCGAAATAGACGTGAAGCATAAGCACCGTTATATGAATGCATTGCAGTGGTATGGCTCGCGGTAACTTTATGGCCAATCTCATGCTTATGAGCAAGAGCAGCTAAAGTTTCAACAAAGCGTGATTGTTCATCATCTATCTCATCACAATGCACATCGATGAGTAAATCATGCTTCAGTGCTAAATCAACGATATAATGTAGTGATTCAACGCCATACTCACGAGTAAATTCAAAGTGAGGAATTGCGCCAATAACGTCAGCACCAATTTCAATCGCTTGTTCCATTAGCTGGTGGCCATTTGGGTAAGAGAGAATCCCTTCTTGTGGGAATGCAACAATCTGCAAATCTACCCAGGGTGCCATCTCTTTTTTGACTTCAACCATCGCTTTTAATGCAGTTAAGGTTGGATCTGATACATCGACATGAGTACGCACATGTTGAATGCCGTTAGCAATCTGCCATTTTAAGGTGGTTTTAGCTCGTTGCTTTACATCTTCAATTGAAAGTGTCGCTTTACGCTCAGCCCAACGTTCAATTCCTTCAAAAAGGGTACCCGAGAGGTTCCAACTCGGTTCACCTGCCGTTTGTGTTGTATCCAAGTGAATATGTGGTTCACAGAAAGGTGACATTGCTAATCCACCTTCACCATCTATCACCTTGCCATTAAAATCAAATACTTCATCATTGGATTTAATCGCACTGAATTTACCGTCTTCAACAAGAATTTGAAAAAGCCCACTCTGATCACGTAGATGTACATTTTTAATTAATAGTTGTGACATAACAGATAGCTCCTTACGCTAATTCGCTAGTAGATTTTTTGGCTGTAATGCGGTCTAAAATCGGGTTTAGGATAATATAGCAGATAGCACCCCCGATTACGGCATTTAATGGAACAACGCCCGGTATAAATTTACCAGAGGCAACACCGACTGCAACGGCAATAATTGCAGCCCAATTTACAGTTTTAAATTCGGCATTGGCAAAGTCTTGATAACGTTTACGATTCATAAAGTAATCAGCAATAATGACACCACCGATAGGCGGGATTGCCGCTGAAAGAAAAGTTAACCAACCTACGAAGTTGTTATATAACCAAAGTGCACAAATGGTCCCGATAATGCCGTTGACCATGGAGATATATTTACTTGGTAAGCCTGTAATGTTTGAGAAACCCAAACCAGAAGCGTAAAGCGCATTATCATTTGTTGTCCAGATATTTAAACCTAAAACAATAATGGCTGGAATCAGTAACCCTTGTGCAATCATCACTTCTGAAATATCAGATTGGCCTGTTGCAGAAGCGCCTGCAGCACCAAAAATAAACATCAATGAGTTACCAATGAAGAACGCGATCATGGTAACGAAGATTGCACGTTTTGGCTTACTACCAAAGCGTACAAAGTCTGCAGTTAATGTACCTGCACTAATAAATGAACCGACAACCATTGCCAAAGCAACTGAAAAATCTAATGGATGTTCAGGTGTGATTTGTTTTAATGCGTCAAGCCCGCCAACACTATTGACTGCTTCATGAACTGAATAACTACCTAAGATGGCAATCGCTGGAACGGCAATAGTAGAAAGGATCATTAGGGCAGAAATACCGAAATAAACGGTAACGGTCATAAGGAGACCTGAGACGATGATGAGAGTATTAATATCTATACCCGTTGCACGTTGAACGGGGATAGCAAACATTGCCACACCAACACCGAACCAACCGATTTGTGTTCCACCGAGAAGAAATGAAGGAAGCCAAGAACCTTTAGAGCCAAAGGAAAATCGAGCGAGGAGGTGAGTAGAGAGGCCAGTTGCGGAGCCGATGTAACCAAGAATGGAAGTGTAGATACCGAGAATTAAATTACCAATTAGAATTGCGAGCACAAAGTCATCGTATTTGAGCCCTGTTCCTAATGCTCCCCCTGTCCACATACTTGCTGAAAAAAATGTCAACCCTAACATCACCAGCGTTAAGGAGATGGTTCCTTTTCTTGCTGATTTGGGTACGGGCCCTAAACTATAATCATTATCTTGTGACATTTTTTGCACCTTTAGTCATGTTGTATTTTTTATTTTCTTTTCTGTTTTATAGACAAACGGGCGGCATTTTAATCTTATAAATAAATCTGTCAACTAAATATTATGCATCAAATCGCTTAATTTTAATTGTTATATATTAATTAATTGATTTATAGGGGTTTATTTAGATATAAAAATTATTAATGATACTGGTATGACGAGAGGCAAACGGTTACTTTGTATATAAAATTGTTAAAAAAGTCGTTAAGTGAGCAAATTTGCCATTGATTATAAACTCTAGCTATTTAGTCGATGTTTGTGATGATTTTGTCAAAATTGAAATATACAGTTTGTTGTCTGATTTAAAACAGGGGTAAAATATGCTGTTTTTTATCCAATAAGAAAGATCATGAAATTAGTAAAAATAAGTGCAGTCATTTTAACCGCTTTGTTACTTGCTAGTTGTGCGAAAGGGAATTCACCAGCTCAGAAAAAAGCAAATGCAAGAAAGGCAGCTGCAAATGTAGAGCAACAAATTTACAAAGAACATCAATGGTCAAAAGGGGACTTTAATCAGTCTTATGCTCGCATGACCTGCTTTGGTAATAATACCTATCTCTTCTTTATTAGTACTGGAGGCGGTGTTTGTGTATTAAAAGAACGAGGTAATACAAGTTATCTTCGTTTTGCTACCGCGGGAGCAGGTGTTGGGATTGGTTTAAAGCAAGTCGGTTACACGCTTCTATTTAGAGATCGAGCGACTTTAACTCGTTTTAAAACGGATAAGTTTGATGTTTCGGGTGGGGCTGAAGCCAGTGCCAAATATGAAGATAATGGGGGGCAAGCAAGTGCGACTCAATCTGCTGACTTTAATGGAATAAAAACCTATCAAGTCAATACTATGGGGGCTGCATTACAAGCGACAATTCAAGGTGTTAACTATTGGACGACAGATTTTAGTAGCGATGTAATGTAAGATATTTTCAATTAATTTGTTTTGACCCCGTATTTGTTACCCTTCAAAAAGGCCAAGGAAAAGTTTCAACCTTTTACTTGGCCTTCTTGATTTTTGTCATCTTCCTACCGTTAACTTTGGTGATTCTATTATATAGCTTCAAAACCTAAATTAAGTAAAGTAGGGTTCGATGCTGAATCACTTAATGCTCCAATCAACTTACCATCTGGTGCTTGTTTGTTGATCAGGAAACGATACATCGCTGATTCTGCAGAAAATTTTGAATCTCCATTTTCTATCGAGAAAACATCAAAGATGCTCATTCCATCTTCTGTTGTGACAGTAACCGCCGTTGTTGATAGTGCTCCATCCTTTGTTGAGATATAAAGCTCGATTGGCATGTTTGACTCTATCATCATTTGCGTCAAAAACTCCGTGATTAATTCACTATCCTTTGAATTTTGAGCTTCGTTTTGAATTTCCCATTTCTTAGCTAGAATCATCACAAATCGGATCATCAATCTATTGTCGGTTACGGGATAAAAATTATATGAAGTATCATTTTCTGAATGTGGCTGATTTAATGTGTTTGTTTGCTTTTTGATGGGGATTTGGTAGGAAAAACGCTCTAGTTCTTGATAATGATTGAAACGAGCAAGTCCTTCTATACTTGCTTCTGTTGGGTCAATTGAGTCTGTAACAAATTGATTAAACCATTTATTCTTAATTGTCTGACTATTTTTTATTATATTTGACATATTCATCTCATAACCTAGTTGATTATAATCATGATAGTGGATATTCAAATAATTGCGATAATAAACTCAAAAATTAGTCACTTTGACAGTCGTCAGGAGTCAGTTATACGTCATAAAATAGTTTGAATAGCAAAGTTCTTGTTGTTGAGACAATGTTCATTATTTGGTGGTTTGTATTAAAAGAGTTGAATGCATGAGCAAAATAAAAAACTTTTCGGCTATAATTTTTATCACGATACTGAAAGAGAATACAAATGATTCTAAATAAATTTAACATGCAGTTCATCATTATCTTTTTGGCTGTGTTAATTTGGTCTGGTATTAACCCCAAAGATCAATTTACCTGGTTCTTAGAAGTCGTACCGGCAATCATCGGGGTATTGATCCTTATTGGGATCTATCATAAATTTAAATTTACCCATTTCACCTGCATATGGATTTTAATACATTCCATCATTTTGATGGTGGGTGGGCATTACACTTATGCCGAAGTTCCTCTATTTGACACGATTTCTCAAATAATGGGATGGGAGCGAAATAATTACGATAAAGTTGGCCATTTTGCGCAAGGTTTTATTCCCGCAGCGATTGCGATGGAAGTCTTTACGAGAAATAAAACCATTAATAGTCAAGCGTGGTTAAATGTGCTTGTTGTTACATTTTGTCTGGCTATTAGTGCGTTTTATGAATTAATTGAATGGTGGGTGGCGATTGCTATCGGTCAGGGGGCGGATGAGTTTCTTGGTACACAAGGGTATATATGGGATACGCAGTCTGACATGTTCATGGCACTAATTGGTGCAATCTGTTTTGTATTGTTCTTTAAAAAGATTCAATCATCTCAAATTCAAGAATTATCATATTAATTATTACTTATAGGTGAAATTAACATCTGATTTATTGTGAAAAAATAATATTTTATGGTTTTTATTTTAACTCTACTTCGTTTCTATAGAGTTAGAGGCGTGCCACAGTAGTTGTAATCACTTAAAAATTTATCATTGGCAATATATTCTATTATTTGTGGATATGTTGGGGTTTATTTTGTTATTAAATTAAGGGAAAGTATGCTTTATTATAACAAAAGTAACACAAAGGGTATGTTCAATATCCATATTTCAAGGATGAAGTAATGACAACAATGGTAAACAGCAATAATACTTCCAATACTGGCGGTAAATTAAAACAATTTATTCAATCATTAGGTCCTGGTATTTTGATGGCGACAGCCGCTATCGGTGGATCACATTTGATAGCATCGACAAAAGCGGGTGCAATTTATGGTTGGCAGTTAGCGATACTGATCTTACTTGTTAATTTATTCAAATACCCCTTCTTCCGTGCCGGTGTGCAATATACGATGGGGACAGGAAAAAGTTTACAACAAGGTTATAGTGAGATGGGGAGAGGATACCTTTGGGTTTTTGCTTCGCTAAATACTCTTGCTGCCATTGTTAACACAGCTGCGGTTTTACTTTTTACTGCGAGTTTATTAGGTTATTTTTTACCTTGGACGATTCCATTAACTCAGCTAGCGGGCGCAATTTTAGTTGGCTCTTTAACGATGTTGGGACTTGGTCACTATAAGCTATTAGATGGTGTGTCAAAAGTTATTATGGCTATGCTGGTGGTCGCTACGGTATTAGCTGTCTTGATTGCTTTTAATAATGGTGCGGTTGCCCCTGCAGATTATCAATCACCATCACCTTGGACGTTAGCTTCTCTTGGTTTTCTCGTCGCGATGATGGGATGGATGCCTGCACCTATTGAGATCTCATGCTTAACCTCATTGTGGTTACAGAGTCAGCGTAAAGAGCAAAAAGTTACCAATAAATCAGCATTAATTGATTTCAATATCGGTTACATAAGTACAGCTTTACTTGCGATTGTCTTTTTATCACTAGGGGCTTTGGTGTTGCATGGTAATGGTGTAGAACTTAAAACCTCCGGTATTGGTTACTCTCACCAATTAGTGAGCATGTATGCTTCAACTATCGGTGAGTGGTCTCGTTACCTGATTGCTTTGGTTGCATTTTTTTGTATGTTAGGAACGACATTGACGGTTATTGATGGTTATTCTCGAGCGCTTGCAGAAGCGACGGAATTAGTTACTAAGAAAAAATTTAATCATCGTAAGAATATTAATATCTGGATGCTGACTGTTTCTGGTTTAGCGTTATCTATTTTATGTTTCTTCACTTCAGCATTAATGCCAATGTTAGATTTTGCAATGGTTCTTGCTTTTATGACAACACCGATATTTGCACTTCTTAATTATATGTTAGTGAGCCGTGCTAACTTACCAGAAGATTTAGCGGTTAAGCCTTGGCTTAAGTACCTTTCTTGGGCTGGATTAGCTTATCTATTTGGATTTTTACTGCTCTTTGTTTGGTGGAAATTCCTAATGTAATGTATTTTAACTAACAAGGTAGCAAACTATAATAACCCTCAAATTAAGTTAATTAATTTGGAGGTTATTATCTTGCGTTGGACTTGTAAGTTTAATGTTTAAATATCTGTGATAATCACTTTAGGATCACAAAGTTAGTCGGAATAAATTGCTTTATCATCACTACATCGTTTATTTTGTTCTTTATTTTAAAATTCAGTGTTTATATTGAGTCAGTAATAAGGATGAGTAATGAACTATAAATCTATGATTGGGTTAGGTGTTGCGGGGAATTTTGCCGGACATTTAGAGCAAGCTGGTGAAGCAAATGATTTTTTAGTGGTTGAAGTACAAGAATCCACTGAACCTAAGGCGATTTTTCCTTTTTATATTCCTTCCCAAAATGCAGGATTCCTCTCTACTTATCCTCTCTCATCAAATACCATTAATACGCCGACAGATAATAGTGATAATTTACAAATTGAACCAGAAGTCGCGATTATCTTTGATATCGAATATCACGAAAAAATGGTATCAGCTTTAAAACCTGTTGCTTTTGCTGCTTATAATGACTGTTCTATTCGTAAGCCAGGGGCAAAAAAGATTTGCGAGAAAAAAAATTGGGGTCCTGAAACTAAAGGAATATCTGATACAACCATTGAATTAGCCTCAATAGATGTAGGTCAAAAATTAGATAGATTTAGAATTGCATGTTTTCATCAACGAGAAGGGCAAACTCATGACTATGGGGTTGATAGTCCTGTTGTAGGTTATAGTTATTTTCATCAAAAATTAGTTAATTGGATTATTGATAAAATGAATAATCAAGCTGATTTTGGTCCAATGAATAATATTTACTCTTTAATTCAACAAGCCGATTACCCTAAGCAAGCGGTTATTAGTATAGGTGCAACCCGTTATACTGAATATGGCACTAGTCATTTTTTACAGACAGGTGATAAGAGTATCGTTGTGGTTTATGATGGCTTACTTCATTCAGAACAACAAATTAAACAACGAGTCATCAACAATACGCTTGATGTTGAAGGTATATCAGCATTAATCCAAAACGTAATATAACGATGAGTTAACTTTCATATTTATCGATAGTTTCTCCAAGAGCTCTGAAAACCTTGAGCATCAAACGTTAATTTTAGGCCGTCATAATCAAATGTGACGGTTTTTTTCTTTTTCAATTGTTCAACAAGATAATTTAAACCTGATTGACTTTTTACTCGGTAATGATAATAGGTTTCTCCGACAAAGCTTTTCTTGCAAAGAGCCGTGAAACGCACCATAACGTTATTAACCTTAATTAATTTGCTGGGATGACTTTGGCTGGATAGAGCACAACTATTTTTACTGGTATCAACCGAATTGAAATAAAGCGTTTTTTGTCTATTAGCATCGTGGTCAATAGAAAGTACAAAATATCGCATCCCCTTTAATTTGTTATTAACTGGATGATAATAGATAGTTGAAATCGGTTTATTAGCAGCAAAGGCGCTTCTTTCTATTGTATGTCTATGGTGTGAATTATGCTGACTCAACTCACTTGCTTGGAGAGATAGCTCCGTAAAAAAAAGCATGAACAGAAAAAACAGCATAAAAACCATATTTAACCTCTTTATGTGAATTTTTTAATGTTTAAATTTCTCTTTATTAAAAAACTGTAATAGCTTAACAATTGCTTGGTGACGACATTGATCTTTATCAATTAATATGTCGTGGAACGCTTCTTTTACTTCAAAGATACGGCTAGTTGAACAACGTTCATTAAATCGATCTTGTGCTCGATTATCTACCACCGTATCTTGTTCTGCTTGTAATATAAGAATGGGGGTTTTAATTTTGTGAGCATTTTTAATGCACTTTTCACCAGCCCTAATTGATTCATTAATCCAACGTATAGTAGGGCCACCTAATCGCAAGTGTTCATTTTTGTTGTATATCTCTCTAAATAATTTATAACGAACTTTACTTTGAGTTAATACATTACCGTCAAAAGGTTCATTTTTATATTGATGGGTGCCTAATGCATAATTAGGTGTTCTCGAAAAGTATTCCATCAAACCCATTGCTTGCTTGCGAACTAATTTCATCGCTTTTGGCATCGCAACTCCAAACATTGGAGACGATAATGCAGCCGCTGTAATGTTATTTTCAAATAGAGCAAGGTATTTTGTTGCGACGACCCCACCCATTGAGTGCGCTAGAATGAAACATTTACCTTCAATAGTTGGATTGACTACTTTTTCCATGAACATATAAAGGTCAACGACATAATCAGAGAAGTCATCAACATGGCCAAGCTCTGGGTCATTTGTAAATCGCTCTGATTCACCTTGTCCACGATGGTCATAAGCGTAAACGTTGTAATGTTCACTCAGCTCCAAAATTATCTCTTGATACTTCCAGAAAGTTTCATTACGCCCATTAACAATAACGATCGTATTCTTATTATTTCTTGGGTTAACATTTATCCATTTGATCTCGATATTATCGACACCTTTGAATGAGCCTTTGGTTGCGGAGCTCCATAAAAAGTTAATGTGATCACGGATATTATCGATCAAGTTATGTTCGTGGGTAATTAAAGGAAATGTTTTAGTTACTTGGGAGTCCTGTTTTAAGTGCAATTTTTTTGCTACTGTCGCTAAAAATAGTTGCCCCATTCTTTTACCAAGCTTGTAATCCTCATGAAGTTCTCGTTTAGATGATCCTAAAACACTAGATGCAAGTTTAGTTCTAGGGTGAATTTCATAAATATTGAGGTCATCCGGTGGGTTATTTAAAAAGGCTTGGCTTTGTCGGTAGTTCTCTTCATGCTTGAGTAGCATTTCTGCCATCATTGGAATACTTTTTCCAAGTTTATTCACTTTAGTCAAAAAACGAACCCATTCATGGTTATGGGTTTCATCGGCAGGTATGCTCCGAATGACAACAATGTGTTTATAACCTTGTTTATAGGCTTCTTCAACAGGAATTGCTGCAGAAACACCGCCATCAACCCAGGGTTGATCCTCAATAATTGTCGGTTCAGTACTAACAAATGGAATCGAACTTGATGCTTTTAGGGCATCTTGCCAAGAAATATTATTTAAGTTAAAAAAACGAGTTTCTAATGAGTGTGCATGAGATGCGGCTGCCAAAAATGTTTTATTTTTTAAATGTTCTCTGGCTTGATCCCACTGAAGAGGATAGGTATTCTCGGTTTGGTCGATTAAAAAATTTAGATTCATCCCTTGCTTACGCATAATGTATTTATTAAAGTCAAAGAACTCAGGATGACGAGTAACTTTCGTAATGACATCATATGCGTGTCCAAGCTCTCCAGTTAGATATGAGGCGATGTTAAGTGAACCAGCAGAGACACCTATCAAAAGTGAAAATGGGTTAAAGTTTGCTTTTAAGAATGTATCTAACACCCCTGCACTAAAGATAGTTCTCTGTCCACCACCTTCAACAACTAATGCAATTTTGTCAACATCTTGCTCAAAGAGCTCTAATAAATCAAAACTATGTCGATCTATCGCAAAGTGTTTTCCCATGATCTAAACCTTATTGTAACTAATATTATTAATAATCATTATAGTAGAAAAATTAAAATACTTTTATTGTCGTACAGCTGTAAAAATGGACAGTTAAATTGCAAACTATTTAATAAGACTAAAAGGATTAACTGATTGATAGTTTTATTATAATCTTAATATTGCTATTATTAACGACATTACAACTGTAGATTGTTTACTATCCAGCTCTAAATTATCAAGGACTAACAATGACTAAACGAAAAATTCTATTGCTATGTGGTGGCGGTGGTGCAGAACATTCGATTTCTTTACTCTCGGCTGACTACATTGAGAGTCAACTGTTATTAATTGATGATATCTCTGTTATACGTGTAACAATTGAAGATGGAAGTTGGACTTTAGCTTCGGGTGAAAGTTGTTTTATTGATATGAATAAAATGCTAAATCTTTCTGATGGTGAAAAATATGCCATTGATTATGTTATTCCTTGTATTCACGGATTTCCCGGTGAGACAGGAGATTTACAATCACTGTTTGACATGGTCGGTTTAGCTTATTTAGGTTGTAATGCTGAATCGAGTACGCTCTGTTTTAATAAAATCAGTTCAAAGTTATGGTTTGACGCTGTAAACATTGATAATACGCCTTATTTATTTTTAAGTGATAAGAGTGATGTATCTATAAAGCAAGCGACGGCTTTTTTTGAACAATGGGGTAAGGTTTTTGTTAAAGCGGCAAGCCAAGGCTCTTCAGTTGGTTGTTATTGTGTAGAGGAATTAGTTGAGTTAGTTCCAACAATTAACGAAGCTTTTAATTACTCTGAGCAAGTATTGATTGAAAAGGCAGTGACACCCCGCGAATTAGAAGTTGCAGCCTATGAATTTCAGGGAAAACTTATCGTCACAAAACCCGGAGAAGTTTGCTCTCCAGATAATGCATTTTATAGTTATGAAGAGAAATATAGTTCAGATAGTCACTCTTCAACCGTACTTGAAGCGACCAATCTAACCGATGAGCAGTTAGCGATTATTGATAAAGCAGCAAGGCACGCGTTCACTCAACTCAAATTAAGTGATCTTTCTCGTATTGATTTCTTTTTAACGGAAGAGGGGGAAATTTTACTGAATGAAATTAATACTTTCCCAGGTATGACACCGATTTCAATGTTTCCAAAACTAATGGAAAATAATGGTCATCAGTTTAAAGATTTTCTTGAGCAGGCGATTAAATCTTAAGTTACTTATACATTCACTTGAATTGCTAGCCCACGACAAGTGAATGTCTCCCAATCATATCGTTGATTATATGATTGGGAGAATGAGGAAATTTAGGTGGTAAGCTTACATCAAGTTAATTATTTTATTAATCTGATAGCTGTTGTTTCTTTCTAAATTTTGCAAACTGTTGTTGTTGCTGATGATACAAACCAATATATTGTGCTGGCATAGCATTACTTCGCCAGCGTCCAAGTGTCTGTATTTCATTTAACTTTACACCTTGATCCGATAAATCCTTAACTGCGCCTACACGAGGAGATTGTCCAGAGAAGTGTTTTTTTATTCCTAACAATTCACTGGCACGTCGAAATACCCGATAAATAGAAGAGTGATCCATTGGATTGCTTCCAATATTTTGATGTTTATCTATCCGTCTAAATAGGAAGCCAGAATCAATATTAGCAGCAGAGATCCAGTGACTTAATGCGGTTTGAGTATCAGATGAAAGAGGCAAAAACTCATTATCAATAAGTTGTAAATACACCTGTTCATTTTTATTGTCGATATACAACCGATCAATCGTTAAAGCGGTTAGTTCGCTCCGTTTTAAAAGGTTTTCTAACATCAATGACCAAATTGCGATATCTCTGATATCTTTTAAATGATCACTTAGGCTTAATTTTTGAATTAATTTGTATAGATGTTGCTGGCGAAAAGGTTCAGCTTGCTTACTATCACCTTGCTTTTCAATCCTTAATTTTCTGAGTAATAATTGAACTTGGCTAGTACTCATTGGATCTTTCAAGCTTAAAGTTTTATGCACTAATGAAATTGTGACCCCACAACGTTTGATAGATGCATATTTTTTATCTTGACTAAAATGATGAAGAAAAGTGATGACGGTTTCTGCTGAAGAAGGTAATGCCATTCTATTATTTAATAGGCAGAATTCACGAAAATGTATCAAATCATTTTTAAAAGAGAGTAATGAATTTCTCGCATAACAGTTTGAGGTTAATGTTTGCATTAATTCAATCGTTATAGGTTCATTCAATAGTAACGTAGATAACTTATTTATCTGTTCTATATCGTTAAAGATCGGTATATTCTTTGACATAGTGCACTATAACTTGTTGGTTGGTAGCTAATTAAACACGAAATTTAAAATAAAATCAATATAATATATATATGGATACAAAACAGATCCAACCAGAAGCTTTTTAATAAAAAAAGAGTGATCACAAGGTAAGAACAATTTATCCTATAGGTATTACATTAAAGGAAAACTATCAGATGATTATTAAACCTAGAATTCGCGGCTTTATTTGTACAACAACTCACCCAATTGGTTGTGAGAAAAACATCCAACAGCAGATTGAGTACACAAAAAATAAAGGTAAAATTGCTAATGCACCAAAACGTGTTTTAGTTATTGGCGCTTCAAGTGGTTATGGTATGTCTTCTCGTATCGCTGCTGCTTTTGGTGGTGATGCTGCTACAATCGGAATTTTCTTTGAAAAACCGGGAACCGAAAGAAAACCTGGATCAGCAGGTTGGTACAACTCAGCAGCATTTGATAAAGCAGCTAAAGCTGCCGGTTTATATTCTAAAAGTTTAAATGGAGATGCGTTCTCTAATGAAGCTAAGCAAAAAACAATTGAACTTATCAAGGAAGATCTTGGTCAAGTAGACATGGTTGTATACTCATTAGCATCTCCAGTTCGAAAAATGCCAGAAACGGGTGAATTAGTTCGTTCATCATTAAAACCAATTGGTGAAACTTATACATCAGCAGCCGTTGATACAAATAAAGATCAAATTATTGAAGCAAGCGTTGAACCTGCGACTGAGCAAGAAATCGACGATACAATTACAGTAATGGGTGGCCAAGATTGGGAACTTTGGATTAATGCACTTTCTGATGCCGGCGTTTTAAGTGATAACTGTAAGACGGTTGCGTACAGCTACATTGGAACTGAACTTACTTGGCCAATCTATTGGGATGGCGCTCTAGGTAAAGCGAAAATGGATTTAGATAGAGCAGCAACCGAACTCAATACTAAACTTTCGGCTAAAGGTGGTAGTGCCAACGTTGCTGTACTTAAAAGTGTTGTAACACAAGCTAGTTCTGCAATTCCAGTCATGCCTCTTTATATCGCAATGGTCTTTAAGAAGATGCGTGAAGAAGGTGTTCATGAAGGTTGTATGGAACAGATCTACCGTATGTTCTCTGAGCGTCTTTATAAAGCAGATGCTTCTGCAGCTCAAGTCGATGACAAAAATCGTTTACGTTTAGATGATTGGGAATTACGTGAAGTTATTCAACAGCATTGCCAAAACTTATGGCCGCAAGTGACAACAGATAACCTGAAAGAATTGACGGATTATGAAGCTTACAAAGCTGAATTCTTACGATTATTTGGCTTTGATATTGACTCTGTTGATTACACAGCCGATGTTAATCCAGTTGTAGATTTTGATGTTCAAGATATCTAATTAACTGAGAATCTAAAAAGGTTCTAGCCATTATTTTAACCTTTCAATAAAGGGCTAGAGTAGGGTAGAACCTTTTTTATCTCTGTGAAATATCACTTATTATCGTCTTCGTCTTTTTTATCAACATCAACAAGATAATCATTGGTTAGCCAATCTCGACCGATCAGTAATTTATAATTCATTTTTGAACGATCTCTCAAATTGACCTTAACTTCTTTATGTTCACCATTCCATCCTAAATCCATAGTGACACCGTAACGCCATTCAACACCTTGGGCATTTCTGACTTTTATAACTTGAGTGATTTTTTTCTCTAAGTCAACCGATGTGCCATCTGTATCAACAATGGTAAATTTAATTCTTTTACCTAGATTATCTTTCACTTTTTTTGAATCAGGATCGATCACTTTAATGCCGGTAACATTGATACTGCTACGAGCTGCCCCAGTATCAATCCTTGCAACCATATCAAAATTTGCATCTGCAACATGAATAGTTTCTAAAGGACCGACAATTCGTTTTTCACTCATAGTATTACCAGCATAAGTATAAGAGTTAACAACCAGTAGTGTAGGTAGAAGTAATAAATAAGATTTTTTCATTATTGGTACTCTGTAATCCATCAAAAAGAATTATTTGATATAATGGTTTAATTATCTGTGACGATGACTAAATAAGTAAAGTTATATAATATATGACTATTATTTATGACTTCAGTTTCAGTATAGATCAAAAATATTTTTAAGAGGAAAGCATCGTGCCAAAAAATGAAACCCCTTTAGTTTATTCCACAGAATTTGGTCGTATTGAACCAGAGAAAGAACTACAGCAAAAGCCTATCAGCGATGGCATTATTCGTATCCAAAAACAGACTAAAGGCCGAAAAGGCAAAGGTGTTTGTATTATTACCGGACTTGATTACGACGCTGCTGAGCTAAAGAAAATAGCCGCTGAACTCAAAAAAGTTTGCGGTTGTGGTGGCTCTATAAAAGGTTTTGATATTGAGATTCAAGGCGATAAAAGAGATCAAATCAAAGTATATCTTGAAAAGAAAGGCTTCAAAGTAAAGCTTGCAGGTGGCTGATTTAGTTTGTTAATCTTGCATTAATCATCATGGATTTAGATACGAGTAGCTAATTTCATGATGATTAGTGACAGATTTACTTTAACTACTAATAATCTATTTTATGGTAAATAGCCATTATGTTCAATAGCTTATATTGCTTATGGACTTTTGATAGTGGAAGAGAGATTTAAGCTTGTCATAAATGTCATCTATTCAATTATGGATTAATAACTCATCACTCTATTTAACATAAGATACATTATGTGTACTTATTTTGTAGGCGCAAAGCGATAATGTCCCTTTTAAGCCAAGTTAAAAAAGCCTGAAAACAGTTATCTTCAAGCTTTATCTATTATTCTTTTCAATGACGGTGAAGTCATTGAATTAAAACTTTTCGGCTCGTTCACTTAAATTTTTAGCTACTATCTCTGAATCTTTTTGAGCATAAAACTCAACTTTAAATTCGGTGTCTTCTGTGAGGAATTCAACTTTATGCCAATACTCTGGTGGAGATATTGCTATTTCTCCTGCATTTATTACAATCTCTTGTTCTACTTTACCTCGACGTTGATCAAAACCATAAAACTTTAATTGGCCTGAGCTGACAACAATTCGGCCATAAACACCCGCTTTAGTATTATGTTCAAATAAGAACATCTTCGGTATGTTCTCTTTATTAAAGAGATCTGTCGTTTTATAGTTCACAAAATCTTCTGGAATCATTTATAGTATCCTCTAAAATTATTCTACATATGATGGTGGAATTTTATTAATCCAAAAATCATCTTTTTGGGCTTTATCATAACCATATTGATAAAGTTTAGTCATATACTCTTTATCAAAAAAATGTTTTCCACTAGGTTTATAAGTAAATTCTTTATCTACATAAGTCAAATTAACCTTAGTGTTCATACGATTACTAATATAAAACTCTCGATAAAGATCACCTCTCGTTTGCGCTAGTATTAAATTATCGACACTTCGAGCAGCTAAACTTAATACGCTATCTTTTACTTCTGAAAATCTAAATGTTAAGGCTCCATTACGGATGATATATACCTCAGGTGATTTGGTATAACCATGATGTTTGCTGTATTCATTTAGATCAAAACCAATTGGATCAAAAAATAACTGTTGTGACAAGCCACCGTCTACATGCATCTCTTCATATTGTTTACCATCTATATATACAGGTAAAAATTGTGGTGGGAATATACCAGGGATTGATGCACTTGCAGCTAAAACTTGATGAATTAATTTACTTTTATTAGGAAGATCGCTTGCCGCTAACTTGCCTAAATCCCAAACAACTTGTCGCCCAGAATCAAAATTAGTTGTGCCAATCAACAATTTCCTGCCTGTTTTATTATATTCAGTGGCAATATCTTCAATAAATTGGTTATCATAAACTCTATTGACGACATCATACAAAGTATCACCATGTGCAAAAGCATCACTAAAAAGAGTTTGTAAATAACCTTTTGGCTTTCCTAATAAAAGATTATCGTTCAATCCTAGCATGACCCCTTTAAGATCCTTAAAATGTTTATCGCCAACGTATACAAATGGAGCCATTAATGCACCAGCACTCACTCCAGTAATAAAATCAAAATGGGGCAATTTTCCAGAGTGATGTAGACCAGCTAAAACGCCTGCACCATAAGCACCACGCTCTCCTCCTCCTGAGAGAACTAAGATATTAAACTGTTCTCCATTTTTTCTAATTGTATTCGACCTATTATCTCTGTAATTATTTTCTTCTATTTTGATTAAAAAGTCGGGTTTTACATCGCCAAAAAAACGGTATTGTTGGGATTCTTCTAATGTTTGTTTTTTTGTTAAAGTTGCTGTTTGATAGTTATTCTCTTTAACTCGCTTATCTAGTGGATGATCAGTAGAGCAAGCTGAGAGGATAAACATGAAGATCAGAATATATATCTTACGAAACATAACAACTCCTTTAATAACAATTAATATTATTGTAGAAGTAGAATGAGGATTTTTAAAGTTAATTGAGACATTTATGATTTATTCGCTTCTTTAAAAGAAGCGAATATTTATTTGAAGTGATATTATTAACAATATACGCCGACTTTTTGTTTGTATTCAAGAATATCTAAACAATCAAAACAATAAGTAGATTCAGGTACTAAATTTAAACGTTTTTCTGGGATCTCTTCACCACAATTTTTACAATAACCATAATCACCATTAGCGACTTCTCGTAACGCGAAAAGCGTTTTATCTATTCGTATCGTTAAACGATGAATTTCAGTGTGCTCTCGCATAAAACGCTCATTCATTTCAGAGGAATCCGCTGGGTCAGAAAAACCAGCCGCACTCTCTTTATGATTTGTTAAATCTATTTTTTTTATTGCTAAATTAGTTTGTAGTGTTTTTAACTGCATATTTAGCGTTTCTTTAGCATTTAGTGCAACGTGTTCCATAACAAACCTTATATTACTCCATTAATATTTATTTATTATAGATCAATTATAACCATTTTGTAAATAAAATGTTTCTTGTGAGTGGTTGGCTTTACTTTTATTTAACTTTGATACAGTTAATAATTATTTATTTTTCTTATAACTTCAGATCGTTGTTGAATGGTTGTTGAAACATATAAAGTTGTAGTATCTAAAGATTTTTGCCCTAAAAGATCTCGTACAATTACTGGCGTTCCTCCTGCTTCTATAACCTGATTGGCAAACCACTTTCTGAAGGAGTGTGTTCTTATATTTTCAACGTTTAATTCTTCCCCCACTTTACGAAGAATATTATTAGCATTTCTAATATTAATTGGCCAACCTGCACTTAAATGATGTTTATTAGCAAATAAAAACTTTTCATTTCGATTAAAATGAAGAGCATCAAGCACAATACTTTTCATTCCATCAGAAATATAGATTTCTACTTCAGCCGATTTTCTCGCTTGGTTTTCAAAGTTTTTAATATTAAATTCTTTCTTTTTATTCTTAGCTGCCTTGATAAGACGAGTTAATGTTGAAGAATATATTTTGCGTTGAATAATAACCATTGATGATTTAAATTTGCCATCCTTGTTGATGAAATCTTCTTTTATTAAAAATTCTCCATCAGAATAACGCAGACCAGTGTGCCCTAACATATCGAGTAACAAGGCCAATATTGGATTTCGTTGATGAACAGCATCTAAAACTTTATTATAAATAATGATATCAGTTGGTGGCTTAGAAACTGGTTTTCGATTATTGATCTTAATTAAACTATTATCTTGAATTTCAAGATCAACTCTTTTTAATGCTCTTCTTGCCATAAGTTACCCAACATCCCAATCAATAATTAACTCTTTTAAAATCAATCGGTTATATTTATTTAATATTAAACCAATGATCACACTTAGATCCTAAAATGGTTATTTTAGGATCTAAGTGTACCATAATTTGTACTCATCATTACCTAGATATCTGTATAAAATTTACCTTAGCAAGTTACAGTGTAACTTGATATTTTTAGAAACTATCTTTAGATAACTATGTTTAGAAACTAGATTTGATCAAGATAGCTGTTTCTATAAGCTATAATGAAGGTAATTCTAAGTAAACGCAGAGAAAAAATATTATGAAAACAGCCTTAATCGTGATTGATTTTATAAATGATATTGTCCATTCCAATGGGAAAATACCAAGTTGTGCTGAACAAGTAAGAGAGAACAATGTAATAGAGAAAGCGAATCAAGCGATTTCTTGGGCTAAAGAAAAGAACGTTTTAACAATTTTTGTCAAAGTAGGTTTTGATTCAAATTATCACAGCCAACCAAAATCATCCCCAATCTTTGGGCAAGCTGATCAATATAAAGCATTAGAATTGAACCATTGGGGAACTGAGTTTCATCAAGATCTTGATTTTTCTGATAACGATCTTATTGTGATCAAACCGCGTATTAATCCTTTTTATAATACTCAATTAGACGCAATTTTACGTGTCAATAAAATTGATGCTCTACTTATTTCAGGCGTAAGTACGACTTGGGCTATCCAATCGATCGTTCGTGATGGCCATGACCGTGATTATCAATTGACTGTGATTCAAGATGCATGCGCAGCTTCTACTCAGATTGAACATCAAGCTTCATTAGAAATGATTAGTCGACTGGCTGATTGTATTAATGTTGATACACTAATAAAGTAATCATTCGTTATGAGTGTTCTTGAATTTTAAGATTGTGGCCAAGTTAACTATTTCATAATCTACCATTATCAAAGTATAATTCGTTTACTTTCTTTACCTACTTGATTGGTTAAAATGTTTAATAATTTACAACAGATGGTTGTTTTAGCAACAATCGCTAAAGAGAAAAACTTTACTCGTGCATCTGAGCAGTTAAATATATCTAAATCTCAGGTAAGTAAAATACTTAAGCAACTTGAAGTACGACTTGGCTGTCAATTAGTGCAAAGAAGTACAAGAAGTGTCATCCTAACAGATATTGGTAAACAATATGCTTCCTTTGGCGAACACTTAATCGAAACGATGGATGAAGCCGATGCATTAGCTGCCGGATATAGTGATCAAGTTAAAGGTACATTAAGAATTGGACTGGCTCAATCTTTCGGTTTAAATCAGATCACCCCTTTACTACAAAAATTTCAAACACATTATCCCGATGTTTCACTTGAAATTAATCTATTTGACAGAAAACCTAATCTGTTAGAAGAACGTTATGACTGTTGGATTGCCGTCCATGAAACCTTACCTGAAGGAATGGTTGCAAGAAAATTAGCTGAATGTCGATTTATTACAGTGGCTTCACCAGAGTATATCGCTCAACATCCGACAATTAGACAACCTTCAGATCTTACGGAACATAATTGCATTACTTATTATGGTAAACGACGGAAATATGAACAATGGGAATTCACCAAAAATGATGAACACCAATCGATTCATGTTCATGGGAAATATCGAGTAGATAATGCTCCTGCGATTTGTGAGGCTGCAAAGCTTGGAATGGGTGTTGCCTATATCGCCACTTATTTGTTAAATAACGAACTTGCTGAGAATAAATTAGTTCAACTTCTAGCTGATTGGGAAGCAGATATGCCCCTTCCGATTTATTTAGTTTATCCACGTAGGCAGTTTTTAGCTCCTAAAATGCGATGTTTTATCGACTTTATGGTTCAACAGATTGGCGATCCCCTTTTTGGGATAATAATCTTTTTAAATAATAAATATTATTTCTGGTTTTTATTATAGCAATTAATATCAATTATGATACTTGCTATAAAATAGGCGCATAAGTGACCGTTAAAATATTGTAGTAAATGATAAATCCTTTAGTTTATAGCCTGTTGGCAATATAAACATAATAAGGAAATATCATGACAACAATTAAAGCAGTATTACCATTAACGCTATTACTTACTTTCCCCGCAGCAGCTTCCAATGATTTTAATTGGTATAGTGGTTTGCGAGTAGGTGGCACTCATTTCAGCAATGCTTGTGAACTGGGCAATGAATCTTGTGACAAGGATGATATTGGTGGAGGTTTATATCTTGGCTATAATTTCACCGACTACTTTGCTTTAGAAACGGGTTATACTTATTTAGGCGAAGCCGAGTTATCTCCACATAGCGATAAATATGGTAACCCTTCTGTTGATTATAAAGCACAAACTATTGATTTAGTTGGTAAGTTTTCCACAGATCTAACCTCGTCTTTAGATCTATTTGCGAAAGCTGGAGCTGCATTCTCCCATGTTGAAACTTCAAATTCTAATTGGAATGAATCAGAAAGTGATTGGGATCTAGGGCCAACATTCGGTGCAGGTTTAGAATATTATTTCACTCCTAACTTTTCTTCACGCTTAGAGTATCAAATGTATCCCAATGTTGGTAATGATGATAAAGTTGGTGAATCCGATGTTCATTTCTATGGGATTAGTTTTGCTTATAATTTTGGAGCAAAAGCACAACCTCTTGTCGTTGAACCTATCATTATTCCTGAGCCAGAACCAGTCATCATCCCTAAACCCATTGTAAAACCAATCGTAAAACCTACACCTATCACTATTGATTCGTTAAGTGTTGATCTACCGTTTGCTTTTGATAGTTCAAGATTATCGGCAGAAAGTAAGCGTCGTTTAGATCCTGTTATTCAAAGAGTCAATCAGTATTCCCAAAGCAAATTATTTGTCGTGGGCCATACTGATAGTCGAGGCACGGAAGCTTATAACCAACAGTTATCCCAAGAACGTGCACAAGCAGTGGCTGCAGCAATTTCAAGTAATTATTCAATTGGAAGAAATAGAATGGTGATTGAAGGACGTGGTGAATCACAACCTGTCGCGACAAATAAAACAGAAGCAGGACGAGCAGAGAACCGTCGTGTTGAAGTTTATACCCCAAGTTTTGTTGTTCAACCAAAGTAATCAAATTAATTAACACCATTTAATCTTTTGACTTTATAGTCAAAGAGAACAAATATAAGAAGCAAATCTCTAAAAAATGATCTCATTTAGGGATTATGCTTCTTTCTTGTGATTTAATTTTGTACTAAGAATCTTAGTGATAGATCAATTATTATCTTGCTGCTTCAGTACCGGATATGCGTACATTTTTCGTACAATCTCAGCAACACCAGGTTCCAACGCTGCTAACTTATTATTAAACGCGACACGCTTACTATCTGTTACAATGTCACTTTCAACCTTTGCTGCAATAAAGTTATTTGCGTATAACTGATAATTATTCGTGATTTGCCGATCGATCTCTAAGGCTAAATCTTCTGGTGTTTCAAATTCATCTTTGATTGCATCACCAAAGCTAACATGAACCTTTCCTTTATATCCAGTAATACCAGAGATAATACTTTCTATATCTTCAAATTCACTTTTATCATAACTGCCTGTTTGGCTCTTTTGATAAAGTTCTTGAGCTTTTGCAATATCACAAGGATCATCTTCATAAGATATAGAGACAGGAACAATGTTTAATGATTGCATATATTCAGAAAAAGGAATCTTTTCTCTCTTACCATTAACAAAAAGCATTTTTAAGATAGCAGGTTCTGTCTTATCATCCCCATCTTTTGCTCGACCTTCTCGTTGGGCAATCCAAATTGATTGGTGCTCATCCAAAGATGACTTAATATAACCGGAAAGTTGAGTTAATGCCTTTAACATCTCTCTTGGTGCCGTTGCTGAACGATTAACAATGAAGCTTTTGTTTAATTTCATTAATTCAGTCGCACAAGGTTTCTTTAATAAGTTATCACCAATAGCGATTCTTAATGTATCACGTCCAGAAGTATGTAACCCCCAATTCACAAATGCGGGATCCATGGCAATATCTCGATGATTAGAAATAAAAACATAAGATTGATTTGGATCTAGATTATCAATACCTGAATAGCTTACACCATCAGTACTGGTTTTAATCATATTATCCATGTAAGCTGCAACAGCGAGTTGAACATCTCGTACTGTTTGAACTTTTGACCACTTTTTTTGTAAAAAGCGGCAAATAATCGGTTTTAGTAACCAACCAAAACTATTTGAAAGGCGTGGGAAACGATATTTAATAATCGCATCAGTAAATTCATCATCATGAATTAATCGCTTAATAGCCTCTTCAACTTCATTATCATTGAAAGGACGAATCTCTTTATATTTATCGGTCATTTTTTTTCATCAATTAAAGATACGCAGGCATTATATCTTATTCGTTCAAAATTTTATCAACTTAACAGCCAAAAAATAGAGATTGTTCATGATATTATCACTGGTCAGATCTGCTTTCCATTATAGTAACTTTAAATATTGACCTATAAGAATAAAATCGCCAATATATACTTAAAATAATTGGCGTTGTTAGTGAACCAGCAGCAAGGTCAGGCTTTGGTATACTATAGGATATGCGCAAATAAGTGTAGCTAGCAATCTAGCAACTTCAAGTCAGACGGTATAGTTATCCTCGCGTCAAACTTAGGGTCATTCTCCCTTAAATTAAAGGTTACTTAATGAATTACAAGATTGAATATAACCAACACCATACTCAGTACCTAACGATTAGTCCACGCAAAGCCACAATCATGGCTAAATTAATTACTGTTCGCCAAGGTGCGTTATTTATTAGACTAGGGAAAAATGAGTTATTAATACGTGAAGGTGAATCATTTTGGCTACCATTTGATTGTCTACATGCGGTAACATCAACTCCTGATACAATTTATGATGAGGTGCTGTTTTCACCCAGATTAATTGGACAACTTCCGATTGTCAGTGGTTTTTTAATCTCTGCTCTTTTCGAGCAATTATTATTTACTTTAGCAAGCCATCATTCAAGTACTGATGAAGAGCATCAATTATTAAATGTTCTATTTCAACAGATAAAATACCAAACAATCAGTTTAAATAAAAAAGATCTTAGTCGAGCACTTAATCATAATATTGAGAACATAAAAGAGTTTAATCTTTGTAAAGAAGTGGTCAAACAGCGAAAGTCTGGAACAAAATGGAGTTCAATTTGTAGAAACCATCATCAATTGAGTGAAGCTTCACTTCTGGAATTATTGAAGTTATATTGTTCTCCAGATTTTATCGACGATTTATTACAGACAAAATAGCACTTTTTATTGATAACAGTGGCTTTGAATTATCTTCTTAGCTACTGATTTAGTAAGCATTGAATCAATAGACTGTTGATTTTTAATCGCCTCCCTTACGGTACTGCTTCTCACTTGTACCGTTTCAGGACATGCTAAGACTTTCCATTTTTTAACAATCTCTTCCGCTTGGCTAAATTTTGAGAAGTTTAATAAATTATCTGGCCCGATCACAAAGGTAAGCTCTGCATCTGGGTTGATATTTTGTAAATGGCTTAATAACATATAGGTAGTTACAGCTTTATTTTCTCCTAATAACTGTTCTTCGTCAAAACAAGCTTCAACTTTGCTACTGGCAATATCAGAAATAAATGTTTCAACCAACGAACAGCGTAATTGAAAATCTAACATTTGTTTCCCCCAAGCATGGGCAATACTTGGTACGATGAGAATTTTATCAAAATGTAGGAGATGATTAATAACAGACAGGTGTCCGATGGTTGGTGGGTTAAACGCACTGCCAAAAATTGCAATTTGTTGTTTCATCTAATCTGTCTCACTTTTATTTTTATAATGTTACAATGTATTATACTGAATTGTTCATTCAATTCATCTCGTTTATTCACCGAAAAATATTAGATTTAGTATTAAATTTAATTCGTAAATAGGTACTATTATGGAACAACAGATTATTGAAGAGATGCGTGTCTTACCTTCAATTGACCCTCAATTTGAAATTGAAAGACGAATTGATTTTATCATTAAGACGGTTAAAACTGCCCATGTATCAACACTAGTTTTAGGGATTAGTGGCGGCGTAGACTCGACAACTTGTGGTCGTTTAGCTCAACTTGCTATTGATAAACTAAATAAAGATGAAGCAACAGATAAATACCAATTCATTGCCGTTCGTCTACCTTTTGATATTCAAAAAGATGAAGATGAGGCTCAGTTAGCTCTGTCATTTATCCAACCCTCACAATCAATTAGTATAAATATTGCCGATGGTGCAAATGGTGTTCACGAAAATACCCTGTTCGCTTTATCAAATGCATCGCTGCTTCATTCAGATCAAGCGTCATTGGATTTCAATAAAGGCAATGTCAAAGCGAGAACTCGCATGATTGCTCAATATGAAGTTGCTGGCTTAACTAATGGGCTAGTTATCGGAACGGATCACTCCGCTGAAAACATCACAGGCTTTTATACTAAATGGGGCGATGGTGCTTGTGATTTGGCCCCTTTATTCGGTTTAAATAAACGACAAATTAGAGAAATAGCCGATGTTCTTGGTGCACCAGAAACATTGGTTAAGAAAGCGCCAACCGCAGATTTAGAAGAGCTTGACCCACAAAAAACTGATGAATCAGCATTAGGATTAACTTATGAGCAAATTGATGATTTTCTTGAAGGAAAGTGTGAAGACCCAGAAGTGAAAGAGAAATTAATCACTATTTATCAACGTACTCAACATAAACGTCGCCCTATTCCTACGATCTATGATTAACTCTGAAATAATAACTCAATAATAGTTGAGCTTTTCAAAATTAACTTATAAAAAAAGAGCAGTTTTTAATCTGCTCTTTTATTTAAATCAATCATTTAACTAATATATTCAAGTTTATCAAACTTGATACTGATATCATTCACTCTCTTGTTGAGCGTTTTTCTCAGCTTGATGCTTTTCACGTAATTCATTCGCAACTTGCATAATCGCTGCCCCACTTGGCATACCTTCAGCCATCAGCTTCTGAATTTTTTCAGCGGCAATCTGTTGCTCATTGTGGTTTAATACAGGTTCATTGTTTCGCATCGTTACTCTCAAATTATCATAATTAAGCGCGAGTTTAATGGATATCGTTTAAGTTGTCATCAACTAAAGGTTAATGATTTCCTTTTTGATTATGATAAATATTTAAATCTACAATCGCTGGATCATGATCTGATGAACGGTAGTGATCTAAATAATGGGGGAAATCTCCCTTATATTCTCCGTTATAATCAAACAAAGTTGATTCAGCTGCATTGATATGCCATTCCGTTGCATTGACTAATTTACTTTCAAGTGTTGGTGAGATCAAAATATGGTCAAGTGAACCAACTTCATCATCATAAGAGTAGCTCCAACCTACTGGGTGTAACTTAGAAACTGCATTGATATAACCAAAGTTCTGATTAATCACTGCACCCTCTTCACCATATTGAATTTTATCGCCAATATAAGTATCACGAGCTGCACGAATCTCTTTCTGATACTTATCTTTAGAGTAATCCGTCAAGATTAGTAGTGGATCTTCCTGCCCATAGGCATTTAAATCACCGAGTATAATCGTATGATGTACTTGATTTTTCTTTTGTTGCTCATCAATATGATTTAATGCTTCACCTAAAGCTACAACCCCTGCAACTCGGAAGTTTTCACATGACCCCTGATAGTCTAGATCCTGTTGATTTTGACCACCTTGATCAATGGGTGCTGCATCTTCCCAACATTTAGAACCTTTTGATTTTAAATGATTAACTGCAACGGTTAAGTATTCACTAGGTTCTTTATCATTCCCACCTTTAATCTTAAACGTTGGGGCAAGAGTATCTCGCTGATAATTTAGACCACTTTCAATCTCGTCGCCACTATCATCATAAACAGTAGGTGCTTGTTGACGCGGCATTTCAATAACCTGGGATTCAATAAGCTTAACACTCTTGACCCGATAGATCACCCCAACACTGATTGCATCCGTACCGACAGAATCTAATTCATCAAACTGTCCATCCTGATTTGAATCGACTGAAATATATTGATATTGGTCTTTCTTACTATTGATCTTAGCGTTAATTTGTTCAACTAACTGTTTGATTGCGCTACCGTCACCAAAGCCATTATTTTCAATCTCCATTAAGCCAATAATATCAGCATCCAGTTTAACGATAGCGGAAACAATCTTAGCTTGTTGTCTTTCAAACTCTTCTAGATTATTTGCACCACGATTCTGATTCAATGGGTTTTGATCGCCACCAAATGGTGAATTAAAATAATTTAAAACATTAAATGTTGCGACACGTAAATCACCTTGTTTTTCTGCTGGCGACTCAGTTCTAGGCGAATTAGAAATAATATCGTCACGTGTGATCGTATTCGTTGTGATTAATCGATACTCATTATAGCTATAATTAATAACACCTTCTAAACCGGTAATCGTGTCATTAATTCTCAATACATCTTCGGTTGTACCATTCTGATCTGCGTCTGTTCGACCAAAATTAGGATAAAAAGGAACGGTACCATCTGCCGCTTTTTGATCTGTTTCTACAAATAAACGTTGTTCCGCATTTTTTTGACGTTGCGCATGTGACTGCTCTGAGTTAGCAACATAAATCTGGTTCGGTTGTAAATTTACTTCCCCTTGTGCAACAACTAAATTATTACGACGACCGTCATAATCATAACCAAAAGTACGAGTAATGCGTAAATCTAACGCTTTATCGGTAGCAACCAACATTCCTTCATAACGCTCTAATGTGTCAGAAAAGCTCTCATCTGATGGTTTTAGAATAATAGTTTCTGCCTGAGGCACGGCTTGTTGACTTTGTACTAATGTATTCCCTGTTGATGCTTTAAGTTGGGTATTATCGTAATACTCTTGAATATTACCTTTAACACAAACTACATCACCTGCTGAAATATCGTCAGTTTGACTTGTATTTACAAAGAGACCTTCTGAAGTTTGATTATTTTGATCATCGACTAAAGCGTGTAGATAAAAGCCTTTGGAGATCCCGGTAGTAACAGCAGTAACAACACCTTTAACGTAATACTCTTCTTCGGTGATATATGGATAACCTGAGATAAATGGCGATGTTTTTCCTTCACCTTGAATTTCTTGAATCGTTGTAAATTGAGGTGTTGTACCATTAACTAAACAAGAAAAAGGTTCTACAGGTTCTGCTCCCTCTGGGCTGCCTAAGCCCTCTAGGCTATCTTTTTCTAAGGTAGACCATTGAGATTTATTATAGACTGAAGATGGGGTCATTTGGTCAGAAAATTTAATTAAGGTTTGATCTTGAGCAAAATTAACATCTCCCATTTCGCCAATTATATCATGAACAGATCCATCACTATTCAATAATGCAATTGGGTCATCACCATTGAAATTGATAACATGGCTGTCTGTGATATCAGTTATTGCTTGGATTTGAGCATTGGCATCTTTATGAGATAAAACTAAAACTTCTTGTGCACCTAAAGTAATGCCTGTAAGAGATCTTTGTGCCCCCCATTCTCCATTACCATTAGCCGATTTTGCTAAAATAAAATTATCCAATGATACCGCTTCATCACCTGTATTCACTATTTCGATGGCTTTATTATAACTTGCGCCTTCGATATATTGCGAAATGATCACATCGGCATAAGCTGGGGCTGTAAATACACCACCAATTGTTAAAGCAAGAAGAGTCCGTGAAATTCCATTACTCATTGGTAATACTCCATTAATAATATATTTATGAAGTATTATTTTATTTTAAAAAACATTAACTATCTGTTTATATTGCTCATTCTGTGAAGTATTACCAAAAGATTTACAAAATCATCACATAGGTATATACCCAAAGTAAATGGAGTTTATATACTCTTCATACTTGAAGTTGCTAGGTTGTTGGCGTCACTCATTCGCCCCAATCATACAGTACATCTATACTCATGGGGTCTCATTCACTTGCCGCCTACTAGCAACTCCAATTACTTTGAGTATAGTAAGCGTCGATTGAGTAAAACTCGATAAATATAGATTATTGGTATGGTTAGGAGTGATGAAAAAATCTTTACAGTTATTAGCTGTGCTTAAGTACTGGATATAAAAAAGCCCACTCATTTTCTGTGTGGGCTTGCTAAATAAAAGTGAACAATTATCCAGGGTGTCCATCAATTCTCGGTTTACTTAAAATAGAGAAGTAGACAATACTCCAAATCCCAAATCCAATAAACCAGGCTAAACCTGCAATAGTAATAAATAGTGCAGCAGAGTTTGGCCAAAGCAGAATCGCCACGGTTCTAAAGATAACAGCAATAAATATGGTGGAAAAGGCAAATGCTATAATAGGTTTAATTTCTAACTTACGTCCCGTATGCCCTAGAGATACTCGAGCAATCATAGCCAAAATTATACCACCAATACCACCGACGGATAGCATATGAAGAGAGATACTCAGTCCAATATCACCATTGATGCTGTTAATCGCTAAAAGAACAAAGCCGGCAATCATCGACAAATAGCTCAAATGCAAAGACCATAATAGTGGAACTTTAATTGTTAAATGACTACGCCATGTGGCTAAACGTACGAAATTAGTCATTGCTACAGCCGCATAACTAATCGCTAATAATGAGTTTGTCATGGGTAAATCAAATACAAATAATGCTAACCCCGTGAATAATAGACTTAGCCAAGCAGTCACTAATGCCGAAACTTCTAACCAAATATGACGGATAATCGGTGTAGTTTGTGTACCTCTTGATGTGAAAAAAGGAATAACACGGCCACCAACAATTAATACAACAATAGAGATCAGTAAGATAGCCATCGTGTTGATTTTTTCAAGTAACAACATATTGAATTGACTAGCACTATAGAAACTCACAATATCAAACACAATAAATAACAAAATGACAGGGGTGAAAAATAGATTCTTCCATTGACGTCGTAGGATAATCGGTCGTGCAACAAAATAAATAGCAATTATTAACCAACTAATATCAACCGCCATTGTAAGTAGATTCGGCGGAACAATAAAATTTAAAACCCGTGCTGCCAGCCATAACAGTGCAATTAGAGCCAGTTTTTTACCTCTGACTCCAGGGATCCCTGTCCATGTTTGAATCGCAGTTAATAAAAAACCTAGGATAATGGCTAATATAAAACCAAAAATCATCTCATGACTATGCCACCAAATCGGATTATTTGCAGGGGTATAAGCAATATTACCATTGAGATACAGGGTCCAAAACAAAATAGCTAAGGAAGAAAATATACCGGAAAACAAAAACAGGGGACGAAAAGCTAATCTAAAAATGGGAGTTATCGCCTGTTCTTTGGCTGTATCGGTAATTTGCATCATAATTAATACCTCATCTTAAAGTTGCATATATTTTACATGTTTTAAATTAAAATAAACACTAAAAATGAATAAATTTTATCTTGTTGTTTTTTATGTTATTTCTCTTGTTTCAGAACGGTCAATTCAAACGGTTTTGCAATTTGCTGAATATCATCAATAATGATATCCCCCTGGTAATGGCGTTGAAATAAGTTCACCTTTAACCAATAATGCCCAGGATTTAACTCTTGATTTAACTCATCGATATTTAACTGTTGAGGATATTGCTTAGTAAAACGTTGTGAGTAAACTAACTTATTATCATTTTCATCTGAACTGTTATCAAATAACTCAATATCAACAGTCGGAGAACCACAGCTTTTAGGGAAATTAAACTCTGTGCGATCAATGCCCCAATTTGTCATAGAAACCCAATATAATGGCGTTGATGTCTGTTGTGGATTCAGAATTATTGGTTGTTTAATCGTTTGTTCTTCCCCTTCAATGACTAGTTGATAAAACCCTGCTTTTAACGGTCGCTTATTACCCTCATTACGAATTTCAAAATACCCATTGATGCCATGGGTAAACTTATCAATACTTATTTTATGATCCCGATTATCAATCAAATAAATATTTTCAAAGTCGAGTTTTGAATAACCTGAAACTCTATAACTATAGGTGACATTTGAACGATTGTATGTAACGACACGATCAATTTTAAGTTTGGAAAGTAAAACACTGGGCTCGGTGGAGGTTAGCTCCACGCCACAATTATAAGAGAGAATACTATCTAGAAGCTTTATTAGATTATCCTCGATCTCCACATTAGGATGTTGTTGCCATAATTTAATCATGGATTCAAACCCTAAACTATCATTACCTTGTAAGAAGTATTGATGTGTATCAGTCAACTGATCATGATCGAGAAACCAATCATCAGCTTTACTTGGAAGTGATAACAAAAGAGGGAGGATAAGCCAATATTTACGCATTATTTTGATTTCATTCTATACCCTACGCCTCGCAATGTTTCAATTGACAGCATAGGTAATTTTTGACGTAGTTGTAATATATGTGTATCAACGGTTCGGGTTGTTGGAAAATGATTATATCCCCAAACATGATCTAATAACTCATCACGCGTAAACACACGGCCGCAATTTTTAGCTAAAAAGAACAGTAAATCAAACTCAGTTCTAGTCAAGAAAATCGATTCATTATTAAATGTCACATCACGGCTTGCGGTATCTATCGTTAAGTCATTAATAATCAATTGATCACTGGTATCAACTAAAGAGCCAGCTTGTCTCAGCTGTACTCGAATTCTAGCTAATAGTTCAGCTTCGGCAAAAGGTTTCGTTAAATAATCAGTTGCACCTGAATCAAGGCCAGCAACACGCTCATTGACAGTAATCATAGCAGTTAAAACAATAACAGGAATAGATTTAAGCTCTAACCAACTCGGTAAAAAATTCAACGAATCACCATCAGGCAACTGACGGTCAAGAACAACAAGATCAGCTTTTTCCCATAATCCAGAAACTTGACTAATACTATCGGCATGAAAACAGCTATAGCCAGCTTGTTTTAAACTTGCAATTAATCCATGAGCTAAATTGATATTATCTTCAACTAGTAGGATCTTATTCATAAGGGATCTCCAGGATAAATGTTGTTGGTGGGCCTTCTAGTTTAATTTTTCCGCCCATCCGTTTGACCATTGATTCAACGATTGTAAGACCTAAACCTAGGCCACTTTTCGTTTCAAATGGTGCTCTAATTTTTTGCCAATCCTTAGCCGATAACATGCCTTCATCAGAAACAGAGATAAGAAGCTTGTTTTTCTTGTATTGAGTCGTGAGCTTTACTTCACCAACCCCATATTTTTTTGCATTTTTGACTAGATTTTCAATACAGTTATTTAACCAGTATTGATTTAGACTACCTGAACGATCTTCAGCTAGATCTAAAGTAATATCTAATTCTTCTGTTATATATTCTAGCCAATCATTAATAGATTCCAACTCATCTCGGCGTAATTCTTCTTGATCTGCTTGTAAATAATCTTTACTTGCTTCTGCTAACTGACGTAATTTGACCGAATCTTCACATAGTCGTCGAAAAGGGTCATAAAAATCTTCCGGCATCAGATCAAAATCTCGCCTAAATTGTTCTACTGTCATACCTAAACTTGCAATCGGGGTTCTCAATTCATGAGTTAATATTTGAAGAATAAGTGTTCGTTGTTGAAACTCTCTGCGTTTCACTTTCCAACGATATATCAGCCACCCCACTAATAAAATGACATTCAGTGACGCTAATAGACCAATAATGAAGTTTGGCTCAAATGAACTATCACTATTCCAACAGATATTTCCTGTTTGATATGAACAGAAATCAGCATTTTTTTTCAATTTAAGTGACAGCTGATTGTTACTTGCCGCACTTTGCCAGATACTGGTTTTAAATACCATGTAAATATCTTCACTACGCAACCACAATTCACCATCAGAGAGAAAGGTATCACTTCCCTTTAACAGAGCACTCATTGCAGATTGATCCATTCGTTGAAGACGACCTAAAAGAGAAGTCGCTACCGCAGTGGGACGTTCTTTAATATGTCGGTATTTTTGAATTAAAGGTCTCAAATTAGGGTATTTATGTATATAACGTTGCGCATAAGTTCCACCACCTGGATGGATATAACCTGAACGCGCAAACCAACCAATGGGTAACTGACGTTGTGCACAAGTCGCTTGCGTAAAGACTAACGGTTGAGTCAACAATGGGGTAACAGGCCAAGGTCCATCACACGTTTCACTATTTTTATATAGTTGAATTAATGCACGAAGTGGGTATTTATCCGTTTGAGGTAGCATACTATCCGGCAAGAGTAATTGGGGTGGATAGTCTCTCTCTATATTATTTTTATTGTAGCTTGCTAATGAACTCGAGTTAATTAACTCCAGACGCAACTGTTCTAACTGCTGGGGAATATTTATAGCAGCCATGGTCAATGGACTAAAAGTAATAATTAAGACAATAAAGAGTGAGCGCATGGCAGAATTCTAACACTAGTGAAAATGTTCTGAAATGAATTATTTGTGATTGTTATGTCAGGATTAGCATGGGAATCATTGAATGAAAAAATTATTGTTTATAATGCCATCAAAATGTAGGAATATCTTGTGAGTTGGATGCAACACTAAATTAAGTGAAAATCCACTTATCACTTAGCGTTGTATCATCCCCATTTTTATTTGAAGTGACTAGGTTAGGTAGAATAACAGTAACGATTGTATTCGTTCACCCCAATCATATAGTACACCTATACTCATGGGGCCTCACTCACTGGCCGCCTACTAGCAACTCCAGTTATTTTAGGTTAAAAGGGGAATAGATTAACTTAACGACCATTCTATTTCTTCAGCAGCACGGATAGGCACAACAACATCATGACCAAATGACATTGTCTCTGGCACTGTCCAAGCAGACTTAGTGAGTGTCAGTTTGTCGTGATTAACAGGTAAATTATAGAATGTTGGGCCATTTAAACTAACAAAGGCTTCAAGATTTTCTAGTTTACCTTCTTTATCAAACACTTCAGCATAAAGCTCTACAGCTGCATGAGCCGTATAAGATCCTGCACAACCACATGCATTCTCTTTCTTATCTTTGGCATGTGGTGCGGAATCGGTGCCAATAAAGAACTTTGGGCTACCTGATGTTGCCGCAGCAATAAGTGCTTGTTGATGTGTATTACGCTTTAAAATTGGTAGGCAATAAAAATGAGGTTTAATTCCGCCCACTAACATATGATTGCGGTTAAACAATAAGTGGTGAGCAGTAATCGTTGCTGCCACATTTTCATTGGCATTATTAACAAACTCAGTCGCTTCTGCGGTGGTGATATGTTCCAATACAATTTTTAGGTTTGGAAAATCATTAACGATCGGTGCTAAAACAGTCTCTAGAAACTCTTTCTCACGATCAAAAATATCAACAGAATGGGTTGTCACTTCACCATGAACTAACAGCAACATCCCTACTTCTTCCATTGCTTCAAGCACAGGGTAGATTTTTTGTGCTGATGTCACACCTGAATCAGAGTTTGTTGTTGCACCTGCAGGGTACAATTTTGCCGCAACCACGGCACCTGATGCTTTGGCTTTCTTTATTTCATCTGGTGTTGTTTTATCTGTTAAATACAAAGCCATCAAAGGAGTGAAATTATTCGCAGGCTTTTCAGCCATGATTCGCTCTTTATATGCAATAGCCATTTCAGTGGTTGTTACTGGTGGTACAGTATTTGGCATAATAAGTGCACGACCGTTATAACGACTAATATCACGAACAGTATCGGTTAACACATCACCGTCACGTAAATGAACATGCCAATCATCAGGGCGAGTAATTTGTAATGTTGTCATTTTCAAACTCCTTTTTATCACTACACTAAGATTCAATCACTTAAGCAGTTTTACTACAGAATAAATTTCGAAGATGATAGTTCAAATATTGAGGCTTTGCACGTGATTTTTAATAAAAACCATTATCTAATTCCATTAGTTTACTGTCGATTATCCTTGTTTTTTTAATACGTAAAAACAGAAAAAGAGAGCCAAAGCCCTCTTTTAAATTAGTGATAAATTAAACTTTTTTATAAATGAGAAGAGATAGCTACACACGACTCTTTAGCGTCACCAAACAGCATATGTGAGTTCTCTTTAAAGAACAGCGGATTTTGGACACCGGCATAACCTGGACTCATTGATCGTTTAAACACAATCACATTTTTGGCATTCCAAACTTCAAGAACGGGCATTCCAGCAATTGGGCTATTTGGATCATCTTGTGCTGATGGGTTAACTGTATCATTGGCACCGATAACCAACACCGTATCTGTGTCAGAGAGATCGTCATTGATCTCATCCATCTCTAATACTATGTCGTAAGGGACTTTCGCTTCAGCGAGCAGCACATTCATATGTCCCGGCAAACGCCCTGCGACAGGGTGTATACCAAATCGCACATTAACACCTTGTGCTCGGAGTTTTTCAGTGATCTCGTATACAGGATATTGCGCTTGAGCAACTGCCATACCATATCCCGGAGTAATCACGACAGAACGGGATTCCTTCAACATTTCAGCAACGTCAGACGCACTAATTTCTTGGTGTTCTCCTTGGTCTATATCTTCTGAAATAACGACTTCTTGGCCAAAACCGCCGGCAATAACACTAATAAACGAGCGATTCATCGCTTTACACATAATATATGACAGAATAGCTCCTGACGATCCGACAAGCGCACCCGTTACAATCAATAGATCATTCGCTAACATAAAGCCTGCCGCCGCCGCTGCCCAACCAGAATAAGAGTTAAGCATTGAGACCACTACTGGCATATCAGCTCCACCAATTGAGGCCACTAAGTGATAACCAAATACAAATGCTATCAAAGTCATAATAATCAAAATATAGACCGAGTCATTCCCACTTGCAAAATTCACCATCAATAAGAAAGAGACCACAACAGCAAGCAAATTTAATTTATGCTTGTGAGGTAACATAAGCGGTGAAGATGAAATTAATCCTCTTAATTTACAAAAGGCGACAATAGACCCCGTAAATGTCACCGCACCAATGAAGATCCCTAAAAAGACTTCAACATGATGGATGGTTAATAGTGCACCAGATAATTCGCCGTGATGCAAAAAGCTGTTATACCCTACAAATACAGCGGCTAATCCCACAAAACTGTGAAGAATGGCTACTAATTCAGGCATTTCTGTCATTTCAACTTTTTTAGCGTAATAGATACCAATTCCAGCACCAATCACCATAGCGACAATGACCCAGCCAATGCCCGATGAATAAGGTCCAAAAATCGTTGCGATTAAAGCAATCGCCATACCCGCAATACCGTAATAGTTACCGGTACGTGCTGACTCCTGCTTTGATAATCCCGCTAAACTCATAATAAAAAGAACCGCAGCAACAATATATGCCGCTTGTACTAATCCTGCAGACATGATGTTACCCCTTATTTTTTACGGAACATTTCAAGCATACGTTTAGTGACAGTAAAACCACCAAAAATATTAATACTTGCAATGAGAATAGCGATAAAAGCGAGAAATGATACGACACCACTTCCCTGTCCGATTTGTAACAGTGCACCAACAATGATAATGCCAGAGATCGCATTGGTTACCGACATTAAAGGCGTATGAAGTGCATGGGTAACATTCCAAACAACGTAATAGCCAACAATACAGGCGAGAATAAATACGGTTAAATGAGATAAGAACTCAGCGGGAGCCACTGAAGCTATCCAAGCAAAAGCACCCACAGCCACTATAGTTCCAATCACCTTCTTAATTGGTGATTTTGGCTCTTTAGGTTGTACTGGTTCTTTACCTAATTTAGGTTTTTGTTGCAAATTAGGTTGAGCGGAAACTTGAATAGGAGGCGGTGGCCAACTGATTTCACCCTCTTTAATAACGGTTACACCACGTTGTACAACATCATCAAAATCAATATTGATCACACCATCTTTTTCTTTAGTTAATAGTTTAAGTAAATTAACTAAATTAGTACTGTATAGCTGTGATGATTGTGCTGGAAGTCGTGCCACCATATCAGTATAACCAATAATTTTAACCCCATTATCGGTTGTAATCACTTTATCTGCGACGGTGTAAGCACAATTTCCGCCATTCGCTGCAGCTAAATCAACAATCACACTACCAGGCTTCATCGAATCAACCATTTCTTTGGTGATCAATTTAGGCGCTGGCCTACCTGGGATTAAAGCGGTGGTAATGATGATATCTACATCTTCAGCTTGCTCTGCATAAAGCTTCTCAGCTGCTTGATTAAACGCCTCAGACATCTCTTTTGCGTAGCCATCACCACTAGAAGTATCTTCATTAAAGTCAACTTCTAAAAATTCAGCTCCCATACTCTGTACTTGCTCTTTTACTTCAGGGCGGACATCAAAAGATCGAACGATTGCCCCTAAGCTTCCTGCTGCACCAATGGCTGCAAGTCCAGCAACACCAGCACCAGCAACTAATACTTTGGCTGGTGGTACTTTTCCCGCAGCGGTGATCTGTCCAGTGAAAAAACGACCAAACAGATTAGCCGCTTCAACGACAGCACGATAACCCGCAATATTAGCCATAGAGCTCAACGCATCTAGAGATTGAGCACGAGAAATCCTTGGTACAGAATCCATTGCCAATACATTAATTTTATTTTCACTAAGCTTATTTAATAATTCGGGGTTTTGTGCTGGCCAGATAAAACTAATAAGAGTTGAACCCTCTTTTAATAACGCTAACTCATTTCGTTCTTCTGTCTCTATTGGGGCGTTAACTTTTAAAATAATATCGGATTGCCAAACATCTTGGTAGGAGGCAATAGTTGCTCCACTTTGTTGATAACTATCATTATTAAAACTTGAGAGGATGCCAGCATTATCTTCTATGACAACATTAAACCCAAGTTTAATTAGCTGCTCCACTGTTTTGGGCGTGGCTGCAACTCTTGTTTCATCATTAAATATCTCTTTAGGTACACCAATCTGCATATATTTATCCCTGTACATTGGCATTAAAGAGTGATTTATTTCTCAACTTGCAAACTTAATCACTCTAACTTTGTAAAGTTACAGCGGATAAAATCAACATATGAAATTAAACACCTTTCATTCATTGAAAAAACCGCCAAGAGTATGCTTCATGTTTCAAGATAAAAAAATCAATTTAAATCAGTCAGTAAGAACGAAACACGAATCAAGCGTAACGTTTATATTACATAAACCCCGCGTAACAATGTTGAACATTTGTCACATTTTAATAAAATATTTGTTGATTTTTACGTCAGCTAATATTACAAAAATAGTTGATATTTTTAAGTTAGTAAATATTATTTAAAGATTTCACCATTGTTTTGATCGATAAACAATTTCGCTTTATTTAACATCAACTCATTGGCCATCTCTTTCGAAGATAAAAGATCAGAACGAATAAACTTATGGACTTTTAATTCTCCATCAACCTCTTTTGTAATTCGGCCTGCTATACGATATTGGCCAGAATCAGGCTGAGCTTCCTGATAAATTAGAAAATTGTTATATTCAATAGGCTCTATTTGAGATTTATTATTCTCTTTTTGTCCAAATAATTTGCGCCAAAAACTCATTTTTTCTCCTAAATTTAATGTACTTGATTGTCCTTATCATATTCGAATTATCTTTACAAAAACAATACCTTTTCATTAATTAGCTTTTATTTTGGTTTCTTAAGCATGATATTTAGAATCCAGTGCCTAATTTAATATATAACGCATTGTCGTCTTCACTGACAGCAAAATCTAACCCCAAATGTAGACCATAACGTCTAGCCATCAAGTATCGAAAACCAGTACCCGCTGCATAATGGTTATTCTTGGAGAATAGATCATCAAAATCTTGGGTTGCAGAACCTAACCCCCAAATACAGAAACGACCCAACGATTGGTTATTTTCCACATAACTTGTCCTTCAATTGATGATGTATTCTGGTTTTGATAATGGTTTTTTGGAATACCACGTAGATTAATATCAGGATAGGTCGGTGGTGGTAGCAGCTGATTAGCGTCGATGACTGACGCTAATTGACCTTTGATACCAAAGATCCAATTTTTATTTTCTAGAGGTGAAAAATAATTTATTGTGGTTAAGTTTAAGAGATCAAACGTATAATCACTACCAAAACCTGAACGATAAAATTTGTATTCAAGTGTATAGTCTGCTCCCGCTGTTGGGTATAAATAAGAATTTAACGTATCATACTCAATGAAAAGCCCGAGTGCCGATAAGTTGGGGGAGTAATTATCATAATTATACTGTAATGCTATCTCTTCCCAATAAGCGGCATTATCTTCAATAGTTAACTGTGAATGATAATACTCTTGAGAAAAACCAATAAATAGTGGGCTATCGAGTACTCTGAACTGCAATAACTGATTAACCTTCCACTCTTTATTTCCCAACTTCAATTTATCATTTGGTAAGGTATCACTGTTAATAAAGGGATAAAAGGACATGTGAGTATCGCCATATTTACCATTAACAGTGTAACGAATATGGTCGCGATGCCAAGTTCGACGATGACCAGCTTGTACCGCCCAAGTTCCATTATTTGTACCATAAGCACCAATTAAAGAAAGAGCTGGAGTTAGGAGGTGTGCTCCACCACCAAGTTTAGATTCCGCTAATTTTTGGCGTTTATTTTTTTGAGCATCTGACTCATGTAAAAATAACCCTAACATTCCCCCACCAAAGCCCGTTGCGGGTTCAGTTAAAATGATGGGGATCGGGAGAAATCCATATGCATTTTCAGCAAGGTACTCACCAATATCAAACTGCTTATCAATAGAATCTGTAAAAGAATTAGCAGAAGATAATATTGGGGTAAGCATCAAAATTGAAATAAGAATGGAATGCAACAGAGAGTGTTCGTGTCTATTTTGCATACATTGATACCTTACATTAATAAAAATTTTCATTGTTTTTATTAACTATACTCTATTTTTCAACAATATCTTGAGTTCAGGCTAGTGTGAGATACTTCAAGTAATCTTTAGATAAATATTCTTTCTCTTGGAATTGCTAGCTTGTAGACTTGGCTCGTTCACACCCATTATTTTAGGGATAAGTAGTCAGCAACTTAGCTTATTTTGATGTAAAATAGAGAGTAAATTCAATATATAGTGAAGAAAAAATGAACGCAGCACAAAAATCAACCTACCAAGAATTTTATCAACTTTGTAATGATATTATTAACGAACTCAAAGTTGAGGATTCTGAAACACTTGATGATCTGGAGATAGATCTCAATACAATATTGAATCAAATTGCTTTAAATAACAATTCTGATTTTTACACACAATTAATGCAAGATATTGATGATCAAGATGATGCAGATCTGATTACTCAGTTTTTATTTGACCAAGCACCGGTTACAACAGTTCCAACAACGGGAATTGATGCAACAACTCTTTATATCCCTATCCTATTAGCTGAACCCACTGCCCCCTTAAATCTTAGTCAGGGTGATTGTAATCAGTTAATTGAAATTTTTTCTCAACATGGATTGTCAGATCAACAAAGTCAATTTTCAATTAATCCACAATTATTAACATTGGCTCAAGTATCAACTAACCCGTTAGTCCATCGAATTAACGCGGTAAATCGTATTAATGCGGATGGTACAATTATTTTCAATACTGCCATTACCTCTGAAGAACTAACTGAGCTTTTCTTTTTAGAAATGGTGGTAACAAGCCCTAATTTCATTGACCTTGCCATGAGTTGGTTTGATGATAACTGGCAACTAAAAGATCATGCCGATGCAGCAATGAATGGACTAGGAGAGCGACTAACAGACGCTTTTCCTAGTATTCAGCTTGAGTATATTGGAGATCCTGAACCGATAATTGATGCTATTACTAATGCTTTGAAGCTTACCGCAGTTTCTGAAGTTGAATTATTCATTGCAAATAATCAAACTAATATCTCAGATTTATTAATTACTATTGAAAGCAACGAATATACCTCTGTGATACTTTCAACAAATATTAACACGAATAATTCTGATAAATTAATTATCAACATTCCGCTATTCTCTGCTAATTGTAATAATTTAGTGATAGAAGAGATACTGGCTTTTATCCAACATACTTCTTCCCAGTTAAATTTCTCTATTACTATAGAGTAATAAAAATTTAGTTATTACCTAAAAAGAGATGCTTTCAATAGTATATCTTTTTTTATTTATATATTTATTTAAATCACAAAAACCGCATATAGTTATAGTGCGCTATGATTTAAAAGATAGAGCAGCTAACAAGCTGCTCTATCTTAATCTAAACAACGGACTCTAATGCGATAACATCTTGTTCCAATGATAGAAAAGCAAATTGTACCGCTTGTTCAAATTGGATGGATTGACCAAAAACCTCAAAATACTCTGCATTAACTTCAGTGTTAATTTTAATTTCATAAACATTTGTCGTACGATGTAACTTTACCGTAACAATAAAACCATCTGTTAACTGTAATTCCTTATTGACTAGTTCATCATAGTATTTATAAATAACTCTTTCAGCTGAAGGGCTAAGCTCAACGTTATTTGTATTTATTTTAATCATTATAAAATCTCCTAATTAAGTATGTAAATTACGCCTTAATTTTTAATAAAGCTACTTTTTTTATTATTGAAAATTGAAATTTAACATCTACAAATATGGAGGTATCTAATAATGAAATTTCATATTTAATTTATAAACAAACACTGGAGCATAAATAATATTTATATTAACTAGTTATCAAACCTAAGTTATGAAAGTAGACACAATTTGTCATTAATATGATAATATATTTCATCCATATAATGCATAGGGTTTAAAGTGGCTAATAAGTATTTATCAAAACAAGCAATTCGTTATTACTTTTTATTACTAATAATGGTGATAGTGACAGGTATTTCAATCAATTATAGTTCTAAACACTTTAAGATAGACGCGGATTTAAATCACTTAGTTAAACAGGATGCTCCTTGGCGAAGTAATCTAGACCACATTAGTGATACATTCAGTAAAACAAATAATAGTTTGATCGTTGTTGTAAATGGTGACAACTTAAAAGATGTTGAGACTAACGTTAAAGCTTTAACCGATAAATTTAATCAAGACCCACTTTTTTCAAACATTTATGTACCGACACAACTCGCTTGGTTTAAACAGAATGGTTTATGGTTTCTGCCTCAAGATAGATTCAACCAGTTTTCGTCAAACTTATCACAACAATTGCCGTCTTTATTGCCTTTAGTCAATGCCCCTGAGCAAGCGCAACAACCCCTTTATTATGGTACTTTAATATCCGCTTTACAAAGTCAAGACCAGCAGCACCTTACAAACGCATTAACGCCACTGCATACTATACTGACAAACAATCAAACATATCCTTGGTTACAATCTTTAATCCCATCACCAAAAGGGCCTTTTTATCAAACTATAGGGCTATCCGCGCATCCACAATTGGATCAAAAACAGCCAAACAAAGTGATTATGGAGAGAGTCAAGTCAATCATCAACCAAGTCAGTAATGATAACGTCACTGTCAAAGTCACAGGACAAACCGCATTAGATTACGATGAAATCCATGCCGCAAATCAGAGTGTTACTCTAGCTGGAACCGTCTCATTAATTGGTCTAATTCTCGTATTAGGTTTTGGTATCCGCTCATTACGAATTATTCTCGCCAGTTATGCCGCTGTTTTATTTGGTCTATCTTGGACAATTGCCGCGGGTTTACTGCTAGTTGGCTCTTATAATACGATCTCTATCGTCTTCTTGGTGATGTTTATCGGTTTAAGTGTCGATTTTGCCATTCATTTCTGTTTACGCATAAAAGAAGAGCGCGAAAAAAGCGAGGATAGCAAACTTTGCTTAACCAAAGCGATTAAAGGTTCTTTCACGCCACTATCTCTCTGCGCCCTGACTTCTGCAATCGGATTTTTAGGCTTTTATCCAACCGATTACACCGGTTTAGCTGAATTAGGTATCATCTCTGCAGCCGGGATGTTAATGGGATTAATCGCCACCTTTGTCGTGATACCTACTTTTTTCTTCTTTTTTGGCTACCCTCGAAGAAAAACAGTTAAAGTTGATCATCATTTTGATGATTTAAATTTTTGGTTGCCAAATCACTATAAAACAGTCATTGCATTGACAGTAATCGTTGGAATTGTGATGGGATTTGGCGCATCTCATTTACGCTTTGATTTCTCGACGTTAGTGCTTAAATCAAAGACATCTGAATCAGTACAAACACTAGAAGAGTTACAACAACAGGGATTAGGATCAAGTTATCAAATGATGATGCTTGCCAATTCTGATCAACAAGCAGAAAAATGGAAGATTGAGCTACAATCAAAGCCAGAGGTGAGTAAAGTTCTTGCTATTGATTCATTTATTCCAAAAAATATGGAACCGCGAAAGCAACAGTTATTATCGACCTTAAGCAACGCCCAACCAAATATCGCAAACCCAAGCACCGTACAACAATTTGAGGTCGCACTAAATACCTATCTTTCAACGTCTGTAAGTACAGCTGAAAATAAGAAAATGGCAGAAGAGATACTACATTGGTTGCACCAAACACCTCAAGAACAAATCAATGAGAAAATAAACCACCAACTATTATTGCCGTTGTCGAATTTGCAACAATCCTTACAAGGGATCAGTCACGTTAAAGCATTAACTAAAACCGATCTCCCTAATGCAATATCAAGTCGTTATTTAAGTGGTGATAATCAACTGTTAATTGCCTACCCGGCTGGTGATATGCACGATGTCAATCAACTCGACCAATTTATCACCGCAGTACAAAGTGTTGCCCCAAATGCAACCGGACGTGCAGTAGCAGAACAAGAAGTTGGGAAAATTGTCATTTCAGCATTTTACCAAGCCACAACTTATTCATTAAGTTTAATCTTTCTTATTTTGCTTTTCGCCCTGCCTTATAAACGGGATGCATTTTTAGCTTTTATTCCACTAACATTAACCGTTATTTCAACGATGGCTATCGCTTATTGGACAGGTCAATCTTTAAATATGGCGAATATCATTGTCATTCCACTGATCTTTGGTTTAGGGGTGGATAATGGAATTCATATTGTAGAACGATTTAGAGCAGAAGGAAGCGCGAGGGCTTTTTATCGTTCATCAACACCGAGAGCGGCAATCTTAAGTTCGTTGACGACAATGGCAACCTTTGGTGCATTGATGTTAGCAGATCACCAAGGAATGTACTCAATTGGCTTCTTATTAACCATTGCTATTACTTTATTGCTGTTTTATAGCTTAACGGTTCTCCCTGCTTTACTATTTAGTGCGAAAAAATATTCGTCCAAATAAGATTTCCGCTATTAAATACAGGAAAATAAAAAGCCAGTGATTAACTTTACTACCCAAGTAGAGCAGTAGCAAAGTCAATCACTGGCTTAATATTTTTTATTCGATTTTAAATTAACCTTCAAAGCCTTCTTTATCTTCAGGGCGTAATTGACGTTGAACACCCGATAAAAAGTTACGTAGGATCTGGTCTTTACACTCTCTGAAATGCTTATTGTCTGGCTTGCGGAAAAAAGCACTCAGCTCATGTTTACCAAAGCGGAAGTCTACACCTTCTAAAACTTCAATAATATCATCTGCCTTCATGTTTAATGCAATACGTAATTTCATGAAAATCATATTGTTGGTTAAACGTTTCTCAGGCTCAGGTTGCTCACCTTCACGTTTACCACGTTTTGTATTAATAAGACCATTTAGAAATATTGCCAGATCAACATCTCTCATTTTGCAAAAATCTGGATCATCATCTCTTTTAAGCCAATTAATCACCTGTTCGCGAGTCACTTCAACATCTGCCGCAGCAAAGATTTCAACCATAGTTGCATCTCTAAAATCAAAGGTATAGCGAATTCGGCGTAAAATATCATTATTAGTCAAAATAGAAGTCCTAAAAGTTAAGGGGGATGAAACATTAAATACAAAAATTTTAAGGCAAGACTGTAACACAGCTGATACTCCTTACCTATTTTTTTAATGATCTAGAAGTTAATTACATAACAATAATACAAATGATAGTAATTATCATTTGTATTTGATAGTATTTAGTTGAATTAATTAATAGGGATTATTAAGGTAAAAATTATGCTTTTTCAACAAACATTTAAAAAAACACTTTTAACCACATCAATACTTCTCACACTTCCAGCATTTGCCAACACTAACTCAGGTATCTCCTACTTTGATGAAGTTGTCGTATCCGCAACAAAAACGGAGCAAAGTAAAAAAGATGTTTCAAGCAGCATTGAAACTATCTCTGCCAGTGATCTTGATGAAACAATGTCCAGCGATCTTAAAGAAGCTTTAAAATATACTCCCGGAGTCGATGCTGAGGGAACAGGAAGATTTGGTATTTCAGGCTTTAACATACGAGGTATGGACGCTGATCAAGTCAAAATGATGATCGACGGAGTACAGCAACCAACACCTTACAACCCAGGCTCCAATGAACAGCGTCAATATCCTAATGCCATTGAAATCGATACATTGCAAGCCATAGAGATCAATAAAGGTCCCTCCTCCACACTATATGGCTCTGACGCAATGGCGGGGGCAGTTGTTTTAAGAACTAAAAATCCAAGTGACTTGTTAAAAACAGACGGCGATGAACAACGCTTTGGGTTTAAGTCAGGTTATACCTCTGCGGATGAAACCTTTAAAACCACACTCCACTGGGCTGCACGAAAAGATAAAGTCGAAACACTTTTAATGGCAACCTATGCAGAAGGAGGTGAAACCAAAACTTACGACTCTGAATCTAGGGTTGAAGGTTCTGAACGCGGTGCTGCTAACCCTGCAGATAAGAAATTAGGCAATTTATTAGGTAAAACTATTTACCATATCAATGATCAACAAAATGTCGGTCTAACCGTTGAGTACTATGATTCTAAATATAATGAAGAGGAGCTCAATTACAACGGTTATGAAATCATGCCTGGGTTTGTCTATACCGATAATTACAATAAAGATCATACTCAACGTTTACGAGTCGGTGTCGAACACGAAATTAATACCGACATGGTAATCGCAGATACCTTAGATTGGTCTTTGAACTACCAAGAGAACAAAGTCACTAATAAAAATTACGACACCACTGATTTCAACGGTAGACGTCTTCGTGAACGTAAAGCCAATGATACAGCGATCCAATTTGATGGTCAGCTAACAAAAATTATCGATGCAGATAATAGTTCACATGAAATTACTTATGGCGTGAATTATTCGCACAATGATTTTGATCTCTCTAATACTGATTACAAATTTGATTTAGGTACGGTGACGCCAGGAAGTACAGGCATGCCCGATGCCACGATGCAGCAATGGGGGATATTTGTTCAAGACCAAGCATTTTTATTGGAAGAACGATTGGTGGTTACCACAGGACTTCGCTATGATTATTTTGTCGCCGACCCATCAACAGATGAAGGATACACTCGCTCTTTTGACAAGAACCAAGATGATTCATTTACAGGTAGATTAGGTACAGTTTATCACTTCAATGATAACCTATCTCTTTATGGTCAAATTAGCCAAGGTTTTAAAGCACCGACCGTTTATGACCTCTATTACTACTATGATCAAGGCGCGATTATTGAAGCTAATCCAGATTTAAAAGCGGAACGAAGCATCTCTTATGAAACAGGCCTTAGAGGTGGTTTTGAAGCGATTAATTTTGAACTTTCTGCATACTACAATCATTATAAAGATTTTATTAATGATCGAGCAACAGGTGAAAATGTGGATGGTAAAGATGTTTACGAACGAGTTAATCTAGATAATGTCGAAATATACGGTGCTGAATTCAGTTCAACTCTCTACTTAGATACTGCATTTAATGCACCGGAAGGTATGTACTCACGGTTCACAATCGCCTATACCGATGGAGAAGATAAAAAAACCGGTGATACTTTAGATTCCATTGCTCCATTAACCAGTGTCTTAGGCTTGGGTATTGATCGTGATAATTACGGCGCAATGACCAACATTAAAATGGTTGATGCAAAAACCGATTGGCAAGAAGCAGATAACTGGAATACCGCTGGATATACGGTAGTCGACCTTACGGCTTATTATATCCCAGCTGAAGATTTAATCCTTAGAGCTGGCATATTTAATCTATTTGACAGAGAGTATTCGCTCTACAGTGATATTTCAGGAAAAACCTCTTCAACGAGAAATAATCCGCAGTTTTACAGCCAGCCAGGACGTAATTGGAGTGTCAATATTGAGTATTCATTCTAAATATTCTCATCATTAAATTTTGATTGAACGTAAGCCTTATCTCACTTATTTGTTAAGTAGATAAGGTTTTTTTTGTATCGAGAAATATATAAAAGCTGTGAACTAGCCCCATTTTATTCGATGAGAAATTTAAGATAGTTATAGTATGATGAATAAGAAATGTAAGAAAAGGAATGTCTACATGAATGAATTTATCGTTTTGAATATCCTTTATCACTCGGAATCAGGAATGCAATACCTTGATGATATTGTTGATGAAACAAGGCTAGTTTTAAATAAAAATGAAATAAAACAAGCAATAAGACAATTAAAAAGAAAAAAATGTGTCTCTTATCAACAAAAGATTGTTAAATTAACAGAGATTGGTCTTGAACAATGCGAACTTAATATACAAAATAATATACAAGCTAGAGACGAGTTAATAAAAATTTAATCCTTACCATTTAAAGTTGCTGATATACTCGCCATACCATTAACAACGAATATTCTCAGCAACTTTATCTTTCATTTCTCTCAATAAAGCCAAAAAGTTAATAAACTAAAGTGGGATCAACACATTGATAAATTTGCCCTATTGTTTGGTAATTCTTGAGTAGCTGTTCAGTTAAACGAGCGACTTCATTACGATGAATCACGCCATGAACCTCTTTATGTTGGGATATTACTCCGGTTAAAGTTGCTTCTCCATCTTTTAAACCTCCAGGACGTAAAATCGTATAATCTAGGCGACTACTTTGCAGCCACGCTTCCGCCAAAGATTTTTCTCTTACTGCGGATCCAAAACCTAATTTTGAACGCTCAGAAAGGTATCGCCACGAATCGCCACACCCCAAAGAGGTGATTAATAGAAAACGGACAATGTCTCGTTTTTCTAACTCATCAATTAGATAACGATGACCAAGATAATCAACCGGTATATCAGCACCAAAACTCCCCATGGTCGAAATTACCCAACAGTTTTCAGGCAGTGTTTTAACCGCATCATTGACCTGTTGAGGATCTGTGGCATCACAAACGATAGACTCAATCTGATATTCATTAATAAATGGATTATTAATAAATAAATTGTTATTAGGCGTTCTAGTTACAGCAATGACACGATAACCTTGATTAAAAAAGTGCTCAACCATTGCGGCGCCTAAGCCACTTCCCGCACCAAAAATAGCGATATTATTCATATTAATCTCTTTTTAATTTATTTCAGATAACTAATGGTAATAATTAAAGTCCATAACTAAAGACGACAATTGAAGTCGACCATTAAAGTCCATAACTTCAAATAACAAACACCTTAAACCACTAATGGTACACCTAACTCAGGATGAGGTATCACCATGGTTTTATGATTGTAAACCTGCCAAATATTTTCCTCAGTGAGCACTTGCCAAGGTGTTCCATCGGCAGCCACTTTCCCTCGGTTTAACATCACAATACGGTCAGCATATTGTGATGCTAAGTTGAGATCATGAATGACGATCACCACACTGACGCCATTTTTGGCCAATGATTTAGCAAGTTTTAAGGTCTTGTGTTGATACTCAATGTCTAACGCTGAAGTGGGTTCATCGAGCAAAATAATTTTATCATCGCCACTTTGAGAAAGTTGAGTTAATACACGAGCCAAATGAACACGCTGTTTCTCTCCTCCCGACAGATTGGGATAGTTGTGTTGTGCTAATTGCTCTACTCCTGTTTCTATCATCATCTTTTTAGCGACTTCTTCCGTCTCTTTTTTCGATAAAGAGAGAGGAATCGCCCCCAACTCAACCACTTCTTGCACGGTAAAATTAAACGTTAAACTACTCGATTGAGGTAATACCCCTAAATGTCTCGCTAGACTCTCTGTCTGCCAATCATTAACGGGTTTATCAAATACTGAAAGTGAAAACGTCTTTGGATTATGGCTGGCTAACTCTCTGGTCATCACTTTTAAAAGGGTACTCTTCCCTGTTCCATTCGGGCCCAATAATGCAGTCAACTCACCTTTATGGAAGTCGATGGAGATATCATCCAGCACCACTTTATTGCCAAACTTTAGCGAAGCATGATTAATCTCAATCGCTTTCTTTTTTGTCGTTAGATTTATCATGACAGACGCCCTTTTTGCTTAATCAGTAGATAAATAAAGAAAGGGGCGCCAATTAAAGCCGTTATAATACCTACTGGCATATCAAGCGGTGCGACGAGAGTTCTTGCCAACATATCCGAAATTAACAACAATAACGCACCAATGATCATCGAGATTGGTAATAAGGTTTTGTGGCTTGGGCCAATCAACATTCGTCCTAAATGAGGGACAACCAAACCAATAAATCCAATCATCCCAGCAAGTGACACTGTCACGCCAACCCCGACAGCTGTCAATATAATCAACTTCTTTTTTAATCGTTGAACTTTTATTCCTAGATGTTTCGCTTCTGATTCACCCAATAAAAGGGCATTTAATTTATCAGCATCACGGAAGAAGATAAGAAATAGAATAATAAGCGTCGTAAATGAAAGTAAAATCCCTCCCCAATTCGCGCCTGCTAACGATCCCATCGTCCAGAGCGAAAGATCTCTTAACGCTTGATCATCGGCATAGTAGTTCATTAACCCTAAACCAGCACCGGACAAAGCACTAATTGCCACACCAGCCAATAACATCATCGTCACAGAAGTTCCATTAGCGCCAGTGCCTAACTGATAAACTAAGATTGTGGTTAATGCACCGCCCATAAATGAGAAAAAAGGGACGGCACCAAAAACCAATAATGACGGGTAAGATTCAGCTATCGAGCCAAAAAGTACAATCGCAATCGCCGCCCCTAATGATGCTCCTGAAGAGACACCAATAATCCCAGGATCTGCCAATGGGTTACGAAATAATCCCTGCATCACAACACCACAAATTGCTAAAATTGCTCCTACGCTAATCGCCAATAACGTTCGTGGTAACCTTATTTGTTGAATCACTAACTCTATATGGCTGGGTAATTGCACTGAATAATCAAAAAAAGGAAACAGTGCTTTCATACTTTGGTTAAAATTAATATCCATCGGGCCAAGTGTAATCGAAGCAATCGAGGCAAAATAGAGTAAAACAAAGCCGGTAACCGTGAAAAGTTTAATTCGATTATTCATTAATGAACGAAACATCTGACTCATTATTGACTCTCTTGATCATTCTCAATAGCAACTTTATCACCGAGATAACGTTGCTGAAGAGATTGCGCTAACTTGATGCTTTCAAGTCCAAATCCACCAATAATCGCACGACTTGGAATCGGAATAATTTGACCGTTATTGCCTGCTGGCGTCGCCTTGAGCAGAGGGAAATCGGTAAGTAACTGCTGACTGTTTTCATACTGCTGCCATACTCGTTCACTAATCAATATATAGTCAGGCTGGAGATTAATGATTGCCTCATAAGAGAGAGGCTTATAAGCGTGTATTGTCTCATTGGCACTGTTTCTACCACCCGACAGTTCAATAATACGATCAATCGGTGTGTCTGTTCCTGCGGCTGTCGCTGGACGATCTTTATTAATCATCAAAAAAATAGTATTGGGTTGCTGTTCAAACTGCGCTGATTTCCGCTCTAACTCTGCAATATCTTGTTCAGCTTGATGCTTGATAATGTTTGCTTTTGTTTCTGTCTCGGTTAACTCAGCAATAAGATCGATTCGCTGTTCAAAAGCTTCAATTGAACTACCATCCGACACGATCATCACATCAACATCACTGGCTTTTAATAACGATAAGGTTGTTTCAGGCCCCATTTCTTTAGAACCAATCAGATGAGAAGGATTCAATGCCATCATTCCTTCCGCTGAGAGCTGACGATGATAACCTAACTGCGCGATCTCTGTTGTTTTTGATGCTGGATCTGGCTCCTGAGTAGGCTCAATAAAGTGACGACTCGTCACATCAACAGCCACCAGCTTATCTTGAGCATCTAACGCATAGATAAGTTCAGTCACATTCGATCCTGCACTGATAATTCTTAACGGTTGTTCGGCAACACTCGCCGCGGATAACATCACACTGCTCATAATTAACGTCATTAAGGCTTTTGTATAACCAAATTCTTTATTAAGTTTATATTTCATCGTCCACTCCTTTACTCTTCATCCATCGTGACACTGGTTGTTTTAATTTTATTCTGTTGTAAAAAAGCCAATAACTTCATCATTTTATCTATCGGCGCTTTTTTATCTGCACTAATGACAAGTTCTTTATTTGGAGATAATTGATGCTGTTCTAAAAGGGCTTTTTTTACGCCTTGCCAATCTTTAATTTTTTCACCTTCCACAGCCCAACCTTGTTTAGCCAAAATATTAATGACGATAACTTCAGACTCAATGTCTTGTAGTACCGCACTCTCCTCCGTCTCCGGGACATCAACTTTTAAGGTATTAATGGCGATATTTGACGTCAGTAGAAGAAAGACCATCACAATAAAGATAATATCCAGTAATGGCGTTAAGTCAGGCTTAAAATCATCGAGCTCTTGATTTGAATAGCTATAAATCATGCCAACTTTCCTTCTGGAACGAGTTCAGAAGCGTCAGGTTTATTGTTTGCACTTTTATATGAAGAGCTTTTACTTCGATAAGCACAATGAATTTTCTGTTCTATCTTAGACTCTTCAACACAGACACCTTCTAGAAATAAGTTGCAATGATTTAAACCATGTTCAACTTTGGCCAAGGTATAATTAGCCCAAAGTGTAAAGAGTTGTGCAAAGGTGATCGCTGGTAGAGCAATAATTAACCCCGCCGCCGTTGTTGCCATCGCTAAACCCAATCCATCGGCAAGATCTGCAGGTTGAATTCCTCCAGTGGTATCAGAGAGGCTAGAAAACATGGTAATTAATCCTAATACCGTTCCTAAAAGACCAATTAGTGGACTGATCACACCGATAATGGATAGAATTTTCACCCCTGATGTATATTTAAGTCGTTTTTTTTGTAGCCAGAGTGAAACGGTCTCTTCTCTTAAATGTTTAGAGAATTCATGATGACTCAAGAGCATGCCAGCGCCTTGTTCAAAGGTGTCTCGACTTTTTAACAATCGTTGCGACGTCTCCTTTAAATAATCAACCGTTACCTCTTTACGGTCATAAAGTTCATCCGTCAGCTGGGTTCCTTTATTGCGAGAGTTCATCAAAATAAATAACGAGCGTTCAAGAATGATCACTAATCCTAACGTCGACATCGCAATAAGCGGCCATGTCATCATGCCTAATTGAACGGTAATATGGGTAAAGTATTCCATTTTTTAATCCAGTTTAAATCTAATTGGGATATGCACACGATGTGCGATGGTTTTGCCAGAATCGACTTGTTCACCAAACTTCCATTTGGCAACGGTTTTGAGTGCGGCTTTATCTAATATTTGATGCCCTGTTGAAGTAAGCAGAACTTGCTTGATCTGATTCCCCTCTTTATCTAACCAAACTTCAATTATCGCTTCACCTTGTAGGTTTCTTTTCTTCGCTAAACGAGGGTATTTAATCGGAGTTGGTTTAACTTTAAATGTTGGTTTAACCAGTTTAGGCGCTGTATTTTGAGAGGCAGAAGTTAATTGTTCTAGTTGTTCAACTACTTTTTCTTGTTGGGGGTTATCTTGTTTGGCAACCTCCTCTGCGATTTTAGGCGCTGGCTGTTCAATCGGTTTTTGCTTACTTTGCGACACCTCTTTATTAGGCTCTTTTTTTACTTCTTTCTTAAGTTCTTTATCAAGTTCTGGCTTCACAACGTCTTTTTGTTTAATTTCTGATTTCTTCACATTTGGCTTGTTAGCTTTTGGCTTGGTAACTGGGGTTGATGCTTTTACAGGTTTTTCTTTTGACTTTGATTGTTTAGTCGCTTTTTTTGACTCAACTTGTTTTGGAGTCTCCTTTTTTACCTTCTCTTTCTTTGGCTTAATCGGGGCAGCGTGAGAGATAAACTGAACACTCACAGAATCCTGTTGAGGCAGGGCAGATAATGCAATTTGAATTGTTTTGTCATCATCCTTTTTATTGATAGCTGAAAAAGCGATACCATGGAGCAATAAACTCAAACCTGTAAATACTAGATACTTTAAGGCCCCATACCTTGAAAGATTTAGCCTTGAACGATTCGCCTTTGAAGCATGCACCTTTGAAATATTCATCCTTAATCCAACTTATCCTAAAATCAAAACTCAAACCGATAACAAAAGTCTTAACAATCAACTTCATTGACAGATAACGTTGACCATATTGCCACAATAAGCACTAAATGCAAATACAAATAGTTTTCATTTGCAATATTATTTGCGTTATGTATTATTGAGCTACCTACAAAAAATAATAAGACTCGAAATGGACTTTACACCTCAACTTTCTATCAATTTAATGGATCTAGATTTGGTTGGCCGCTCAACACCTGACCCTTTACGATTTGCCTTTAGCCATAAGCGTGGTGCTCATGCCGGCGGAAATATGGCAATGGTGCCACCCGTTCAGATCCAACAACAAATAAATGCTGCCTTGCAACACGCTCACTTAACTGAACGAAATCGTTGCCTCTATATTCACATCCCTTTCTGTCGCGTTCGTTGTACTTATTGCAATTTTTTCCAATATGCATCCTCTAAAACACTGATTGAACAATATTTTGCGATTTTACTTGAAGAGATAAAATGGAAAGCCGCTCAACCATGGACACAAGCCGCCCCTTTTCAAGCCGTCTATGTTGGAGGCGGAACACCGACTGATCTAAGTGCTATCCAGTTAAAACAATTAGGTAACGCGATCCATGATTACTTCCCTTTGACACCAGATTGCGAAATGACTTTAGAAGGCCGAATTAACCGCTTTAATGATCACAAATTTGAATCAGCACTTGAGGGAGGATTTAATCGTTTCTCTTTTGGGGTGCAAAGTTTTAATACCCAAGTACGCAGAAGTGCCAAACGTCTTGATGATGGAGAAGATGTTTTCAATCGCTTACAACACTTTATTAGCTATAAAAGTGCACCGATTGTATTAGACCTACTCTATGGTCTTCCTTATCAAAATTTAGATAATTGGCAACAAGATCTAGAGAACTACTTAGCATTAGGGGCTGATGGCGTCGATCTTTATCAGCTAATCGAAATGCAAGGACTTCCAATGGCCGACGCCGTTGCCAAAGGTAAACTTCCTCACCCAGCTGATACACCGACAAAAGCGACCATGTATAAGATGGGCGTTGAATTTATGAATAAACACCACCAGCGTCGATTAAGTGTCAACCATTGGGCATCCAGCAACCGCGAACGCAGCATTTACAATAGTCTGGCAAAAACAACCGCAGAAGTTCTACCAATCGGTGCGGGGGCTGGCGGCAATATTATGGGATTAAATATGATGCAATCCCGTGAGATGGAGAGCTATATAAAGAGTATTAAAGAGAAACAACATCCGGTGATGGGAGCAATGAAAAGCCGAGACAATGATCCGATTATTAAATATATCAAGTCAGCATTTGACCATGGCGTGATGAGTGGCGTGATGCTGAATAACGTCACCAATCAAACTTTATCGCAGCTTATTGAAAATACCCAACCATTAAACGTCCCTAATTGTGCCTTATATCGCAGCTTGCAGCCTCTATTTGATAAGTGGCAACAGAATGGTCTAGCCATCAATCAAGATAACTACCTCTCATTAACCCTTGCGGGACAATTTTGGTCTACAACTTTAGCGCAAAGTTTAATCAGTGTGCTACAACAAAACTGGGATTCACTACTTTCTCAGTTACAGGAAAATGTAATTAGCAATCAGTCATCAAAAGATAAACAAAGTAATACACATAAAGCACAACTAATTTTAGCCTAATAAAAAGGAGTCGTTATGTACACAAGACAAACTAAACAAGAGGTTAAAAACCTGATTAAACAAAAGTTAGAACAAGAGAGTGGAACGCCAGTATCAAGTTTAGCTGAAGAGCTCAACTTAACCGAAGGAGCAATTACCTTTGCACTCCCCGATAATCAAGTGAGTGCAGCAGATGGTCAACATACTGAAGCTATCTTAACTGAATTACCATCTTGGGGAAAAGTGACCACCATTGTTCATTCATGTGGCTCGATCTTTGAATTCAAAAACCCGTTTCCAAAAGGGAAAGTCGGTTATGGATACTACAATATAATGGGGAAAGAAGGGTTACATGGACACTTAAACATCAGTGCTATTAATCATATCGCTTTTGTTAGCAAGCCTTTCCGAGATATGGAGAGTCACTATATTGGCTTCTTTACCGAACTGGGGGAATGTGTATTTAAAGTGTATGTCGGTCGTGACAAAGCGAGATCCCTATTTCCTGAACAGATAGCAGCCTTTAGAAAAATGAAACAACAGTATTGTTAATCTTCATTATTACGAAGGCGTAGTTACCTTTAATTGTTACCCCTGAAACTATAATCACTAATGACTTACCATTAAGTACTCTATAACAACGACCATGCAAAGAGACCCAAGGACATAAAATGACGACCAAACAAGAACGTTTACAAAACCGCTTAGGCCCAGAAATTCAAGAGTTTAAGCAACAGTGTCAAACGATTCAGATCGCCTCTTTAACAGATAATCTTCCTCATGTCAGTTATGCACCTTTTATCTGCAATGAAACCGGTTATTATATCTTGATCAGTGATCTTGCCCAGCATGGACAGAATCTAAAACGATCAAAGCATGTTTCAATTATGATGATTGAAGATGAAAGTTCGGCAAAATCAGTTCATGCTCGCAAACGTCTCACTTTTGATACGATTGCTCAACACATTGAGAAACAATCACCATTAGGTCAACGAGCAATCAAAGAATTAATCGCACGTTTTGGTGAATTGGTTGAAAACCTTAGTCAGTTAGGTGATTTTAACCTTTATCAACTTACGCCACAGCAAGGTCGCTATGTCAAAGGGTTTGGCCAAGCTTTCAATGTCTCTGGCGATGAGATGTTAGATATTATTCATTTGACTGAAGGCCATGTTAAAGAAATGAAAGATAAAGAGATAAAAGAAAAAGAACTTAAAGATAAAAAATAAAAGAGCAATTAAACTCAACCGCCCTCTAACTCACTCACCCTAGATACATACTTTATTGAGACAATATTGGAGTCTTCATCTGTGGCTCCAATTTTGAACTACTCTTATAAATACTATTCCGCTGTTGAAAAAGGAACGTCAGTGTCAACTTCGAATCCGTTAACGATTACGACCCAATGGCTATTTGATAAAGCATTAAAATATAAACGGCGACTCATTTTTGCCAATATTATTGCCCTTATCGCCACCTTAATTAGTGTCCCTATTCCGCTTCTCATGCCATTATTAGTGGATGAAGTGTTATTAGAAAAACCAGCGGGTGGAATCGCGATTCTCAACGCGATGATGCCTGATAGTTGGCAGTCGGCGATGGGTTATATTGCGATGGTCACTTTTCTTGTGGTCAGCATGCGTATTGTCAGTCAAGCACTGAACATTCTACAAACTCGTCAATTTACCTTGATCGCAAAACAACTTACTTGTCAGATCCGAGAAGCCTTACTCGATAAATTAGGTCGGATCAGCATGCAGCAATACGAAGCTAAAGGCAGTGGTGGCTTAACCTCTCTTTTAGTGACGGATATTGAAACCATTGATAAGTTTATTGGCAGTTCATTAAGTCGGGTTGTCATTAGCCTATTAAGTATTATCGGTATTGCGGGGATCTTATTATGGTTAGATTGGAAACTGGCGCTGTTTATCATTCTACTTAATCCTGTGATTGTCTTTTTGTCACAAGCTATGGGTCGTCGAGTTAAAAAGTTAAAGAAGAAGGAGAACCAAGCCTTTGAACGTTTTCAGCAGCGTTTAGTTGAAACTCTAGAGGGTCTATATCAACTTCGTGCAGCAAACAGAGAACTCGACTTTCTCAATCGTCTGAAAGAAGATGCCAACGCTATCCGTTATGATTCCGATCGTTTCGCTTGGCAATCTGATGCTGCAAGTCGTCTCTCCTTTTTAATGTTTTTAGTCGGATTTGAAATATTCCGTGCTGCCGCTATTGTTCTGGTTTTCTTTGGCGATCTCACCGTTGGGCAGATTTTTGCCGTTTTCGGTTATCTTTGGTTTATGCTCTCTCCCATTCAAGAGTTATTAAATATCCAATATGCTTGGTTTAGTGCAAGTGCAGCAATGAAACGCCTTAATGCATTGCTAGAATTGGATGAAGAACCACGACCAACGCCTTTAATTGACCCTTTCTTATCTGCAACCGTTCATACGAATAAAGAAACAGATAATAAAGAGGCAAACAATAAACAACGAAATAATGGAACGCCTCAAGTCTCGGTTTGCTTTGAGAATGTGAATTTTTCATACCACTCTTCATCTAAACAAGATCAGCTAGATAACTATCAACAGGTCATTAATAACCTTTCCCTCACTATCCCAGCAGGAAAGAAGATAGCTTTGGTTGGCGCATCTGGCGGCGGTAAAACCACCTTAGTTCAGCTGTTATTAGGGATCTATCAAAAACAGAGCGGTAAAATTTACATTAATGGTCACAGTATTGATGATGTAGGTTATCCAAAAATACGTGAAAATTTCGCGGCGGTATTGCAACAACCCACCATATTTAATGATACTTTAAAAGGAAATTTAACTTTAGGTGCAGAGTATAGCGACCAACAGCTTTTTAATGCCTTAGAGGTGGCACAATTAAGTGAATTTGTTGCTCAGCAACCTTTAGGATTAGATGCACCATTAGGCAGACAAGGGGTTCGACTCTCTGGAGGACAGAGACAGCGGTTAGCCATTGCTCGAATGGTGTTAACTGATCCTAAATTTGTAATCCTAGACGAAGCAACGTCAGCCTTAGATACTCAAACTGAAGCTAAGTTACATAAGGCATTGCATGAGTTTCTTTCTCATCGTACAACGTTAATCATTGCCCATCGATTAACGGCAGTAAAACAAGCGGATTTAATCTATGTGCTTGAGGATGGCAAAGTCGCACAATCAGGTAATCATGATAGTCTTGTCAAAGATAAGGGGCTTTATCAAACCCTTTATGGCACTTAATCATCGTCTTTAATAATATAATTAATGGCTAGGTTTAATAACTAGCTTAATCATACCTAAAATGACATAGAGCAGGTCAAACTTCCCTATCGACCAAAAGCCTGCTCTAAAATAATTGGCGTTGCTAGTAGACGATAAGTGAATGAGATCTCATGAGTATAGATGTTCTATATGATTGGGGTAAATGAACGCAGGCAACAACCTAATAACGTCAACTAAAAGAAGATTCTTAATAGAAAACTTAATGGAAAAATACTCTTTTTTGTTAATTTATGGCCGCCCCGATAAGCCTTGATAAACATCAAAAAACAATTATTAGTATTAAATTAACCGTCAAATATTCCGGACAGAAACAAAACATATGCAATTTCATATATGTATATGTATTTTTCAAAAATGAAAAGTAACTTCTATCTATTCACTATCCCCACCCTTATACCTCTAAGGTAATATATATACAGAAATTCATATACCCCCTTTAAAATAAGAGATCTTTTCGATGAGTGAAGAGAATAAAACTAAAGTTAGTCGTCGTCAGTTGCTAAGTAAACTTGCGTTAGGCGCTGCTGCTGTTCAAGCCACCTCTGTGATGGCTAAAACTGGAAATAAAAATACCCCGAATACGCAAAAAACCTCAAACCATCATTGGGGTATGGTCATTGATCTACGTAAATGTATTGGCTGCCAAGCTTGTACTGTTGCATGTAAAATTGAAAACAATGCACCTGTTGGTAAATTTAGAACTTGGGTTTCTGATATTGAAGTAAAAACCTTCCCAGAAACTAAGCGTGAGTTTCTTCCTCACCTTTGTAACCATTGTGATAATCCTTCTTGTGTTCCTGTTTGTCCAACGGGTGCAACCTTTAAACGTGAAGACGGTATCGTACTCATCGATAACGAAAAGTGTTGGGGCTGCGGTGCTTGTGTGACTGCTTGTCCTTACGATGTTCGTTTTATCAACCAAGAAACAAAAACTGCCGATAAATGTACATTCTGCGCTCACCGCTTAGAGCAAGGGTTATTACCTGCTTGTGCGGAAACATGTGTTGGTGGCGCACGTATCTTTGGTGATCTTAACGATAAAAATAGTGAAGTTAGCCAACTAATCAAAAAGCACCCAACGTCTGTATTAAAGCCTGAAACAGGAAATAATCCCAACGTCTTTTATATCGGTTTAGATAACTTAGCGACAGTAGCACGCCAAGCAAAAGATAATAATTGGGCCACCGAATTTGAAGAAGTTTTTGGTGAAGAATTACTATTTAAAGGAGCAAAATAATGTCACTGGTTAATATTATGCATCAATCACCATTTGGTCTCCTTTTTGTCAATTACTCACTCCTACTAGGTATCGCTGGTGGTCTTGCTATTTGTTGGGTACTCCTTAATTGGAATAGTGCAAAGCGTCATAACCTTACACCATTAATCTTAGCGTTAACGTTAAGTATTGGTGGTGTTTTAAATGTATTAGCTGAAGTTCAACAACAAGGTCGTTTAATTTATGGCTTTATTTATGGTTGGGAACATTGGTATGGCTCAATCATTAAGTTCGGTATTTTAGGTATTCCGGCATTATGTGGCCTATTAGTTCTATTTTTACTTCCTGTTAAATATAACAAAGTCATTGATCGTTTACTTAAAATTGCGATGTTACTGGTTGCGCTATTCCTGACCATGTATTCAGGTATCTTTATGATGAATGAACACGGTATCGCGCTTTGGAATACACCACTATCTCCATTAATGACCATGCTAACTGGCATTGCATCAGGCGCATTTGTCTACTCGTTATGCTCTGACAAACGAGAAAATGATAAAATCGCTTACTACATTGGTTTTGGCTTAACATTACTTGCGTTAATTTTCTCTCTACTTTTAAGCTGGTGGGGGCATCTGTTCGCGGGTGTTATGTTAGCAGATTCATTCTCATTACTGGATCAACACTTTAATGGCATGCAATGGTTAACACTGATTACTTTTATCATTGCAACCGTGATTCCTATTGCTCAATGCCCAGCAAAATCAAGTCGTGTGGTCACTTTAATTGCTTCGCTCATCTCAGGCTACCTATTACGCTACCTCTTTGTTGCCGGTGGTGAAGGTGTCAGCCGGAGTCAAGCTGGATTCTTAATCTTTACACCTGATCATCAAGAGTTCTTTTATACTGCTGCAAGCTTACTGTTTATGGTGGGGGTTTTCGCTCTACTTCTCCTGATTAAAGATAAATTAACATCTAAATTTTCACAACTAAATCGAGGTAACGCATAATGGACCGTCGTAAATTTTTAACTGGTGCAGCGGCTATTGGTATCGGAGCTGGTACGGCTGCATATGGCAATATCTTTGCTCGTTCATTATCTTTCTCTGATCGTGGTGAAAAGGCAAATTACCAATTTTATGGGGATTCACATACTCCTGAATGGACACTGAATAAATATAATCAGCACAAAGTTAATGCTGAATATATGATTAAACACAGTACTTGCTTACAGTGTCACAGTGAGTGTGGTATTCGTGCCAAAGTTAACCGAGAAACGGGTAAATTAGAGCGTTTATTTGGTAATCCCTATCACCCAAATACCTTAGTTGAGTATATTGATAACGATACCCCAATCGCAGATACAGCAACAACAAATGGGACATTATGTGCGCGTGGTAATGCTGGATTACAAACGGCTTATGACCCATATCGCTTAACGACACCACTGAAGCGTGCAGGAAAACGTGGTAGCAATGAATGGACAGAGATCAGTTGGGAACAATTGATTAAAGAGGTGGCTCATGGTGGAAAGATCTTCGCTGATACCACAGATACGAACAGTCAAAACTTAGTCGTTAAAGGTTTTAAAGATCTTTATAGCAAACGCGACCAGTGGATTGATAACAATAATCATGACTTAGGACGTGAGACTAACAAGTTTGTATTACAAGCAGGTCGTATCGTTAAGTCTCGTAAAGATTTTCAGACTCGTTTTTGTCAATCGTTTGGTACTGTGAATAACTTTGAACATACCAATATTTGTGAACTTAGCCATCATATCGCAACCGGTGCTGTCTACGCAGGAAAACACAACCTGAAATCAGATCTCTGTGAAGCTGAATTTGCACTATTTTTTGGCACAGCGCCAGGTGAAGCTAACTTCCCAATGCAGACAATGGGGAAATACTCAGCCCAAGCTCGTGCGAATGGTTGTAAGATTGCGGTTGTCGATCCTGTTCTACCAAGAACGATGACTAACGATAAGAATATGCGTTGGATTGCGCCTAAACCAGGTACAGATGGTGCAATTGCTTCAGGTATGTTGCGTTGGATCATAGGGAATGCACGTTATAATGCTAATTTCTTAAGCCGTCCAAATGCTGTTGCGGCTAAGCAAGCAGGTGAATTAAACCATACCGATGCTAGCCACTTAATCATTACTGCGGCAGGCCATAAAAATTACGGTCAATTCCTAACTGCAAAAGAAGCTGGGATAAAAGGAAAAGAGCATGTGGTTATCGATCAACATGGTCAGCCAGCTGATGCAGAAACAGTAAATCAAGCTCAAATTGAGTTTGAAGGTACCGTTAATGGACTTCAGGTTGCCACTTCTTTCTCATTAATGAAAGTCTCTGTCTCTAAACATAGTTTACAAGAGTATGCTGAGATCAGTGGGGTAACTGTTGATGACATTATTTACCTTGCTAACGAATTTACTAGCCATGGTCGTAAGGTTGCGGTTGAACTTTACCGAGGTATTGCACAGCATCCAAATGGTTACGCAACTGGCTTTACGATTTATCAGTTAAACCTAATGGTCGGTAACTTAAACTGGACGGGCGGAGCATCCCTTGGTGGTGGCGGTCTAAACTACAATAGCGGTCAATATCAGCTTAAAGAGATCCCGGGGTTAGTTAAAGCAGACTTTGGTGTTCATATCTCTCGCGAGCAGATGGCGTATGAAGATACTGTTGAGTTTAAGAATAAAGTGGCGAAAGGCATTAATCCTTATCCTGCTCCACGTCCTTGGTTCCCACTCACTAAAGATGTATTCTCTGAGATTATTCCATCTATCATTGAAGGTTATCCGTATAAAGCCGATATCCTAATGTGGCATATGTGTACCCCATTTTATAGTACGCCATCAATGGGGCGTGATGAGATGATTAAAGCGGTTTCAGACCCAAAGAATGTACCATTAATTCTTGCCAGTGACATCGTTGTTGGTGATAGCAGTATGTATGCTGACTATATTATCCCTGACCTGACTTACCTAGAGCAATATGTTCATCACCCAATGATGGAAGCGACCTTAATAAAAGGCACCGCGGTTCGCTCTCCAGTTATTGAGCCATTAACAGGTAAAACAGCTGATGGTTATGCGATGAGCTATGAACAGTTCCTTATCGATGTAGCAAAAGAACTGAAGATGCCGGGCTTTGGTAAAAATGCAATTAAAGCCACAGATGGCAAATTATGGCCTTTAGATACCATGAGTGACTATTACCTTAAGGCAACGGCTAATTTAGCTTTCGAAGGGCAAGGTAGTAAAGATGTGTCAGAGGATGACTTACGTATCACCGGCCTTGATAGCTATTACCAAACTAATAAGACAAAATTGGAACCGCATCAGTGGTCTAAAGTTTTATATGTTATGTCTCGTGGTGGCCGTTTTGAATCGGTCGATAATCGTCGTCAAGGCAATCAGTTAACTCACCAATATAATGGTGTTTTACATACGTATAATGAAAAGTTAGCAAAGCACGTTAATAGTCAAACTGGTAAGAAGTTTAATGGTGGTGCTGGTTGGCAACCATCAACAACCTCATCGGGTACACCATTATCGTCATTAGATCGTGAATTGCCATTTACTATTTTAACCCGTAAAACGGCATTACAATCACATTCACGTTTGGCATCGAATACCTATATTCGTGAAATCAACCCAACCAACTGGGCTGAAATGAACTACGACGATGGTCAACGTTTAGGGCTGAAAAGCGGTGATGAAGTGATTGTTGAGACTCATGAAGGTAAGCGTAAATGTAGCGTAAAACTTCGCCAAGGTGTCGCTCCAAATGTGATTACCTTTACCGTAGGTTATGGCCATTGGGGATATGGCGCAACCGATATGGATATTAGCGGTAAGCGTATAAAAGGGAGTAAAATCCGCCGAGCAGGTGTAAACTTAAATCCAATTATGCGTACTGATCCTGATGTTTGGGGCATGCCGTTAATGGATATGGTGGGCGGGAGCTCATGTTTCTTTGATACTAAAGCGAAGATATATAAAGCCTAATGATTGATTATCAGTATATTCAAGCTCTCAGCCAAATGGCGGGGAGCTTGCTCTTAAATAGCCCAGAACAGGCTCTCATTGACCATATTAATCAGAGCCACTCTTTAACGTTATCGTTAGAGGAGAGTCAAAAAGCTTTTAACGATACCATGGTGTTTGCTCACTCAGGGCTGTTTATTCCGCCTTTTGAGCATGTCTGTAATCAAGTCTCTAACTTGGAAGGGAATTTTTCATTTCCAATGGCCAAGTTTGATGGTGGGGATAAGTTGAATGAGATATATCAACAATTCCATTTTAACCCTGCCAACTTATCGGTAACGGGGACAGATTTAAGGAAGCATCTTCCTTTAGACCATTTTGGCTATATTTTACTCTTTATTAGCCATACCTTTAATGCTGCTAATCTAGATTCGAATTCAGCAAGTTACCCGCTTCTCATCTCTTTCTTAGAGCACCGACTTGCTGGACTTGCTTTCTATCAGGGATTATTAGCCACTAGCCAGCAACCCTACATCTGTTTTGTTTCCGAGCTACTCGCCGATACACTCTCTCAGCTTGAGTTACTGATTAAACCATAGAGATTAAAAAAGCCTCTAACTCGAAAGATCGAATTAGAGGCTCATTAATATTGCTTATCTTAGAAAGCCCAAACCTACAAAATTTGGCTCAATGCTTCTGTAAATCTATCTATATTCTCATCATTTCTTTTATAATACGTCCAAGAGCCGATGCGTTTAGAATTCACTAAACCTACGCGTTGCAAGATCGTAAGGTAAGACGAGACTGTCGATTGTGAGAGCTGTGATTTTTCTTGAATAATGCTGACGCATACATCTTCTATCTCAGCATCAACAAGTTGTTCCGATACATTAAAGTTATTTTTTGGATCTTTTAACCATCGTAAAATATCCATTCTAACTGGATTATTAATTGCTTTTAATATTTCAGATAAATTTGTAATACTCATTAATATATCGGCCATCATTATACGTTTCAGGATTGTAATCAACTTATATACAGAAGAGCATTCAGTTGATCTAGATCAGTTATTGTCACGTTTTTGCTTTTATTATGCTCATTTCTATAATTTTTATTCGATATTACTGCTTGAAAGTTGAAAACTAGAAAATCTACAACTATTTTTCTTTATTCACAGTGATAAAATTTATAGTGCCCCTATTTTTCAGAGATGCCTTAACATGAAAAAAGCGATAATCCTCGCCAATGCCTTACTTCTCTCTTATGCGAATATGGCTTCGGCAAGCCCAACCAATGCTCCACTCCTAATGACACCTCCGTCTAATCAAACACAAAGCTCGGTAAAAACAGCCCATCAGCCACCAGCTCAAGTACGTACTGAAGCGGATAAACTGGCTTATACTGCGCAAAATAAGCAAGAAACCGTTGCTAAAAGAACCGAAGCTTTAGCTGCTCTACAACGTTTTCCGAATAAAAATAGCTTTATTGCTGTTGCTCGTGCCATTAAAGAGCCAAATAGCGAAATTAGAATGGCGGCGTTAATCGGTTCTCGTGGCTTTAACTTTGACTATCGTTTTCGTGTTGTTGAGCCTCTGTTTAATGATCCTGAGCCAGAAATTCGTATTGCGGTAACCTCAGAGTTAATGCCAAATTACATGTCAATGATCCCAAAACAAAAAGCGATCATGGATAAAGAGTATAACAATCTAATTACTTCGCTATTTGGTAAAGGTAACTCCGCTACTAAGCTTAAACTGGCTGATATTTATCGTTGGCATAATGACCCTAAAAGTGCCGAGCCAATCTACCAAGAACTACAAATCAAGGATGCCAAAAATCCTGATGTGTGGATCAACAGCTCTGAGAACTATCGAGTGCTGCAAGATAATCAACAGTCATTAAAGATGATAAATGAAGGGATAAAGCACGTTCCTGATAATGCAAAACTGCATTATGCAAAGTCATTAATTTTAGTTAGAGAGAAAAATAAAGCGGACGGATTAAAAGAGATTAAGAAAGCTGCAGAGTTAGCGAAAACCAACAGCTATTATTGGTATTTGTACGCGATTATGGAACAAGATATTGATATCAAAAACTCAACACCTTTGTTTGAAAAAGCCTATTTATTATCAGGCTCACCAGAGCATCTTTATGCGGTGTGTGAGAACTACTTAACAACAGGTAATAGAAAATCTGCACAATGTATGGTTGCGCTTGAAAAGGTTGCACCTAAGTCTGCGGTAGAGAATCTAAAGAAAAAGTTTAATTTGCAATAAGTCAATATCAACTAAAAAATGTCGACTGAAAAATTGTGACCTCTATCTTGTATCATTATGAATGCTCGATTGGAGGTCTATATTTATAACATCTTAATAACTCACCTTATATTTCACCTGCACAAAATCATTCGGATATACAATTGAGTTAGCCTGTTCTAATTTTATCGATACATCCATCTGACCGAACAATGGAATTCCTCCTCCTAATAAAATAGGTGCACGAGTGATAATCATCTCATCAATAAGCTGTAAATTGAGAAAGTGTTGAATTGTAGTGCCGCCATCAATATAAGCGTGTTGATACCCCTGCTCCGCCAATTGATTGACTAATTGATTAATATCACCTGAATAGAGCTCTACTTTATCTCGCATATTTTCTGGTGCTTCTGTTAACGTTCGACTCAAGACGATGATTTTTTTATCACCATAAGGCCACTGCTCTGGTGTGAGATTCATATTTGATATCACCTCCATACACTTTCGCCCCATGATTAAACAATCGAAAGAAGCAAAGTGTTGATTCCAGCCCATATCGACCTGATCACCCATCTCAGCAGCTGTATTGCCAGCGGTATGTAACCAATCCACGCTACCTGCTTTATCCGCAATATAGCCATCGACACTGGTTGCAATAAATACAGTACATTTCATCATCAATTTCCTCGGTTTAACTAAAGATAATAGAACGACCAATGGTACCTTAACTGAGCAAAATGATTAATCATCCACCCTCCAGATTGTGATTTTGACGATTAAATGCTGAAGCTCAATTGAAACAAACGTTGACATGTCTACTGCTTTATAGTTTAACCTTCTATATCGTCAATGGGTATTACCGTGATTAGCGAAAAATTTATTAAGGCCTTTGTTATGTATAAAATCTCTGAGCTTGCCGAAAAAGTTGGACTTTCAAGAACAGCGCTCCTCTATTATGAGAAAATTCAATTAATAACAGGTAAACGTTTAGATAATGGATATCGAGTCTATAACGACAATGATCTTCAACGTATTCGTCTAATCCAACAGTTGCAACTCGGTGGGTTAACGCTCAAAGAGTGTAAAGCGTGTTTAGAGACAAAAATAGACAAAGCAATGATACAGGATCGCCTCAATGCTCTTGACCAAGAAATCCAACAAAAACAACAAGCAAGAGAATTACTTGCGGCAATTGCCGGTCAAGGTGACCTTAAAGTTTGGCATCAACAATTAGATCAACTCGCCCCTGACGCTCATCTTGAATGGTTATCAACCCAAGGTTTCAGCGATAAAGAGGCATTACACTTAAAATGGCTATCAAAAAATATGAATGAACACGACATATATATGAACGACTTTATGACAGTTTTCGAAACACTAGAACGCTGGGGGCCGGGCAGTAAAAAAGATACTCGCCAAGCGATAAATGCCCTACCAACGACGCCTTCGAACCTATTAGAGATTGGATGTGGTAAAGGTCTTGCAACTGAAGTTTTAATGGAATCAACCCCAGCTCAAATTACCGCAATTGATAATGAGCAATCTGCCCTTGATCGACTTCAGCAGAGATTTATTGAACAAGATATTGAAGAACAAGGTTCTCACAAACAAGGATCTGAAGAGAAACCGCCATTATCTCGCTTAAATACAGTCTGTGCCAACATGGCCGAATTACCCTTCGATAAAGAGAGCTTTGATCTATTATGGGCAGAAGGAAGTGCTTACATAATAGGGATTGAAAAAGCATTATCGTTATGGAAACCATTCATTAAACAACATGGTTATTTAATGGTTAGTGATATGGTTTGGAAAACAGCAAGCCCAAGTCAAGCTGCTATTGAATTTTGGAACAGTGAATACCCTGACATTCAACAAGTAGAAACAAGACTTAAACAGATGGAAGTCGCGGGATACCGTGTTATCAATCACTTTCCACAAAGTGAAGAAGCATGGTTAAACTATTATGCGCCACTAGGAAAACGAGTTAAAGAACTAGAAAACGAAATGTCGGAGTCCGCAGCATTTAAAGATATTGAGAAGGAAGTTAGCCTTTGTACAGAATATTCGCATCAGTTTGGTTATCATATGTTTATATTACAAAAATGTTAGACTACACCTAAAATAATGGACGTTGCTAACAGGCAGAAATCAAATGAGATCCATAAGTAAAGATACTGTCTAGTGTTGGGGAAACGAGTGTATACCCAAAGTAATTTGATTTGCTAGTAGACGGCAAGTGAACGAGCGACGCCAACAACCTAGCAGCTTTAAGTATGAGGGGTATAAGTTTTCTTATTTTTATCCTAATAGGCTGCTTAATTAAACAATAGGTTGAAATATTTACGACAGAACCAAAAAGGCCACTATTCAGCGGCCTTTTTATTAATAACAACGTTATACTTTGCAGATTTTTGCTGGCAAAGCTTGTCTAGCCGCAGCGCCAACAACCCATTCTAACATCACACCTTTACCTTCTCGGGTTGGATCAATTAAACCTACATCATTAATATTGACCCCTTCTCCACTGAATTTTTTTACTGGCTGCTGTTTACCATCAATCCAATGAGATCGCTCACCTAATTCCGTATGACCAAACCCATGCTCGATACCTAATGTACCAGGTACAATTCCATCTAATATCATGGCTCTCGCTGTCATACTTGCACTTGGCGTTTCAATAACAAACTGATCACCTGTCTTAATAGCAAATTTTTCAGCATCTGCCGGATGAATATACACTGGATTTTCACCTTTCACTGAATTTAAGCGTGGTGATAAATTAGAGACCGCACTATGAATATTCGATTTAAAGTTCGTTAATGTAAATGGCCAATCTGCTTCTGGATACTTTTCTGAAATTGGGGTTCCATCAGCTAACTTTTGTGGATGCCAAGTTGGACATCCCAAATAATATTCGCCAGATAAACTATTGCGAGATGTCCCTACCTTTTCATTCCAAATAGCAATGGGTCTATCCCATTTATGCTTCATCAATTCCCCTTGATATGTCTCTGACGCATCTTCAAAACGTCCACCTCGTGCAAAAATAAACGCTACACGCCTCATCTCTTCAGCTGTTAATGTCTTTTGCATCATCGGCATTAAACGTTCTAGACCAGACCATGCAATATCTTCAGCGTTCACACTAGGCACGCCACCTTTAACATATGCAAGATTAGCAGCGGCACGTAAATAAAAATCTTCCGCACAATGAATACTGTGCCATTGACCATCATGATCCTGAATAGCATTATCCCCGAAGCCACCAAGATCCATCTCTTTAGCCACATCAATGACAAAGTTTTCTAAACAAATAGAACGTCCATCTGCTGTTTTTGCTGTTCGTGACTCAACAATAGGCCAACGAAAAGTCAGTGTTTTTGTCGGTACATCATGCCAAGGTACTGTCGTTCCCCAGCTTTCATAAGTTACGGTATCAGGCACAATGTAATCAGATAACGTCGTTGTTTCATTAATAAAGGCATCAATTGAAACTATCAAGCCAAGCTGTTTTGGATCTTTTAATTTATCTTCCAGTAATGTTTTTAACCCTGGAATACCATAAATCGGGTTTGCCATATGGTTAATCCAAATTTTTGCACGGTAAGGATAACCATCAATTGCCGCCGATAGATGTTCGGTTAATAGTGGTGCAGAAAATGGATACCAAGGAGCTCGAGTTGGATAAGCCGACTTGCCTGCTGAAACTTTACGCTTATATTCACTGGTCTTTTCATAAGGGAATCGACTACGTGATAGGTAAATACCTTTAGGCTTAACTTTATCTTTAAATTGAGTAAAGTTATAACGAGGTCCAGAGCCTGATGTTGGATATCCACCAGCTCTTGCCATCGCGCCACCTTTCATATTGATGTTCCCAATAAGTGCATTCAGCATTAAAATCGTAAATGAATTATAGAAACCATTGGTGTGCATATTGCCACCGTGAGTATCAATAACTGCTTTTGTCCCATAACTGGTGAAACGTTTAGCTAATGCCGTTATTTCATCTTCTGGAATACCACACTGTCGACTATAAAAAGCAAGATCATATTTAAATGCTTGCTCTTTTAAATGTTGTAGTGATGACTTCACTTCAACATCTCTTCCTTTTATAGAGATTGTTCGTGTCACAAATAAATCCGCAGGGTCAACCTGCGTGCTCAACCCTAATTCATGGCTTTTTTTATCCACAATAATGTGTGGATCTTGCTTTGATAATGCGTCCCCAGAAAAAGGCAAACCAAGATCAGATGCACGTAAAAATCGACCATTATCAGGATGTGATTCATCACTAATCACCAGATGAGTCGCATTACACCAATGTGGCGTTCCTGCTTTTTTCATAGACTCAACGCCTGGTTGAGAAAGAAACTTTTCATTATATCGCTTATTAGTGATAATCCATTGAATCATGCCCAAAATCAGAGCCGAATCTGTACCCGCTTTAATCGGTATCCAATTATTTCTATCGCCTGCCGCCAAACTCGATGAACCAGCAGGTAGATTTGGCGTGATAATCGTATACTTTAGTTTTCCATCAGTACGTGCTTTGGCAACTTGACGAGCTTGACGCTTAAATGGATTGCCGGCTTGCGCTGGGGACATACCAATAAAAATAATATATTCCGTATTTTCAAAATCAGGCTTTAAATGGGCATATTTTTTCAAATCATTCATAAATGCACCACTGCCAGCACGGAAAGCATAACCACAATATGACCCATGGTGCCCAAAATTTCGAGTACCATAACTATTAAAAGCAAATCGCTTTAAAATATCATCTCGTCCCTCGTTACCTGCATTAGTTACTAAGAGTTGATTTACTTTTGTCCCATATTCTGGATTGTTGACATCAAGTGGTGTCTTAAGATCTCTCACTGCACGCAGGCCATCAACATGTCCCTCACCAAAAAGATCGCCACCTTCGACTATTTCTTTAATCAGTTGCTCATAACTAATTTGTTGCCACTTTCCTTCTCCACGCTTACCTACCCGTTTCATTGGATGAGTAATTCGATATGGACTATTTTGAATATCCAACATCCCATTACCACGAGCACAAGCTGTTGAACGACCATCAAGCCCAGCTTCTCCTACCATTCCTAGATAAGCTTCTTTAACAGGCGTTTTAAATGGGATCTGCTGCTCGTTAGATAGCGGATGATATGGATTACCTGATATGCGCAAAATATTATCCGTTTTATTATCAATACGAACACGTAAACCACATAAAGACCAACAACCAAAACACATTGAAGGTGCAACACGTTGATTTGGATTTGCGATTAAATTTCCCTTCTGATTCACTTTATATTCAGTAGACAGTGAGTTTCCATGATGAATATCTTTAGTTTTCTTACCTGATGTCCCTTCTATCGCTCCTTCAACTAAATGATTTGCAGTTGCTGCATATCCAGCCGCAAATGCACCCACACCTCCAACCGCAAGGCCTGATTTCAAAAATTGACGACGTTTATTATCCATTGTGACAGCCTCTTATTAATGGTTATGATGTGAAAAAGTTGAAGTACTACATTTTGATGAAATTAACTCAGATCCAAGTAATGCTAATGCAGACCATAAACCAAGCATCCCAATAATGCTAAGAATACCACCACTCCCCGTTGTTAAATGGTAAGGGTAAAGTCCCACATCAAATTTAGGAATAAGCTGAACATCAATTAATGTTACCCAACGTATGTACCAAGCAGATAAAAGAGTTAGAATAGAAAGAACAATTAAACTCACTACTTTGTAATTTTCATTTATTAAAATCAACGTAACTACAGTACAAATAATAAAAATAGTGAATAACCATAAAAGAGAGGTTAACCACATAGAATTATTATATAAAGAGAGGTGAGAGCTTTGTGTCGCCCATAGTGATAATAGAGCACCCGATGATAAAGAGCTTATGATGATGGTTCTTTTAATTATACAAATATCAGTCAACGATAGTTTAAATTTACCTTTTGCTATCATTAAATAAATGATCAAACTAAAGCCAATCGCTACAAGAAATGAGGATGCAAACCATAATAATGGTGATGCTGGTTGGTTCCATAAAGGGCGTGAATGAAGGACAGCAACTTCGGCACCAGTATAGAGCGCAATAGAGAGACCTGATAATAAGGTTAGTAAAGAAACCATTACTAATAATTTATAAGATGTTTGCCATTGACCTAACGATAAAAGTGAAAACTTTCTCGATATAAAATTATCACTTTTTCTTAATAACATTAAATCATTACGTAAATATAACCATGCAGTAACAACAGCTAGTCCACTAAATATAGGTAAGAAAATAGACCCCATAGACATCCATGACCAAGGTGTCAAATTTGTGTAAAAATGCCATGCTCTACCCGGTTGATGGAGATCAGCGGTTAACGCTAATGGGCCAACAACTGCCCCAATTGCAAGCGTTAACGCTAATGAAGAACGAAAATAATGTGATACTTTTGTTTTACATATCAAAGCAATAAAAAATAAAATTGCAGCTGCATAAGCAGATCCGATATAGAAAAAGTATTGCACTGCCCAAGGAAGCCACGCGACAGGTTGTGGCTGAACTAAAACTTCAGTTATATTCATTGATTACTCTCCTTTAGGCTCATAAATTGCCGCTTTACCTTCAATATAAGAGGTAAATCTCTCATTCATTCCAATGTAAAAAACATGAGGATGCGTATTCTCTTCAGGTTTTAAAACTTTAATATCATCTTTATGTTTAAGAAGTAATTGAGATACCTTACTATTTGAATCCTTTATATCGCCAATAACACGTGCTCCTCCGACACAAGTTTCAACACAAGCAGGTAACAAGCCATCTTTCAAACGGTGGGCACAAAAGGTACATTTATCAGCTGTTAACGTTTCCTCATTAATAAATCGTGCATCATAAGGGCATGCCTGAACACAATAAGCACAAGCAACGCAACGACTGTTATCAACCATAACAATGCCATCTTCACGTTGAAATGTTGCTTGAACAGGACAAACCGCAACACAAGGTGGATTATCACAATGATTACAAAGACGAGGAAGCATGAAGGCTTTAGATTCTTTGGTCCTCTTATCACCATTACTTAACGTGACTTCATATTGTTTAACGGTTGTACGAAATTGACCAATCGGTGCTTGATTTTCGATACTACAACCAACTGTACAAGCTTGACAGCCTACGCACTTTCTTAGGTCAATAACCATTGCATAACGTTTTCCTATTTCGCCTTTACGGTTATCTTCATTATTATTTTTAATAACAGTTGATGCATGCGCGGTTTTTATTCCCAATATAGGAATAAGCGATGCGCCTGCTGTTATCGCACTAATTAAATGACGTTTATTTGAATCCATATTACCTCTCAATACTTCAGTTGTAATAAACTCATAAGATATTCATTCATGAGAAAATAATTAAATAAAACGAGATTATATTAACACTCATAATATTTAATAATATTAATGAAGATTTAAAGTAGGATTACATTAAAATTAAAGCCATTGTTTTTATTGAAGAAGTCACTTAAATTAAATATTATCAGTACTGAGATCAATTATTTTCAATGGTTTCCACTTTCCCGTTGAAGTTACCCTAGAAACCATTCACTATTATTCTTATTATCAATTCAGTTATCAGGAAATTGAAGAGGATTAGGTCTATTTAAAGAATACAATCAGTTACTTACACTCAGCAACATAGTACTGTTGTTGCTGATCAAAAGTAAAAATCAACTCATTTTTTATGCTCTCTAATTTATCATCCTCATAATGTGAAACGTAAAGCAATTGACTTAAATTTTCTTTAGCGATGAGCTCTAGAGTATTTTTAACTAAACGTCGTCCTAAATAATCTAAGCCTTGATAAGGTTCATCTAGAATTAATATCGCCGGTTGTTTGACAATCGCTCTGGCAATTAAGAGTAACCGTTGCTGTCCATACTCTAACTGCTTAAAGGGTGTTTTAACATATTGATCCATATGAAGGATACTCAACCACTCTTGCGCAATTTGTCGCTCTTTCTTGCTTGAATGATGGTAGAGACCAATCGAGTCATAAAAACCCGATAAAATCACATCTAACGCACTGCAACTCACACGATATTGTAAATGAAGTGCCGATGACACCATGCCGATATTTTTCTTTATGTCCCAAATGGTTTCGCCAGAACCCCGTTTATTGCCGAGTATGTGAATATCATTAGAATAACATTGTGGATGGTCACCAAAGATCAGCCCTAACAAGGTACTTTTTCCACAACCATTTGGCCCCTTGACCTGCCAATGTTCTCCCTTATTGATTCGCCAATTAACACCAGAAAAAATTGTTTTGTCTGTGTATTCGACTTTCCCCTCTTTAAGCTCAAAGATAGGGTTTTGGAAGGAAACTTGATGTTGATGACGACGTATCAAAGTCATCATCTCCTCACTCTGTTGTTTAGATTGCGCTTTAATTTGATTAATTGCAGGGTGTTGTTGCCATGTTTGACTATCCATAACCGAATCAAATTGACCATGGTTAAACAAGGCTATCTGTTTAATCCAGTCAGGGATATCTTCTTCGCGATTGAAAACAACGATCATCTGGATTGACTGAGAGAGTGTTTCTAAGTAATCAGCAAGAGATTGACGATGAGCAATATCTAACCCTGTAAATGGATTGTCTAAAACCAGTAAATCAGGTTTAGCCGCTAATGCTCTTGCTAACATCACACGACGTGTTTCCCCGGTAGAAAGTACTCGAAATCCACTGTTAGATAAATATTTAAGATCCAGATCATTAATTAATTGGTTTGTCAGTAACTTATCTTGGCTCTGTTCGAAAATCAGAGAATAAACCGTCGTGCCATTATCTATCCGATCTAAAAAATCTGTATCATCTTTTGCTAGTTCTTGATCTAACAATCGTTGTTGTTCAACCAGAGAGACTTGTGCCACTTTGCCTCCTGATAGACTTAATGTTCCTTTATCTATCGTTAATTCTTGGCACAACAGCGCACCCAATGCAGAGCCGATATCACCACCTGTCGTGAACACACCCCAAGATTGTCCTGAATGAATCGTCCAGTTTGAAATATTTAATCGGCTCGTAAACGTATTGACCGTTAAATCATTAATTAAAACCTGCATCAATGAGTCCTTTACTTTTCATTAAGATAGCTATTTTTATTGCTTTAAAGATAACATTTAAATCCGTATATTTAGAATAACTTAATGTGATTATATCTATATTACAATAAATTCAACATCAGTAATTAAAAGCAGAAAACTCAGACTCATCTGTACTTGTACCCGACAAGATAACATTAAGTGCGTATTGTCATTGAAATCTTCTTGGTCATATTGGGATCAATAAAAGTGATGAATAGGGGAAATGATAGCTGATGAATAAATTATCAAAGTTGATACTACTCATCAGCATTGATTAATACATATACCCTTCATAGTTGCTAGGTATACGAAGAAAGGGCTAATAATATTCTTCACAACCAGGGTGTGATTGCGAGTCTTCTTGAATTTCATCAAATGCAACTGTTATTTGACTATTACTGTTATTATCTTTTGACGACTCTTGTTTTGATAGTAATACCATCTCTAACTCATAATCAATGGACATAATAGTACCTACCCCTTGATCACATTCTACAACGAGCCCTTTTTTGACATGACTAATATCCATCAAGACCTCCACTAAGAAATATATCTAAAACAATTATAGTCAATATTTTTCAAAGCAGATAACTTATTTTATAAAATAATCAGTGTTGATAGATTCGCATTAATACAGGTAAAGAGACGAATCTATCAACACCAATATGATTCATCACAACCATATTGGTGTACTTTTACTCATAAGGACTTACTTGACTTATTATTGACGAACAACTTAAATTACTTTAGTTATCTCCTTCATATTTGAAGTTGCTAGGTTGTTTGCTAAGTCTGTTCTCCTACTAGCAACTCCAATTATTTTAGGTATAGTGAAAAAACATCAAGCAGAGATTAACTCACTTTACGAATTTTAGCCGGTAATCCCTGACGTGCTGCTGAACCTAGCGTTGCATCGATTAATGGATAACGTCCTTTGCGGCTGGTATCTAAAACCGACAGATCATTCATGTTGATACCAACTTGAATAAGTGGATTCGCTTTGATCACTTTATCACCAATTTGAACATCACTGGCACCCAGCTCTTTGTGGCCAAACCCATGCTCAATCGCTAAACAATCTTCATGTACCCCAGCCACCGCTTCAACTAAAGCAAAACGTGAACCGTTTGGCGTTGAGATCTCAACTTTATCTCCAGTCGTAATCCCTAACCGTTTTGCAGTCTGTTCATTAATACGTACCGGATTATTACTGTGAACCTGACGTAGGCGGTCAGAGCCAATACTCATTGAGCTCATAGTATGGGATTTGTAGCTAGAGATCCGTAACGGAAACTCTTTAAACGCGTCAGTTAATTCCGTGCCATCCGCTAAACGACTTGGCGCATAACTCGGCACGCCACCAAAGTATTCGCCCGTAATACTATTTTTACGGCTACCAATAGTTGGATTCCAGATCATCATCGGTTTCATCCACATTTTACTTGGATCACCGTTGGGTTTACGACCTTCATCGGCATCTTGGAATCGACCACCACGGGCATAAAGATACGCGACTTTTCCTGCCTCTTCTGCCGTTAAGGTCGAAGTCAGTTCAGGAAGAATACGTTCAACCCCAGACCAATTAAGATCATCACTATCAATGTGGGGAACTGGCTTACCTTTTTGATAAGCAACATTCGCTCCACCATAAAGCGAAAAGTGATACGACTTAGTTAAAGGGTAACTCTTACCGTCATGCCCTTTAATTGCATCTTCGCCAAAACCTGGCAGCCCCATTGCACGAGAGATAGCAATAATATAACTCTCCATACACACTGTATCTTTCTCAGCATTTGGTACCACACGAGGTTTAACCACAGGCCAACGTCCGGTTGAGGTTTTTGTCGGAACATCATGCCAAGCACTGGTCCACCCCCATGACTCATACGTTAAGGTATCAGGCACAATATAATCTGAGAATGCATTGGTTTCATTAATGAAGGCATCAACACTAATAAACAGCGGCAACACTTTAGGGTCACGTAATTTATCTTCTAACGCCGTTCTTAAACCCGGCATACCATAGATTGGATTGGTCATATGACTGATCCACGCTTTAACTTTATATGGATAACCATTTAAAGCCGCAGTTAAATGCTCGGTCGTAACTGGTGGCGAAATAGGGAACCATGGCTGTTGAGCTGGGTATGGATTCTCTCCTGCTGCTTCCTTACGTTTAAATTCTGATGTTTTCTCATACGGGAATTTAGAACGGGAAAGGAAAACCCCGCTTGGCTTCACCATTCCTTTAAATTTCTTTAAGTTATAACGCGGGCCGGCACCGAATGCTGGGTATTGACCACCGCTCGCTAATGCACCGCCTTTACTATTAAGATTACCGATAAGGACATTCAACATCATGATCGACCAAGCCGTATCAAAACCGTTGGTACTCATTGTGCCACCATGAGAGATCACTGCGGCTTGTTTGCCATGTGAAGTAAACTCCGTAGCTAAACGAATAATCTCGTCAACAGGCACAGAACACGCCTCGCTATAATCTTGCAAGCTGTTGGCAAATGCAGAAGCTTTTAGTAATGCCATGCTTGATTTAACCGCCACTTTTCCTTTTGTTGTCTCTAATTCAGAATCAACAAAGAGTTGCGCTTTTTGACTGTCATTGGCTTTAGTGATGACACCACTTTTCGCATCTAAAACAACAAAATCATCACTTGGACTATTTGGCTTACCTGCGATAGGAAGACCAATATCGCTCGCTTTGACTAACTTGCCATATTTAGGGTGTTTTGTATCACTAAACACTAAATGGCTAGCATTGTTATGACTGTTATAGCCTGCGGCCTTAGCAGCACCAAAGTTAGGCGCAGTTAAGAAATCGTCAGCATAACGCTCATTTTCAATAATCCATTGGATCATCGCCATTGCTAATGCTGAATCCGTTGCTGGCTTAATCGGAATCCAACGGTTTTTGGGTGCGCATGGCATATTTGATGTATTCGGTAACATCGGAGAAACCACAGCATAAGAAAAGTCTTTACCATTTTCTACACGCGCATTAGCTAATTCACGAGCTGAACGCTTAAATGGATTACCAGACTGTTGTGGAGATGTTCCAATAAACAGCAGAAACTTACTGTTCGACCAGTCAGGTTTTACATGCGCGTATTTTTTTAGATCATCCATCACCGCACCACTACCGGCACGATAACTAAAGCCACAATAAGAACCGTGGTTACCCCAATTACGTGAACCAAAGCTATTAAAAGTAAAGCGTTTAGTGAACACTTCACGACCATCATCACTGGCATCGGTGACAAGAAGCTGGTTTGACTTTGGTCCATATTCAGGGTTATTAGGATCAAGGCGTGTTTTGGTATCACGGATATCTTTTAATCCTTCCACATGACCTTCACCAAATAGATCACCACCATTAACGGTTTCAGAAACTAACTGTTCAAAGCTAATCACTTGCCATTTACCACTACCACGAGGGCCAACACGCTTTAAACATTCAGTGACACGATGTTTGCTGGTTAAATTCTCAAGCATCGCATTACCACGAGCACAAGCCGTTGAACGACCTTGTAATCCCGCTTCTTGATAGCCACTTAACGAGACAAATGCATCTTTGATCGGAGTGTCAAACTTTAGCGTACTCCCTTCTGTTCCTGATAATGGATGATAAGGGTTACCGGTGATTCTTAAGATCTCATCGGTTTCATTATCAATTTTTGCACGGACACCACACTTACTCCAACAGCCCAAACACATGGTGTTCGCTACGCGCTGTTTTTCATTCGCAGTAATGTTGCCATCTTTAAGATCAACTTTATATTCAACATCTAATGCATTGCCGTAGATTGCATTTTTGGTGACTTCACCTGATGTCCCTTTTGTCACGCCATTTGCAATATGTTTGATACTATCGCTATAGCCAGCAACAAATAGACCTGCACCACCAGCGGCGGCTGCACCTTTTAAAAAACGTCTTTTATTATTGTCCATTTTTTACAGCCTCATTAAATGTTTGAATTTTTGCGAACGAATTCAGAGAAAATTAAGATAATAGCGAACCACAAACCAAATGTTCCTACAATACCGAGTATCCCTTCTGGTCCCCAAGAGATATTGTAGATATAGGTTCCTGCACCATATTTAGGCACAGTTTGCGCTTGCATTAAGATTAACCAACGTAAACCCCAGTTCAAATGAATCGCAATTAACGCTGTGATGATTGAAATAACACCCTGACTTCCAGTACGGAAAAGCAATAGAATATTTAACACAATGACCGTCGATACGACCCAAAATGCAGAGAGTTGCCATGTTTGACTAAATGAAAACAGAGACTTGGCTTGCTCAATCGAACGGCTGTCCATTAGTGTCCAAATCAAAATCGTCAAAATAAATAGAGTTAATGACATACGTATCCCACTTAAGAGAATACGATTGACTTCAACTTCATTACCTTTAAGTACCCGATTTAATATCAGTAACACGCCATAAGCTGCAACCATTGCGGTGGTTAACATCATAAATGGCAACATTGGAGTATCCCATAATGCTCTTGCCTTCGCTGACATCACTTCCATACCGGTATAGGTTGCAATCGCCAAACCAAAAATGGTTGAAATTATCGCAATTTTTTTCAGGTATTTATTAGACGACCAGTTACCGACCAATAATAATTGACAAGTTTTTCCAACTAAATCACTGTTATTAGCATTGTTCTTTAGTGTAGGGCGGAGTGTCATCCAACCAAATAGGATAATCGCGATATTAAATAACGGCAGAAGATAAGCGCCATACCACATCCAAGATGAAGTTCGAGTTTGCATATAGAAATGCCAAGCTCGTGCTGGTTGGTGCAGGTCACCGAGTAGAGAGATAGGACCGACAAGACCCGCACTGATCATTAATAACCCTGAGAGTAACAAAATTCGTTGACGGTATTTCTCATCCAGGTTTGAAAAAATAGTCATCGTGGCAATAAATCCTGCACTGTAAGCAAGACCAATCATGAAGAAGTATTGAACCGCCCACGGTAACCATGAGACATCAAAGCTTGGTGTGAATATCTCTTTAATGATCATTGTGGATCTCCTCTCCAGATGCATTCATTAGGCTTCGTACGCCTGGTTCTGCCAATAATTTATCTTGAAACGTTTTAGTCATACCGATATAAAAAACTCGTGGTGCAGTACCAGCATCAGGTTGCAGCACTTTAATATCACTGTGGTTTTCTTTTAATAGACGGTTAATTTCGCTATTAGGATCGTTAAGATCACCAATCACACGAGCGCCACCCACACACGTTTCAACACAAGCAGGCAAAAGACCCGCATCTAATCGATGAGCACAGAACGTACATTTATCCGCCGTATTGGTTTCATGATTGATAAAACGTGCTTCATAAGGACAAGCTTGAACACAATAACCACAACCAACACACCATTCGTTATTTACAACCACAATGCCATCATCACGTTGATAGGTTGCACCTGTAGGACATACCGGTAAACACGCTGGCGTTTCACAATGGTTACATAGACGAGGCATCATAAAGAAAGCAGCAGGCGCATCAAGGTTATCGTTATCTGAAACTTCATACTGATTAACCGTAGTACGGAATTGCCCTAGAGGCGGTTGATTCTCGATAGTGCAAGCGACAGTACAAGCCTGACAGCCAACACAACGGCGAAGATCGATCACCATTGAGTAACGTTTACTTGAATCACCCTTTTTTGCAATGTCATTATATTCCGTGACTTTCTGTTTGGAGAGTGTGCTTGCCCCAGCGATCGGGATTAAGGCGGCACCTGCACTGAGCGTGCCTATTGTACCTAGTAGCTTTCTTTTGGTGATATCCATCGGTTAACTCACTTTTGATTCTGCAACGTAGCTTGTGCATCGTAATTGAATGAACTTAGTCTTAATGCGTTCAATTAACTCATTGGAGGTATTCTAACCAGCAGTAAAAGTTACTCAATTGTGGGTTTCCACATACGGAAGGAAAACTTGTTTTAGATCAATTTTTACATTGATAGAGAAAATATGACTTGATAGCTAAAAATAATTGAAAATAACTAACATCTTAAATTATCAGTGAAAATAAGAAGCTAAAAATTAGAAGAAAAATAGAGGATATAAATATGTAGATTATCGGGAGAGACATTGTGATAATAAAAAACCGTTACCTCATTATTAAATTGGAGGTAACGGTTTAATTTATTATGCTAGATAAAATAGAGGTATTTTATGATTATGAATAATCAGATGCATAAGTCTCAGCATATGGGTGAGAGTATAACTCAAATAGGTTACCAAACGGGTCTTCTAGGTAAACCATTTTTGCAGGCTTATTATCATCTTCTGGATGGTAACGCATAATATCCATACGAACTTTACCACCATATTGTTCAGTACGAGCAATCGCGCCTTCAAAGTCATCAGTTTGTAGACAGAAATGGAATAAACCGATACGTGAAAAGTCTACGTTATGGCGATCTTGATGATCTTTCATCTCAAAAAGTTCAAAACCAATTCCATCGGTTGTTAATAGATGAGCGATATTAAAACCTTTAAATCCTTCACCAAAAACAGCAATACACATACGACCAATCGCAGTTTCACGCTCTTCTGTCACTGGCGTATTATCCATAACAACCGATAAACCTAATGCTTTAGTATAAAACTCAACAGCTTTAACCATATCTGGAACCATGATTCCAATGTGATTCATTTTCATAATACTTCTCTTTATTTATAAGTAACGGATAAGTAGATACCTAAACTTGATGAAAGAAGTATAGTCAGTGATAAAAATAAAGAGAAATAATAATACATGATGCTAATGATAACAAAAAATTATCAATATAAATTGATAATTATAATCAGGTGTTATCTTTTATTTTTAAAATTCTTGGCTATTATATTTAATACGTGTCTATTGATTAAACTGAATAAAGAATATAACGATGAATAATCAGATTCTAACCGACCTTAACCATCGCTACACCACGAAACATTATGATGATAGTAAAAAGATCCCAATTGAAATAATTGAAATAATTAAAGAAGCAATTCGACTTTCAGCCTCTTCAATCAATTGCCAACCATGGAAATTTATTTTGTTAGGGAGTGAAGAAGCTAAAGCGCGTTTTAGCTCTACATTTGCGAATAAATTTCAGTTTAACCAACGTCATGCGACAGAAGCTTCTCATATTATCTTATTTGCTTACGATCCTTTATTTACAAAAGAAAAATATAAGCATCGTGCTGATATAGAAGTCAGCTCAGGCCATTTGCCAGCAGAAAGGTATGATGGGTTTATCGAAGGTGCATACAGCTTTGCAGAGTTAAATACTGATGAAAAAGGCTTTAACGGTCATTGGACTAAAGCTCAAACTTATTTAGCGTTAGGAAATACATTGCACGTACTTGCTAGATTAAATATTGATTCTACCCCAATGGAAGGTGTCGATAGCGAATTAATTTCAAAAGAGTTTGAGAAGGAATTAGATGGGCATGTTTGTGAAGTTGCATTAGCAATGGGTTATCACAAAGATAAAGAGGATTATAACTTCGGACTACCGAAAGCCCGTCTTCCAATGTCTGATGTGCTTGTTGAGCTTTAAATAAAAAGTCAGCAACAAAGATTAACCACCCTCTTGATTATCTTTTATATATCAAGAGGGTGTTTTTTCAATGTTTTTGCGTTATTAACAATTAATTTAAACCGTTAATAATGCCAAGGGAATTTAGTAAAATCTCTTTCGCGTTTTTCTAAGAAGGCATCACGTCCCTCTTGTGCTTCTTCTGTGCCGTAAGCTAAACGAGTCGCTTCACCAGCAAACAGCTGTTGTCCAACTAAACCATCATCTGGCAAGTTAAAACCATATTTCAGCATACGGATTGCCGTTGGAGACTTACTGTTAATTTCAGCTGCCCAGCGAATCGCTTCAGTTTCTAAATCAGCATGAGGGATCGCTCTATTCACCATTCCCATATCAAACGCTTCTTCAGCTGAGTAGTTAAAACCACAGAAGAATATTTCTCGAGCACGTTTCTGACCAATCATCTTCGCTAAATAGGCTGAACCGTAACCCGAATCAAATGAGGCAACATCCGGATCGGTCTGTTTAAATACTGCATGCTCTTTAGACGCTAACGTTAAATCACAGACAACATGTAAGCTATGACCACCACCAACTGCCCAACCAGGCACAACGGCGATAACCACTTTAGGCATAAAACGAATTAAACGCTGAACTTCAAGAATATGGAGGCGTCCCATACGAGCTACATCCGCCGTTCCCGCTTCTTCACCCTCATACTTATAACCATCTTTACCACGAATTCGCTGATCACCACCTGATGAGAAAGACCATTGACCTTTCTTCGATGGACCATTCCCAGTAATTAAGACACTACCAACATCAGACCATTGACGTGCATGATCAAGGGCGGTGTAAAGTTCATCCACTGTTTTTGGTCTAAATGCATTCAAACAATCAGGACGATCAAATGCGATACGAACGATGCCGTGATCTTTATGACGATGGTAGGTAATATCTTCAAAATCAAAGTTTGGTACTTTAACCCAAAGGCTTGGATTAAATGGATTTTCTGCTGTTGTCATTAGTAGCTCAACTTATGGAAATTTAACTTCAATATAGGTCTAACCTGCTTTTTCGTCAACTAATAATAAGCGTTTTTCTTCTTCAACAATCCTTGAAGAGCAACACCACTTACTTCACACATGCTACGCTCAATCACTTTTTAAGGTATACCCCCTTAATACTTGAAGTCACTAGGTTGTTGGCATCGCTCCTTCGCCCCAATTATATAGTATACCTATACTCATGGGACCTCATTCACTTGCCGCCGACTAGCAACGCCAATTATTTTAGGTATAAAACGAATAAATTACGAAATACCCCCTCTATTAGAAATCAACACTACCCATTAGAAATCAAAACGTAATTTAAAGACAATTTAAATCAGAAATAAACTTACCTAATAAGTTTTAACATTAGCAGCTCATTTATAATAAAACCCCTAATTAAAGTTCAATAATTACACTCTTCTTTTGAAATCTATGATTGTCATTTAAGTAGTATTTACTTTTCGACAACATGGTAAAATTCGCCGCAAATATATCTAATTAAATTCATTAGATATAAATTGTTAATAATGACCTAGTAAATATTCTAGCTCTCATTTATAACATCAAACTAGTTATTATCTGTATTTATTTAATGACAACATTTTAATACAAATAGTAACTCACCATAAATATACTGGTGCTTTTAAATCAAAGGTTTAAAATAAAATGTCTAAAAATAAACAGTCTGCTCCTCAAAGAATTCTTGAGGGTCTGGGTGGTGCAAGTAATATTAAATTTATGACTTGCTGTGCGACTCGTCTCCGTTTTGAGCTACACAATGGCGAAAATGCGGATAAAGCTGCAATCGATGCTATTCCTGAAGTAATGGGCGCTGTTCCACAAAGTGGCGATCGTTTCCAGATCGTCATTGGTGGTGCTGTACAATCGATGATGGCACAAATCAACGATCTTCCTGAAATGAAAGGTGAAAGTGCTGAAAGTGCTGAAAGTGAATCTACTGAAAAAGATGAATCTTCAAACGATGATCTTAAAGCAGAACTTCGCTCAAATGGCGTTCGTGGTAAAATTGCTTGGGTTGATGGTTTCTTTGAATACCTTTCTGACTCTTTTCGTCCCATTCTTGGTATTTTATTAGGTGCATCGCTAATTATCGCCATGGCTGCGGTATTAGATGCATTACATGTCGTCGATTTCCGTGGTGCTAAGTCTGCTGGTTGGGTTTTTGTTGATTCAATGTGGCACACCGTCTTTTATTTCCTCCCTATCATGATTGCATATAACGCCTCTAAAAAACTGAAGGTTGACCCTTGGTTAGGTGCTGCAATTATGGGTGCCCTAATGACACCTGACTTCCAAAAGTTAACGTCAATGGCTTCAACGACGGCAATCAAAGATACAACACTAGGAATTACTTCTCATGTTGCACATATCTTTGGTTTACCAATGCAGTTAAATGATTATTCTGGTCAAGTATTTGTACCGTTAATCATGGTAGCGGTATTGGCAGTTGTTTATCGCTTCTTGAAGAAAATCTTCCCTGAAAATGTACAAATGGTTTTTGTTCCTTTCTTATCGTTAGTGATCATGATTCCATTAACGGCATTTTTAATCGGTCCTTTAGGTGTTTGGATCGGTACAGATTTAGGTACAGGTTTAGCTTGGTTAAATACTAATGCGCCATTCGTATTCGCGCTATTAATTCCACTACTTTACCCATTCCTAGTACCCCTTGGTCTACATTGGCCGTTAAATGCATTAATGCTGGTTAATATCCAAACGCTAGGTTATGACTTCATTCAAGGTCCAATGGGTGTTTGGAACTTTGCATGTTTTGGTGCAACTGCAGGTGTATTACTGATTTCTATCCGTGAAAAAGACAAAATGATGCGTCAAACCTCTGTGGGTGCATTGGCTGCGGGTCTATTTGGTGGTATCTCTGAGCCATCTCTATATGGTATCCATTTACGCTTTAAACGTGTTTATTCACGCATGTTACCTGGTTGTGTGGCGGGTGGTCTTGTAATTGCAACGCTTGGTTCTCACTATAATGGTGTGACAACAAAAGCCTTTGCCTTTACTTCATTGCTAACTATTCCGGTATTTAATCCAATGTGGGTTTATGCAACAGCGATTGCAGTGGCATTTATTGTACCTATGGCGCTAATTTTCTTCTTCGATTACCGAACACCAGAAGAAAAAGCGGCTGCACAAAAAGAAAATGTCTAATTTCAAGTAACAATGACTGAGTGTTTAAGCATTAAAATTTAATCACTCATCGATTAAAGCAGTTCTAGCCCGCTTGCTAGAGCTGCTTTTTCTATTTAGTTTGATAATAGAATAAAGCAAACAGTGACTAGAAAGTCTCACCTATCCCCTCTCTTTACGATAAACTACAATAACCTTAATATTTCAGATTATTGCTTAATGTCAGATAAAAACTTTATTACTATTGGCCAGCTATCTGAGCGTAGTGGTGTCGCCTCTTCCGCATTACGATTCTATGAAACGAAAAACTTAATTACGGCAATTAGAACCAGTGGTAATCAACGCCGCTATCATCTATCAATGTTACGTCGTATAGCTTTGATTCAAGTGGCACAAAATATTGGATTTACCCTTGAAGAGATCAGTGACGAATTAAGCTCGCTTCCAATGAATAAACCAGCCACAAAAGCAGACTGGGAGAGAGTTGCTAAAAAATGGCAAAATGATCTCGATAAGAAGTTAGCTCAGGTGCAATCATTAAAAGATAATTTAACGGGGTGTATTGGTTGTGGTTGTTTGAGTATGATAAATTGTCAACTATTAAATCCTGACGATCAATTACATCGACAAGGTGATGGCCCACAGCGTATTATTCAATTTTAAGGTAATAATAGAAGATGCAAGTAATCGAATTTAAACAACAAAATAGTCGTAGTATGATACCGGTTATTCTTTATGGTCAACGACGAATTAAAACCGATAAATTAGATGACTATAAAATCGCATTTCAAAATTACAGTGAAACGCTTTATCAAAGTACGCCAAACATTAAAGCTATCTTCTCTTTTGTCGACAAAATAGAACCTGATCTATATTGGCAAGTCATTTGGATCCGAGATAACTCCTCTTTTACAACTATTTACCAACAATTACTGGCTTGTGAAGCATTACTTAATTGTTATAGCAGTACAGAGTCCAATCCCGATCAATTCTCTGTCTACGGTGGATGGGATCAACAAACTATTGCGACGAGTAAACAGATCAAATCGATTAATCATACATTTATGGTAGGATCTGCTGGTTTTATTCGAGAAGATGGCGGAAACCAAAATGGCCCAGCTTTATTTGGCTTGACTCAACGCTATATTAAAGAGGGACAACAGCAAGCTTTAGGTGAGACATTCCAAACAGTTTGCGATCTTTGGTTTGATAAAATACCTGGAATTCTAATGGCGGCGGTATTTCCTGATAAAAAAGTTAAAAATCTCGTACATGATTTGAGGCTTTTTGCTAACCCCGCCTCTTATGCTGCTCATGTAGATAAATCAGATAAAAAATTAACCGATGCCATGGCAATCTGGTTTGAAAATTATGACCTCTCGATCCCTTTTTCTGGGCAACTATATGCTGTCAGTACAGAAGATGAGTCGATGCATACCAGTTCAATTAAATCTAAAGAAACCCCAAGAGCTCAACTCGAGACATTTAATTTAGGGTCAACCAAGATGTTAGGTGTGATGCCAGATATGACTCGATTTGATTAAACTCAAAATTTTCAGGTTTCGCTTAATTTATCTCTCAAATCCCAATCAAAAAAGACTCACTTTGCATCTTATACCCAAAGTAATTGGAGTTGCTAGTAGGCGGCAAGTGAATGAGGCCCCATGAATCTAGGTTTTCTATATGATTGGGGCGAATGAATATCGCCAACAACCTAGCAACTTCAAGTAAGAAGGGTATATATATATTTGAGTATAAATACAAAGTAAGCCTTTTTAGTTATCAGATATTACTTTTCAGCGTTTTGTTGACGAGCACTACGGCGTTTATTATGAATAACACAGAAGTTGCCGCGGCGAGTACGACATTTAGAGCAATGCTCACAAAGCCCTGACTCTCTATCTCCCTCTTTCCAGCGCTTAATTAGCTTTGGCTCAGACATTAGTGGTCGAGCAAGAGCGAAGTATTGAATATTGGTGGTATTTGCGATCTCTTCAATGATTTCAATATTTGATAGACCACCGACGGTAATAATCGGAACATCCACCAGATCGCTAATTTCACGACCATACTCTACAAAATAACCTTGTTCACGAAGTTGGAAGCCATCATACATTTCACCGGTCATCGCTTTTGCTTTACCGTGAATATTACCTGAGATCTCAATACCATCTGCACCAAGTTGCTCTAATTTTTGACAAATTACACGCGTCTCAGCAAAAGTTAATCCGCCATCAAAAAACTCTGTCGCTGTAAGTTTTACTAAAATTGGGAAATCAGCGCCGACAACATCACGAGTCGCGTTAAAGGTTTCAACTAAAAAGCGCATACGGTTTTCAAGACTACCACCGTATTCATCTTCGCGACGATTATAATAAGGACTTAAAAACTGATTAATAAGATACGTATGAGCGCCATGAAGTTCTACGCCATCAAACCCTGCTTGTTTTGCACGACCCGCCGCTTCTGCAAATCCATTGACGATATAATCGATCTCATCTTTGGTCATCGCTTTGCCTTGAGTACCCGTTCCTTTTTCAGGTATCTCACTCGGGGCAAATATAATACGCTCACCAACATTATGTGTTGTTTTTGTGCCACCGTAAGCAAGTTGCATAACAATATTAGAATCATATTGATGAACAAGATCAGTTAGCTTTTTATAATCTTCAATAAAACTATCATTATAAATGCCCATCATTCCGGGATTAGGCTGTTCTTCTTCCACAATATTCGCATAGCCAGTAATAATTAAACCAACCTCTCCTTGCGCTAACTCTTCATAAATTTTATAAAGTTTATCCGTCATATGACCATCTTCTGTTGTCATATTTTCCCATGTTGCACTACGAATAAAACGATTCTTCAGTTTCATTGCACCAAGTTGGGTTTGTTCAAATAAGCTTTTCAAATTTACCTCTGTAGAAAATACGATTGTCTTGGATTATTCCAATTATAGACCGAAATAATCAAGAACCATTAATAAGTTGCAAGCAAAAAAAAGCCATTATAGCCGCAACTTCATTTGAAACGGTATCATACAAGATTCACATAATAGATTTATTGATCTATACCCAAAGTAGTTGGAGTTGTAATAGGCGGCAAGCAAGTGAGGACCTAGGAGTCTAGGTGTTCTATATGATTGGGGTTAACGAGCGACACCACCGACCTAGCAGCTTCAAGTATGAGGCATATATACACTTTTCATTTGGATCATTAACTTACACAAAAAAAGCTTAACGTATCATATTTAGATCCAAGACCAGATAGATAACGTTAAGCTTTATAATTTCTTACTTTAATTTTATAACAAGTTATGCCATTTCTACTGAAGCACGACTCTTACGCATTTTTTTCAAAGTAATACAAACAACCGCTGTCACCACAGTACCCGCAGCCATTGATAATAATGCAAGTAATGGGAAGTTCATTGCACCAAGTAACGCAACAACCGGCCCACCATGAGCAACACTATTTGTAACACCAAATGAGAATGCTAAAACAGCAGCAACCATTGAGCCCAGTACGTTAGCCGGTATCACTGACATTGGATCTTGAGCTGCAAATGGAATCGCACCTTCGGAGATCCCCACTAAACCCATTGCGCCAGCTGCTTTACCTGCTTCAAGTTCTGATTCTTCAAATAGGCCTAATTTACGACCTAAAATTGTCGCTAACCCCATGCCTAGAGGCGCCACAGGAATTGCACACGCCATCGCACCCATAAATTGAGTTTGACCATTAGCAATCATTCCGACAGAGAAAAGGAAAGCTACCTTATTAAATGGTCCTCCCATATCGAAACCAGCCATGCCACCAAGTACAATACCTAATAAAACAACGTTACCTGTACTTAAGCTTGTTAACATCGCATTCAAGCTGTCCATTAGACTCGAAATCGGCGCACCAATCACAAAGATAAACAGACTAGAGATAAATAGCGTACCGACAATCGGCGCAATCATAATAGGAACAAGTGGTTGAATATACTTGTGATAATTAAAGCTCACTAACCACTTAACAAAATAACCGACTAACAGACCCGCGATAATCGCACCAATAAAGCCAGTGCCTGCTTCAGCACCATAAAATGAACCATTATTGGCAATCCAACCACCAATTAACCCTGGAGCAAAACCAGGACGATCAGCAATAGCATAAGCGATATAACCCGCAAGAACAGGAATCATCAAGGTAAATGCGACAACACCAACATCTAAAATTTTCTGCCATAGGCTTCCTGGTGGAATTGCCATTCCAGCTTCTGTTGGTTCACCTCCAATCGCCAATGCAAGTGCAATCATCAAACCACCGGTAACAACAAATGGAATCATGTACGAAACACCATTCATCAAGTATTGATAAAGGTTTGAGCGTCCATCACTCTTTTTATCTTCGTTTTGAGAACTCTGTTCATCGGCTTTAAATGGCGTTGCAGATAAGCCTTGGTTAATCACACCTTGGGCATCTTTAATCGGTGCTTTAACGCTTGTTTTAATTAGTCTCTTCCCTGCAAAGCGATTAAGATCTACCTGTTTATCACAGCAAACAAGTATCGCATCCGCTTTCTCTATCTCTTCATCTGTTGGACTATTTTTCACACCAATAGACCCATTGGTTTCAACTTTAATTTGATAACCTAACTCGGCAGCACCTGTTTCTAACGCTTCAGCAGCTAAATATGTGTGTGCGACACCGGTAGGACACCCTGTGACACCAATTAAAAAACCTTTATCTGCTTCCAGTGTTTTCGCTTTTTTTACTTTGGTTGCAAGCAGGAGTTCTAATGCTTCTTTTGTCGACTTAGCAGTCATAAAATGGGTAACAAAATCGGGTTCGATTAACTTTGAAGACAATTCAGCTAACACGGTAATATGATGATCAGCGCCACCGTCTGGAGACGCAATCATAAAGAATAATTGAGAAGGTTGGCCGTCTTCTGCGCCATATTCAATACCTTTTCGACTAATACCAATCGCAACCGCGGGTTTAATGACTGCGGCACTTTTTGCATGAGGCAGGGCAATTCCACCTTCAAATCCAGTATTGTCTATCTCTTCACGGGCATAAATGTCTGTTAAAAATTGTTGTGTATTATTGATTCGCCCTTGCTGAAGAAGGGATTCAGCTAACTCAGAAAATACTTGGTCTTTGGTTTCTGCTTTTAAATCCAACAGGATTAACTGCTCATTTATTAATTCATTAATCATTATCCACTCCTAGGTTGCATCTTCATTGACTATGACTCTATTTTCTTCTTCTTTAAGCAAAAACTATAGAGTAAAATAGAGACATTAACTGGATAATTGTAACCTCCGTATCATTGTGTGATATAGATCTAACAATAACTGGTATTTAACAATCGATAAAATAAAATTTAAATGTAGTAATATCAACAAACTATAACGAGAAAAACTAAAAGCACCATTCGCGAAAATAGCTAGTGTAAAAAACCAAGCTGGACTTAAGTGGCATTACTTCCCAGGTAGAGTGGGAGCTACATCACAATAAAATATTTTGAGAATTAATGATGAGTACGATTTTTTATACATTACTGGATATTCTTGTGTCTGAAAAAGAGAATTTAAACCAAATACATTTCGCTTCTGATACCCTAACTCCCCCTCATTTAGTTATCAAGTCAATTTTCCACGGGTCGAAATGGTTGTAACAGGGAGTTATAATAATCAGTTAGAGAATCATCATTCAGAGATAGAAACGGTTGGATTAAAAAGTGGGGACATTCTTTACATCCCACCAAACTGTTGGAATAAGCCGTTGTGGGATGATCAATGTTCAGTATTAAGTCTACTTTTTGGTCATAGACAGCTAGGTTTTAGCTTTGTTAGTAAAGCTAAAGGACGACAAGACTTTTTTGACGTCCAAAAATACAGTATTCCGAATCGCACAGGCTATGCAATTGACTCTATTTTAATGGCATTAAACACTTTAGCTAAAGAGGATAATCGAATACCTACCGATCGTCATCTATTACTTTCTCTTCTTTGCTATTGTCAAAATATGTTGTCTGAGCCAACAGATAACAATAAACCCATTGCTCAAGATCGTTATCAAGGGATTTGTATCTATATACAAGAAAACTTTCATCGAGTTATCAATCGAGACAGTATTGCGAATAGATTCAATATGACGCCTAACCATTTGTCTCGCCTATTTCGACAACATGGGCACATGACGTTAGTGGACTATATAACTTGGGTACGGATTGAAAGAAGTAAATTTATGCTTCGTAAATACCCTCTTAAACACGCTGAGATCGCAGAACGTTGTGGCTTCAAGGACGTTAATTATTTCTATCGTGTTTTCCAGCAAAGAACAGGATTAACACCTAAAGAATATCGATCTTTAGCTTAATAATAAAGTTTTCTAATTGATTAGCATTTGTTATTTACCTTAATTAAAGTGATTAAGGTAATGATGACACGCGCTCACATCCCACTAACTCCAATGACCTAGTCGCTTAAAGTATGAGGAGGATAGTGTAAATTTTATACGTTAAAATAGGCCATTTTGTGCCTTAATAACGCTTCCAGAATAACGGCGCTTTCGGCTTGTTGAACTAATCGTTGATAATGAGGATTCAGTAAAGATCGAGTCAAAAAGGTCACATGCTTAAGCGATTCTCTTGGCATATCTTTTGGCAATAACAATCCAATAAACAAAGAACTTTGTTTAAACCAAACATCCTCATTATTAACTCGTATAATGATTAATTGGGGTAAAGTTATATGACGACTGATAAGATGAGGCAGAGCAATTCCACCTCCGATATACGTTGATGAAACCTCTTCCCTAGCCGTTAAAGCAAACAATAAATCATTGGTAATAGTAGAAATATCAAGTTGGTGCTTATTAGCTTCAGAATGTTGTTCAAGCTCATTTTTCGTTGCCATTAGAGCTATCTGTTTAAAAATCTGTGCTTGTGTTACCTCTTTCTCAGTTAGTTCTAAATAATGATAATTTAACTCAAAAGGGAGTAAAAAAGATTTATTTTTATGTAACGGCTCTTGACGGAACCAAGGTGATTTCGGTTTTATGATAATTGTGTTTTTTTCAATAAAAGCTTGAAGAACCATTTGGGCTAACTCAGCATCCTTACCTTCAATATGCAATTGACAAAGATCCCCCGCACTGTTGCCATTGGCCATAAGCCCTAAGGTTGCAAAAAGTGAATCATGACTATTTTTAGTCACATTAACAAATAGAAAGATAGAGTGAAAAGAAGAGGCCAGTTTTTGTAAATGGTGAATTTTCCAACTGGGCATCCCTACAACAGGAAGAATAAATGTGATTGTTTTAAAAATTGACATCAATCGCCTTCTCAACTTACTTAGATAACACCATGACTATCATATATTTCGCCAATTGACTTCAAGTTTGAAGGAGGTAGCGACGCTAACACAACATCTGACTGATTAAATAATAGTGATTAAATAACACTGACTAAATAACAATATACCCAAAGTAATTGGAGTTGCTAGTAGGCGGCAAGTGAGTGAGGCCCCATGAGTATAGGGGTACTCTATGATTGGGTCGAACGAGTGCAGCCAACAACCTAGCGACTTCAAGTATAAAGGGTATCGCTAAATAATCGATAATAAGACCTTTTCTCCTTCAATAAGTACGTGCTCAATCGAGACTTTCTTTACTTTATAACCAATAAATCGTTCACCCTTCTCAATCTCAATATCAGATGCGATTAAAATATGATCGGCTTTAGCGATATCCTGTGGGGTAAGTAGATTTTCAATCCCCATTGCACCTTGAGTTTCAACTTTAATTGAAACACCCGCTTTTTTTGCTGCTTTAACAAGTATATCTGCCGCCATATAAGTATGTGCAATGCCGGTTGGACAAGCTGTAATTGCGATAAAATTCATAAAAATCCATTCAGAGTAGACAATTAACTAATTATCATTGATATAAAGACAGTAAACAACCAATACCTAAAGTAATTGAAATTACTCGTAGGTGGCAAGCAAGTGCATCCCCATGTGTATAGGTGCGTTATATGATTGGAGCGCACGAACGTAGCCAACAACTTAGCAACTTCAAGTAAGAAAGGTATATGAAATCGCAATAGGTGTCGGTTTATTGTCAACAGTTAACAGTTAAAAGTGACCTTAACTGTTCAATTAACCACTGGGTTCTGTCTCTTTGATTATCTTGTTTAAGCCAGATTAAATTGATATCAAAATCAGCAACAGGGATCGGAGGTTCTACAGCAGTGAGTGATTGAGTGAATAAACGAATCTCTGCTACCTTACGAGGAATAATCGCAAACATCGCACGATCTTGGACTAACCGAGCGATAGTTAAAAAGTTTTTTGAGATAACATTCACATCTCTAGGTAGGCCCTTTTCTTGTAAATAACGGTCAACTTGAGTGCTAAACTGACTATCAGGGCTAACTAAAGCATGGGGATACTGACAAAATGTATCGATATCTAATTGGTCAATCACCACTCTTTGTCTATCAAAGATACAACAATGCTTTTCAGTGTATAGTTTCTGCTGCTGAAACTTCTCATCTAAACGGGGAATACTACCAATAATAATATCGAGTTTTTGCTGTTCACTTACTATATTGTAATTTTGACGATTAACATTCACAAATTCAATTTTGGCTTTTGGTGATAGTAAAAGTAAGGCGTCATAAATCTGAGGGGCAAAGATAAACTCGGCGTAATCACTAAGCCCTATTTTATACACTCCCTGATAATCACTAGGACAAAAGTTCTGTTTGGGCAAAATATTTAACTCAAATAATGAGAGGATCTTCTCTACAGTAGGAAATAATTCAACGGCATGAGTTGTCGCAATCATCTGATGTTTTTTTCTTTCAAATAACGGCTCATTGGTTAATACGCGTAACTTGCCTAAACTATGGCTGACGGCCGATTGACTTAAACAGCAAAGTTTTGCGGTTTCACTCACACTGTTTGTTTTATAGAGATAATAAAAAGTAACCAATAAATTAAGATCACATTTTTTTCCAATCACTGGCTGATATCAAATTAGAGTTATCATTTTTTCGAACATTAATAGAACTATTACTTTCATTCATATTTACTACCAATATTATCAATTTGAGTCATTTTACATTAATGGATAGTATCGCGGTTAAAATTAATTGCAATGGATTCGCCTAATGACACAACAAGAAATCGACAACTCATCGTTTCGAACAAATACTCACTCAATTTTCGAACTATTCTGGCCTTTTTTTATTTTGGGCTGGATAAGCTTTGGTGGACCCGCCGCTCACATTGGTTATTTTCGAGAAACATTTGTTGTCAAAAAAAGATGGATTGAAGAGCAAAAGTTTAGCCAATTTGTTGCTTTAAGCCAGATTTTACCAGGACCAGGTTCCAGTCAAATTGGATTTGCAATTGGTTATCAACGTGGAAAATTAATAGGCGGAATATTAGCATTTCTAGGTTTTACATTACCCTCGATCATTATCATGCTGTCAATTGCGTTAATGAGCAGCCAACTAACCAACTCAAGCATATTTATCAGCATTGTTCATAGTTTAAAATTGCTCGCAGTTGTTGTCGTTGCAGATGCGACATGGGGGATGTATAAAAATTTCTGTCGAACTAAATTAACCGCCACTCTCTGTATAATTAGTGCTGCAATCTTGCTTTTATCACCGAGTGTATTGACTCAAGTCATCGTTTTGATTGGTGCCTTATTCATTGGGTATTTTTGTTTATCCGACAGAAAAAAAGAGCAAACTCTCGGTTTTAAAAAGCAGCCTGAATATTCGATTCTATATTTATTGCTATTTTTTTCACTGCTATTGTTTATTCCATTTTTCGCTTCACCGGAACACCCAATGCTACAACTATTTTCCAATTTCTATCAAACTGGCGCTTTAGTGTTTGGTGGCGGCCATGTTGTTCTTCCACTTTTGCAATCCCAACTCGGTGACGCCATCACCAATGACCTATTTTTAACTGGTTATGCTATTGCTCAGGCTGTTCCAGGCCCAATGTTTACATTAGCGACATATATTGGATACCATATTATTCCAGATCAACCCATTATCGCGGCACTAGTTTCAACTCTGGCGATATTTTTGCCAGGCTTTCTGCTACTACTTTCAGCACTCAAGAACTGGCAGAAAATAACTAATAATACACAAATTACAGGCGCGCTGACTGGGGTTAATGCAATGGTAGTTGGATTTCTATTGAGTGCACTCTATCAACCTGTTTTCAATAGTGCCGTACTATCAACTGTGGACCTAATTTGGGTATTATTTGGCGCACTTCTAATGAAGCGTTTTAATATGCCTTTGGCTATTGTTGTTTTACTCTTTGTTGTGTCAGGTGCTGTCACAGGCGTTATCGTATAGACTCAAAGTAATTGGAGCTGCTAGTCGGCGGCAAGCAAGTACGTCCTCATGAGTATAGATACGCTATATGATTGGGCCGCACGAGCGTAGCCAACAACCTAGCAACTTACAGTAAGAAGGGTATAGACTTGAAGTAAGAAGGGTATAGACTTGAAGTAGAAAGAGCGATATATGATGACGACGAACAAGCGAAGCCCATACCCTATCCTTTTCAATCCTAAAAATTCAAATATTAGCATCCTAATTTTAGTCTATAATAAAAGAAACCTAATGGAATGAGTAAATAATATTAATATTTATACACTACGACTTATCCTTGCCTGTATTGTAGCGATACAGGTGACCATTTTATATTTACTGAATATACATTGAGATGAGACTTAAATTTAATGAACAATTAATATTTTTTGGGTTAGCAGATATTCAGATCATACTCTGGATTTATTATTTATTCCAGATAGATCAAGTACCTTATATTATCCGCTTTATTGTTGCATCTCTATTCTTGATCATTAGTATATTACTTCTTTATATTGCATCAAATAGAACAAGACGTAGAAAAGATAAAATTTACAAGGTTAAAATATATACACTATCACTCACTTCGGGTTATTATTTTTTCACATTCTTATGAGCAATTGAGTATATTTTAATCACTTAATTGCTCACATTTCGATCAAGCATTGGTTTAATCTTTTAACCTTGGATCATCACTATTTAATAGCCTCATTGCAATTTCTTCAGCAATCGCATCATACCAAATTTGATTAAAATGGGGTTTGATATTGGCTTGAATATTTTCCAAGCAATAAGCCAAACCATTGGCTAACTCTTCATCGGTTAAGTATTTTATTTGGGTTATATCCATCTGATTATTTCTCGTTGTTATTTTTAATATCAGCTTATCAATATAAAGCAAAACTTGCTATATGCCTAAAGTAATTGCAGTTACTAATAGCCGGAAAATAAGTAAAGCCCCATAAGTAGAAGTGTACTATATGACTGGAACGATTAAATACAGCTAATACCCTAGCAACTTCATGTCAGAAGGGTATAGTGTCTTGATTTAGACTTATATTTTTTCTACTTCGGTATATCTCATTAAACGAGGAAATCAATGAACTCACGAATTATAGAAATAGTAGCAGAACATGATCAGGATATCTGTGATGTAATCAAAAAAGTTGGCATAGAATTTGGTGCAATTGGGGAAGGATTTGGTCCTTCGGATCAAGAAGTGTTAAACATGAGCCAACATTATAAGCCTGAAAATAGAAGCCGATACTTTATCCTGTTTATTAATGGTCGAATTGTTGGTGGCGGTGGCGTCGCCAGTTTCAACCAGAGTGAAACCATTTGTGAACTAAAAAAACTATTCTTATTACCTGAAGCTAGGGGACTAGGATTTGGCCGTAAAATATCTGAATTAGCAATTAACGCTGCCCAAGATTTTGGTTATCAGCGTTGCTATTTAGATACGTTATCGAATATGGAGAGAGCCATTGCTCTGTATGAATCAATCGGCTTCTCTCTTTTAACTGAACCATTATCAGGAACACTGCATAATGGTTGTGATGTTGCGATGATTAAAGATCTTTAACGCTCTGTATTCAAGTTTGGATACTTACGTTGGTATCGCGGTAACATCGTTGCATTGCCTAATAAACCACCTTGATGAATATAAAGCAGTGTTTTATCTTGATGATTCGGTAACCATTCCATCAAACAACGCCACATTAAAGGATCATAAAGAAGCTCAAACTCGACCGTTGTCTGTTGGTTGAGCTGTTGCCAAATAAGGTAATCTTGATGGTACAACTTACCAAAATGATGCTTTTTATTTAAATTTAATTGTTTTAGCGTGAGAATGGTTGGGTAGTCGTGCGGAGATATATCCGCAGTAATCTCAATAGAGCTATCACAATTCAACTCTTTAAATTGTTCTGTAAGGTAGGTCTCACCACCCACACAGGGACAAGTTAACACTTCAATATCGTAATTTTTCAGATAACGATGCAGATAAAAAGCGGTAGTTCCTGTCCCTGATGGTAAAGCAATCACAAGGTTTGATATCTTTTGTTGCTCTTTCCATTGAATGATCTCTTTTGCTAAGCCTGTGACACCATATTCGGCTAGCGCACAACGTCCCCCTTCAGGCACCACTAAACAAGCTTGATCGGGTTGACGAATATCGGAAATATAACGGTTTGTAGGAAGGTCTAAACCCGATTCCGAAATATCAATAACTTTAGCACCTAGCGCCAAAGCTGCAGCATAATTTCCTGTCGGTTTTTCTTTGATAAAAGAGGCAATATGATTAACGTAAAACTCGCATTTCCACCCTCTTAACTTTGCCAAAGCGGCTAATGAGTAAAGAGAATTTGCTTGAGGGGAACCATATCCGATTATCGTTGTTATATTGGGATAAAAACCATCTAGAAGTGCTCTAAATTTTCTCGCTTTATTACCACTAAATGTAGGGTGAAGTTGATCATCCCGTTTTAGGTAAAAACTAAAACCATTAAAAGTGTGGTGTGTCGTTGGGCTATTTTCTATTTTCATGAATGATAAATAATCGGTTAAGTATACGAAAGTAAGCGGCGTCGCTCGCTCAGGAAAAAGGGATTATACGCAAAGTAATTGGAGTTGCTAGTAAGCGGTAAATGAGTGAAGCCCCATGAGTATAAGTGTACTCTATGATTGAGGCGAACAAATGTAGCCAACAACCTAGCATCTTCAAGTAAGAAAGATATAGACCCATTAATATCGCTACACAATATGATTCAGGCATGAATAAAGCAGCTAGCCATTACTAATTTAAAATACAGACCAAAATTCAATCGACGAATTATACCATAAATCCTTTCCCCTAAACTTTAATCAAGATCATTATTACCCACAAAAATAACCAGATTGAGTTATAAGAATAAATTTAACCTATTGAATTAAAATCTAAAAAAATCTTACGTGAGACTAATATTTATTGAGTAAGTTGTAATGAATTTTAAATATTAACTCTCTATCACAGTATAAATAATATTTTTGGATATACTATCTGAACAATTATAATAAAGGTATGCAACATGTTTCCAATTTTAATGGCGATTGTTTCAATAATCGCAATTTTTGCTTTTGTACGCTTAGCTCCAACATTATTGACTCGTCTTTTTGAGCGTTCATTGCAAGATTTAAGTCATTAACTCTTCTGAGATAGTCGACTTATACCCAAAGTAATTGGCGTTGCTAGTAGGCGGCAAGTGAATGAGGCTCCATGAGTATAGGTTTCTATATGATTGGGGCGAATGAATATAGCCAACAACCTAGCAACTTCAAGTAAGAAGGGTATATACCGTGGTTCACCACAATAGAATAAGTAATTGTTGAGTTATTGACAGAAATCCCTACACTGCTGTTTAATTAAAATATTTAGGCCATATATGAGTCAAAGATACTCATGATTTAGTGTAAGGAATGATAATGTCAAAGCGTGATTATTATAACGTGCTTGGTGTCTCTAAAGACGCAACAGAAAAAGATATCAAAAAAGCTTATAAGAAGCTGGCGATAAAATATCACCCAGATAAAAACCCCGATAACGCAACAGCAGAAGCTAATTTTAAAGAAGTCAAAGAAGCTTACGAAATCTTAACTGACAATGAAAAACGTCAACAATACGATCAATTTGGCCATGCTGCTTTTGAAAATGGTGGTTCAAACGGCGGCCACGGTCGTTCTCAAGGCTTTGGTGGTTTTGAAGATATCTTTGGTGGCGGCTTTCGTCAACAACAAGGTGGATTCGGTGGCTTTGAAGATCTTTTTGGACAAGGCCGTCGAGCTCCTCGCCCTCAAAAAGGTCAAGATCGCGAATATATTCTCAATGTTGATCTGGTCGATACGGTCAAAGGTGGCGAACAGGTCATCGAACTTCCTATTGATGGGCAGTCGAAAAAAATCAGCGTCAAGATCCCACAAGGTATCAGTCATGGTGAAAAGATTCGATATGCAGGTAAAGGTGGCGCAGGCATTCATGGTGGACCCGCTGGCGATATCTTAATAAAAATTGCCATTCGTGACCATCCAACGATCACTCGTGAAGATAATGACCTAACTTATCAAGCTAAGATCGACATCTGCACTGCAACATTAGGTGGTGAGATGGAAGTTCAACTCTTTGATAGCCGCTTTAAATTAAAGGTTCCAGCGGGTACTCAAAATGGCCGTAAGTTTAGGATGAAAGGTAAGGGAGTCACTAACCGCCAAGGCTCACAAACCGGTGATCTTTTGATTAATATTACCGTTGAAACACCAACGAAACTTAATGACGATCAAAAAGCATTGTTTGAACAATTAAAAACAAGTTTTAACGCGGACGCTTAAACATAAAAAAAGCTCTATAACACCAAGTTACAGAGCTATTTTTTAATTAATTTGTTTAACTACTCTACTCTGCCGTCATCACACTGTCAGAAGGAGTCGTCGCCATCTGTGCCAGATCTTTATCAATAAAGAACAGAGCTTGCCCATTCTCACCCACTAGACGGATCTTATCGACAACAGATTTGAATAATTTTTCTTCTTCATGCTGTTCTGAAACATACCATTGTAAGAAGTTGAATGTTGAATAATCTTGAGTTGAAAATGCTTCATGCGCTAACTCATTAATTTTAGCCGTAATCATCTGCTCATGTTCATAAGTATATTCAAACAGTGAAAGTAATGAATCAAAATTAGACTTCGGTGACTCAATTGCACCAATTAAAGGCATCGCACCAGTTTCGCTCACATAAGTAAATAGACGTTGCATATGCTCCATCTCTTCAACAGCATGGCTCTTCATAAATAAGGCCGCGCCATCAAACCCTTGATCTTCACACCATGCACTCATCTGTAGATAGAGGTTTGATGAGAAAAACTCTAGATTAATTTGACCATTTAACTTATCAATCATTGTTTGCTTAAGCATTTTTATCCGTCCTATTTAATTTTATTCATCCAATTCTATACTCTTTCACTTAGGTATAGAGACGAAAATCTTAGTTAACTTTACTTTATTCTATGCCAAAAAAATGAATATACAACCTAAATATGTTTTAGCAGCAAGAAAGCTCTTCTATTTATATTCAATTAGTTATCGTAGGTTGCAATAAATAAATTTGATAATTATTTTCGTTACTATTAACATCAATTAACAAAGAGCAACCGCTTTCTGAATAACAACATATAGTGTATATTTCATATCAAAATATATATTCGCTCATTATCATTAGGTTTACTCAATTCATGCCTTCAGAACAAACCATAAACCGACAACATATCGAAAAAATTGTAAAAATGGGAGATACACTTCATCGTTGTGGTTGCCCCCCTATAAAGTGGAAGATTATACTCATTACTATGCACAACAGAACAAGATTAATACCATTGTTCAAGCGACACCAACTGCCATAAATTATCAATTTCCAGATAGTGATAATACCGTAGTCATGACGCGTACCGCTCCGGGTTCAATTAATTTAGGGATGCTCGCCAGTACTATCAACCACATCAATAACAACAGCAATAACAACAGCAATAACAACAGCAATAATCAAAGTACGGAACAATTAAATGCAGAGTGCAAACGTTATCCAGCTTGGATTACAGCGATAGCTAACATGGCAATTCCACCCGCTTTTCTAATGCTAATAGGCAGCACCGTCGATGCTATTATCGCATCTATTTTCTTAGGATTAATGGTTTGGGGTTGTCAACTACTCTGTAAAGGAAGACGAGCAATTGCCGTCGAGTTTGTTGCAGCTCTATTCACTGGCGTTATTGTAGCCCTACTTAACAAGATGGGGTTAGATGTTTCAATTTGGTCTCTCTGTATTGCGAGTATTGTTCTCTTTGTCCCGGGACTCTCAATTGCAAACTCTCTGGAGTGTTTAGCGTTTAACGATCTGGTTTCAGGCACCAGTTTGTTAGGCCAATCGGTACTGACTCTGATCAAGTTGTTTACCGGAATCATTATTGGTCTTAATATTGGACAAGAATTTTGGGGTCCCAGTAATACGGTTGCTTATATTAATCAGGTTACATTGCCTCTACACATTATGAGCCTATTCATGATTTCAATTGCGATTGGAATTGTATTTAATGCGAGAGCTAAGGATATTCTTTTGGGCTTACCTGTTGCGATTCTTGGTATGTGGGGTCCACTTCATTTAGATATCAATAATAGCTTAGTTGTTGGTACATGGCTAACCACGGTACTGATTACGCTATATGGAACTTGGTTGGCAAAACGTCTCAACCTAACTGGTTCTATCTTCATTGTGCAAGGAATTATTATTTTAGTACCCGGTAGTAGAGTCTTATTTAGTGCAAGCCAAACAGTGTTTGATCTTTCATTGATCCCGATTCCAAGCATTGGTTTATCTGCTCTATTTATGTTTTCAGCGATTGTTGCAGGTCAAATTACCGCTTATTCTCTCTATCCACCTAAAGCAAGTCATTAAAATGTAGTTAAGATTTTATACCCTTCTTACTTGAAGTTGCTAGGTTGTTGGCTACGCTCATTCGCCCCAATCATATCGTACACCTATACTCATGAGGCCTCATTCACTTGCCGCCTACTAGCAACTCCAAATACTTTGGGTATATCAGATCAAAGAAGCCACAGAACAGGTTGATTAAATCTAAACCTTGCCTCTGTGGCTTTATTGCTTTATTGCTTTATTGCTTTGTAAGAAAGTTAACTCATTAAACCGTCAATAATAACGAACTTTTGTTCTCTGTTTTATTAATTTTCGCCATTAGCGTTAATGACTCTTGATGTCCAATTCGTTTAAGATCAAAAGCGTAACCTGAAACACTATCTCTTATAATTTTAAAAAGATTATTAAATGAATCAACCACATAGAGAGAATCGCTTAAGGTAATTTCTCTCTTTTTATGAATGCTCGGTAGTAGTTTGTTTAAATAGCACATTAACATACCATGGGACTTGGTGACGCCTGAAATATCCTTGATAATAAAGTTAGATGCATTACTCAATAAAATCTTAAACATTTTAAAACCCCCTTTCCAAAAATATTGCTGTAAAATATAACTAAAAACATAATTGAAACAAATTATAAAAATATTTAATGGTGTATTTCCTTTAACTAAATTATAAAATTAATCTTGTAATCATATATTTTATTAGTTTTTTTACTCGTATTCTTTAGTAAACAACGAAAGAAATAAGTTCAATAATATTACGGATTTCTTTCATGAAACTTAATAATAACAAAGAGATATTACTATTTTATTTAAAAAGTAAAGCATTAAAAATAAAGATTAACCATCATAAAAAACCACCAAAATCATCTAATCGATAGATAAGTTTGATGGTTCCAAATATGCTGAATTGTTTATGGTCAGTTAATTTGATGGAGTAAGGTGTTGATAGAGATCAGAGGCTTTTACCAACATTTGATAGCGATTTCTAAACGGATGCTCCAAGATAGCCTTTTGTGCTATTTCTGTTTTATGTTTTTGAGTGTAAACAACCAACGCATCAGGATGTTCTTGTAACCATTTCATTGCATCAGGGCTGCTTTTAGGTAAAACCAGTGAGTGCTCTAACCGCCCTGTAAATTGATAAATATTAGGGTATTTTCCCCAATAAGCCACAGTCACTCCTTTATCTTGCTCTGCTTTAATTGCCATCGACATTGGCTCAATATCATACACTTTGTGCAACATTGGGCTCGCTGTCGAAACGACGGTCATAATAGTGATAGGCATCGCTAAAAAGAGGACTGAGAGATAATACCTTCCTAGCTTTTCACCACGATAAATCAACCATGCAAACGCCAATGGAATAATAAATAAAATCTCATAGACACTAGCGCTATCTGCAGTTTTAAATACTTTAGTTATCCAAAAACGACTGGTTAATAATGCTAACGACAAGATCAATAGTAAAGCGACAACTAAATATTCTTTAACAAACTTGTGCTGTAAATCGACTTTTGAAGCAAAGTAGATCGCTAACATCGGAAATGCAGGAAATAAGTAATGGATCTGTTTACCACTCACAAGACTAAATATAAGAAAGGTTGAAATAAACCCAATGAGTGTATATCTATCTCCTGTGCTAGCTATACGCCAAGTAGTTTTTCGCCATAATAATCGGATAAATATCCATGGCAGAGTCAAGACTGGTAACATCTGAAGATACCAATAAGCAGGTCGAGCATGAGCGAAAGAATTCACCATTCGTCCTGCTGTTTGTCCCCATAAAAGTTCATTACGATACTCGGCACCACCAAAAATCACTGCAGGGATCACCCAAACTAAAATCACAGCAATACCAATTATAATGGCAATGAGTCCTTGTTTATACCAAACTTTTTTCTCTACCATCTCGGTACTTTTCCAAAGCGGGTAAGCGAGAAATAACGGTAAGGTATAAATAAAAACAGCAGGTCCTTTCGTCAATAACCCACAGCCTAGTGCGATGCCAGCTAAATAGATATACAAACGCTTTTCAGTCTGTGCAAATTTAAAACTAGTTAATAGGTAACTTAATACTGACACGGTTAATAACAGATCAAACATGGTCATGGTGGTATAAAGTAACCAACCAGAGAAACCAAGTAGAATTAGTGGGCTATAAACAACGCTACTCTTTTCTGGAAATAAGTTTTTCGATAGCTTATAAATTAAAAAGAAGTTAATCAGAGAAAGAGTTGGCACAACCGCCCTAGCAACCCAGTCAGAAACACCAAATATTCCCCATGCAATATTGATGAGCCAGAACATCATTGGGGGTTTATGTGCATAAGTATTGCCATTAATATGAGGAACTAGCCAATTGTTATGAATCCACATCTCCCAAGCAACAGAGACATAACGCGTTTCATCAATTGGAAATAGTGGACGCACAGTGAGTCCAACAAAAATGATTGTAAGAGCAGCAATTAAAGTAATAATCAGAGGTTGTCGGTGATTGATCTGTTCCAAAATATCAACTCCAAAATAAAAATATATTCAGTAGAAAGTAGTATTATACCTTTCTGACTTGAAGTCGCTAGGTTGTTGGCTGCACTCGTTCGCCGCCTACTAGCAACGCCAATTACTTTAGGTATATAAGTTTATTGCATCTCTTTTTTAACCATGTCTTTAATATAATGTCGATATAAATACCCCGTTAAAACCAAACTTAATACTGCGAGTACAATACTAACGATAACTTGAACTTCACTTGTTCCACCAATACCAGCTCCCGCTAAACAGAAGATAATGACTTGGGGGATGTAACCAAGAAAGCTTGCCGAAATAAAGGGTAAAAATGGAACATTTAAACTTCCTGCAAAAATATTGGTCATTAGATTACTACCGATAGGGAATAATCGTAATATTAATATTTTAAGAAAGGCTTTATGCTCAACAAATTTTCGGAACTTTTGAAGTTTACGTGATGGATAATTCATCAACATTTGCTTTAAAGAGAACTTAGCAAAAAAGTACAGTAACCCCGCCGTAATAATATAAATCGCCATGGTTAAAACAATGCCATTACTGATGCCATAAATAAAACCATAGGAGAAGGCGATAATCTGTTTTGGGCCCCCCATTCCAACTAATAACATTGAAAAAAGGAAAATGGTAATATGACCAGCCGTGCCATGACTATTTACATATTGAAATAGCCATTCATTATTAAATAGATGTTGAGCAAATTCATTTTTAGATAAACCATATAAACTGGCAATTAATACTGCAAAAATAGCCAGCTTTACCCACTTATTCACCAAGTTTTACTCCGAACGTTCAACGGTATATTCAGGACGCTTTGCTCGTTTAACAAGCCATATTACGCCCATAATATCAACGATGCCCACCCATACTCGATTCCAAGCCGTATAATTTGACACCCCTTCCATACGATCACGATGATCAACAGGAGAAACTTGGATCTCTCCGCCAATACGTTTAATCAATGCAGGAAGAAAACGATGCATATGGTCAAAATAAGGAAGTGATAAAAAAGTTTCTCTTGGGAAAATTTTAAGACCACACCCCGAATCAGGTACCCCATCATTCAATAAACTTTGACGAACTTTGTTGGCAACTTTTGATTGAAAACGAATCCATTCGGTATCTTTACGTTTGTTTCGATAACCAGCAATACAGTAATGAGGGTTTTCAACTTTCAGTGCCAGCTCTAACATAGCAGGAATATCTGCCGGGTTATTTTGACCGTCAGCATCAAGTGTAACGATAATGGTTCCACGCGCACTCTTTACAGCCGAATGAACGGCGGTACTTTGACCACAACTAAACTTATGTTTGACAATTTGTAATGCACAAGCAAGCTCTTTAGCCGTTGAAAACGCCTCATCAACAGTGCCATCAGTGCTGCCATCATCAGTAATAACAATCTCAAACTCAGTAATATCTTTAATTGCACTATTAATTTCGGTAATAAGTTGACCAATATTGCCCTGCTCATTTTTTGCAGGTATAACAACGGAAACAAGTTGTGACATCGATGCCCCTTTAAATATTTTTTATAATTTGTATATAACTATAGACCAATTTTTATCAGCTATAACTACCCTCATACACTTCAAAGAAACTAGAAAATTAAGGATTTACAAGTAATTGAAAAGCATCGAGTCGTTCTTCTACTTAAACCTCCAATCATCTTCCTGCTTATACACAGCTTCAATGACTTTTAGCACCATTATGAAAGAACAAAAATTAGACTAAATTGTAAAAAAAATGGGCTATCACACTTAAATAAAAATCATTGCAAACAGATAGATAGAAAAATTAATTATATACACCCTCAAAAAATTAACAATAAAAATATAGAGTAAGGGGTAAAAAGAAAAAAGTAAAAGCATTATCTATTATAATCACATAACTCCATCAGCATTCTTAGAACTGTTCCAAGTAAAATATTACCAAATCGTTCAGAGTATGAAGTTCTCACGCCTAAAAAAAGACCCTGTAAATCACAGAGCCTTTAAACAGTAATAAGCTATATTTTTCAAGAGATTAAACTCTTACCTAAGCCAGTTTACTTTTCAATGATTATTTAGTCGTTACAGAGTGTATTGCTTGAGCAAGGACATCGAGTTTATCCTCTTGTAGGCCAGCAATGTTAATACGACTATCTTCAACCAAATAAATTGCAAACTCATTTCTTAATTTTTGGATCTGCTCTACCGTTAACCCTAAGATAGAAAACATGCCTTTATGCTGCTTGATAAAATCAAAACGATGATTTCCAGACAGCGTAGCAAGGCGGTCAGCTAGACCGTGACGCAAGGTAATCATTCGCTGATGCATTTCCAGTAATTCTTGTTGCCACTCTTCCAATAATTGCTTATCCGAAAGTACTGAAACGACAAGATCTGCACCATGATCAGGCGGCATAGTATAAGTTGAACGAGCAATCTTTAGTAAACGACTTTTGGCATTACCGGCTTGAACAGGCTCTTTAGCGATAACAATTGCAGCACCTGTTCGTTCGCGATATAACCCAAAATTCTTTGAGCATGATGTTGCAATGACCATCTCATCAACTTGTTCAGCCAATAAACGCATTCCAGCAGCATCTTGTTCTAAACCATCGCCAAAACCCTGATACGCCATATCAACAAACGGCGTAAAGCCAGTCTGGTTGGCTAAATCAGCAATTTTTTGCCAAGTCTCTAACGAAATATCTGCCCCCGATGGATTATGACAACAACCATGTAGGATCACGACATCATTACGACCTAATTGAGACAGTGTTTTTAACATCGCCTCACTATCAACTTGGAATGTTTCACGATTTAGGTAAGGATAATATTTAACGGTTAATCCTACCGCTTCCATAATCGGCTTATGGTTTACATAGCTTGGATCACTCAACCAAACTGTACTATCAGGTTGTGAAGCTGCGATTAATTCCGCAAGCATTCTTAATGCACCACTTCCTCCAGGCGTTTGGATCGTTACGCTACGTTCAAGGGCTGAAGTACCATCAAGTAATTGTTTAGTCAAAAGCTCACTAAATTTTAAATTGCCAGCCAAACCTAAATAAACTTTTGATTGCTGTGTTTCAGCCTGCATTTGTTGAGCTTTTTTAATCGCTGACATAATCGGTGTTTCGCCGTCATTGTTTCGGTAAACACCAACACCTAAATCCATTTTATTTTCACGAGTATCTTCTTGGTATAATAGAGAAAGGGATAAAATGGGATCTTGCTTAGCAGGTTTTAAATGGGAAAACATAAACAGTAATGTTCCTTATTATAATAAATATTGCTCCGATTATTTCCCTATATTGCTATAGTTTGATAATAATGCAATAAGTTCGTCACATTTATTATCATAAAAGCCTACAATAGCATGCTATAGACCTAAAATAGTTGGATTTACTCGTCGGCAGCAAGTGACTGAAGTTCCATGAGTGTAGATGTCTTGCATGATTGGGATGAGCGAATGTAGTCAACAACCTAGCCGCTTCAAGTATGAAGGGTATACGAGTGAAATTATTACATTTCTCCGGCAGCTCAAGATAGATTGGTGAAAACTTAATCAATTAAAGATAAAACACTCTTTTCATTCAAAACTAAGCGGTCTTTATCGGAGCGTTTCAATCGCTTAATTTTATACTCTAACTGCATTGCCTGCTGTTTGCTAGCGGCTTGATATTGCCAAACCAGTGTCAGTGGCATCTTACCTCTCAAGGCTTTTGCACCTTTGTAACGACTTCCAACTTTCTTTGAATCGAGATGGCAATGCTCAGAAAAACGACGTGCGACATCCGTAGAAACGCCACAATAGAGAGTATTTAGCTTGGTTTTAATTAAATATACAGACCAGACTTGTGCTGATTTATCGGAAAATTGAAGCATAATAGTATTTTTAAATCAGATGATTAATAACGCAATACTTATACCCTTCTTACTTGAAGTTGCTAGGTTGCTGGCGTCGCTCATTCGCCCCAATCATAGAGTACACCTATACTCATGGGGTCTCATTCACTTGCCGCCTACTCGCAACTCCAATGACTTTGGGTATATATAAAATGAAGTCTTATAGGAACTCATCAAAACGTTGCTGAAGTCGTGTTAATTGAGCTTTTAACTGCTCAACTTCTTCTTCTAACTGACTAATTCGTTGATTAGTTGGGGTCGTTGCAACAGATTCTTGACTGCTGGTGGCCATTAATGCTTCAACGTCAACTTCACCACTGAAAAGATGCATATAACGGAAGTCGCGTTTGCCTGACTCTTTAGGCAACTTAACAACAAAACCTCGTTCAATTAAAGTCGTTAATACGGCTTCAACTTCAGAGACATCATTAAAATGAGCTAAACGATTAGTTCGAGTTCTAATCTCACCGGGAGATTGAGGGCCCCGAAGTAACATGATGGTAATTGTACCTAGCTCTTGTTCACTAAATTGCAAATTACCAAATTCAGTATTACAGAAACGATGCTTAAATTTTGCAACTCGAGCACCAAAGCCTGTTACTTCTGTAACTAATCGTTTCTCTTTTAATTCTTCGATAACGTCTAACACTTCTGCATCCGTTAATGCCATTACCGGTTCCCTGCTGCTTTTTTGATTACAAGCGGTGGTTAATGCATTTAACGTTAATGGATACTGCTCCGGCGTTGTTTTCTCTTTTTCTAATAAACAACCTATTACACGTGTATCTAAATTTGTCAGTTCCATAATAAAGCTCTCAAATTAATGAAAAAATCTAGCATAACAGAGTTACTCAATATCAGCGACTACAAAGCGATCTCTTCCCTCTGATTTAGCTTGATATAACGGTTGATCGACTAGTTTATAGATTTCATCAACATTTTCTAAACCGGTTGTAGGCCAAGATAACACCCCTAAACTTAAGGTAATATGATCAGCCGTAGTCGAGCTTTCATGCGGCTCATTAAGTTTATGAATTGAGGTTTGTAATCGAGCCGCTTCTTGAGTAGCCTTCTCTTTATTACAGTGACTTAAAACAACAAAGAACTCTTCTCCACCATATCTTGCCACTAACTCTCCACTTCGATTAAATTGAGACTTCAATGTTTGCGCCACCAGTCGTAAGGTATAGTCACCTTGAATATGACCATAAGTATCGTTGTAAGCTTTAAAATGATCGATATCGATCATAATAACAGACAGGCACTTACCTTCACGCCCATGTTCTTGGATTTTTTCTAGTAAGTACTGATCTAAATGGCGACGATTAGCAATCCCCGTCAAGCTATCAACACTGGCTAATAATCTGAGTTGGTCGTTGGCATGTTCTAATTGATTTTTAGCGATTTGTAATTCATTTCGCATGTGAGCGATACGTTGCATTGCTTTCATTTTAGAGATCAACACAAGACGATCAACCGGTTTAACAAGATAATCATCTCCACCTGAATCAATCGCTTTTGCAATAACATCAGAGGAATCATAGCCGCTAAGAAAGATAATCGGTGTCCAACCACTATTATTTTGTCTCAATATTTTTGCAACTTGATACCCATCCATTTCAGGCATTGCAATATCCAGCAAAACCACATCAGGCACAAATTCAGAAAACTGCTCTATCGCTTCTTTACCACTTGCACAAGGTAAAACTTTATGTCCCATTTTGGATAAACGTAATCGAAGTGATTCACGTTCCAATTTAATATCATCCACAAGCAGTATTCGCATAAAGATCCTTAAGCTAATTAATTCAACTATTTTAAATCTAGCACAATTAAATTTTTTGAGGTTTTAATGCCCATTTTATCCTTAATGCACCGAAAGAAATTGAAGTCACAGAAAGATTAAAACGAGTGAGCTGCCGCGAGTATAGAATTATTCTATTATTGGGGTGATTAAGTGCTGCCAACAACCTAACAACTTCAAATAAGAAGGGTATAAGGGGGTATTTAATGATGATGGATGAATGTCGCCAGCAATTTAACAATTTCAAATAAAGAAGCTATAAAAATAACCAATAAAAGACTGGTTAAAAATCAATCTATCTTTATCTGTTTATTATAAAATAACGTTAATAACGGTCAGGTAAAAGATTTTTTTGGAATTAAAAATAAAAAGAGTGAGTAATGATTGACAGCCATCACTTGGCTACATAGGATCTAGTTATCATTCCTATTTAAAATTATTAATCATGACAGAATCAACAGAAAATAACCAACCAATCGATATCACCACACTTGCACCTGAATTACAGCAAGTAATCGCGTATGAACAAGTCCCAACAGAAGTATTACCAATGCTAGTTTCTGTTTATGAAGTCTCTGAGCCGGTACTTTACCAAACTTGGGAAGCACTTCCTCGCAGTGCACAAAATATCTTAGATAACTTTGAGCAGTTCCATGCTTTGGCGGCACTAAGTCAAAGTTATGCTGGTATCGATTGTCTATCTGAATTTGAAACATTAAAACTGTCTGAAGATATGACAGATGAAGCAAAAGAAGAGTATAAAGCACAACTGCTCGATCAGATCCTACAATCTTCGATAAAAGACCTTTGTAAGCAGATGAAACAAGCTCGTCTTAAACCATTAATGAAACGTGAATTCCGTGAAATTTTTGAAAAATAAAATATAAATCAAACATGACACCATTATTATTTAAGCTGAAAAGTTAAACGCTTAAATATACCTAAAATAATTGGAGTTGCTAGTAAGTGGCAAGTGAATGAGGTCCCATGAGTATAGGTGTACTATATGATTGGGGCGAATGAGCGAAGCCAACAACCGAGCAACTTCAAATATGAACAGGATAACTTGTTAACCATGAATATAGAGTAAACTGCCATCTTTGATAATATCGATAATCTCTCTATTCATCGCAATGGGTAACGCAGGACAACCCCAACTTCTACCTAGCCTGCCCGTATTTTCAATTATCTGCTGTGAAACATAATCAGCGCCATGAATAACGACACCTCGAATTCTTGCATTATCATTGACACCGTTGACTAAACCTTCTAGACGTAATGAATAACCATTTTTTCCATAATAGCTTTCAGCCGTTTTAAATACCCCTTTTGAGCTCTTTTTTGAATTTAAACGATTTGAAAAGGAATCGACATATTCATCACCTGAATTCACCCCATGAGAAACGAGCGTATTATAGACAACTTCACGATCATTCAAGTCGATAAGGTAAAATCGCTTATCTTTTGAAGACTGTTGATAATCAATAATCGTTAACCAACGTCGATTTTTAATATCCACTATCTCTAAGTTCTCCATCGCTTCAGAAAAAGCGAGATAAGAGAGTTGATTTCTATTCTCTAACTGATTAAACAATTGACGGAATTGTTCCTCTTTAGCAAAGACTTGTTGGCAGAAAACCATTTGTGAGGCGGTGTATATAACGATGCTTACGAGTAAACGATAACTGAATCTGCAACGAGTTATTTCTCTAACTATTGTCCCAATACACCTTGTCACACCTATTTTTATTTTACATACCATTGCAGAGAAAAGACAAAACGTCTTATTCAATAAGTGTAAAGTTGTCACGTTAATTCCTCTTACTTATTAATAAAGATGAATAATGATTATAAATAAGCATGAATCTTTATCTGTCACATTTTTAAGAAACTAAAGCTTTTTTCCTTTTTTAGAGATAAAAAAACGGCAAGTCACATTTTCTATGCTAGAAAAGGTACTCACCGTTTATTTTTTATTTTAATACTGATAATGACATCGATTAAATGAGAAGATCCATCATGCCATTTCTTTTTTTAATCAATGTATTATATGATTTTTTATTTTTCACTGAACTCGCCATTGGGATTTTCGCTGTCATCGGGTTCACTGGTCGATTATTAATAATGAATTCATAATGTAAATGTGGCCCAGTAATTCGACCTGTTGCACCAGATAATGCAATCTTCTGACCTCGACTGACTCTTTGTCCCTTCTTAACCAGGAATTTTGACAAGTGCAAATAGCGCGTTTTATATTTATTACTGTTTTGAATCACAATATATTTACCCGCATAACGATGATTTCGTATCAATGTCACCACACCATCACCCGTAGCATAAATTGGTGTTCCGACTGGTGTTGCAAAGTCGACACCATTATGTGGTGAAATACGGCCAGTGACAGGATGACGTCGTTTAGGGTTAAATGGAGAACTAATTCTGTAGTGCTTTTTAGTTGGATAGCGAGAGAAAGCTTGCAATAAACTTTGCCCTTTTTGATCATAATAGTTACCATCACTAGCTAAATAGACGGATAATACCCTTTTTCTATTTTGAATTCGTACCGCAGTGACTTCACTATTACCGGTTGCTACACCATGAATATATTGAGTTTTACGTACAATCTCAACATGATCACCTTTACGGAAGTCACGTGAAAAATTAATTTTTTTCTTTAATAAGCTCTGGATCAGATAAATTTCACTCGATGTAATCTTTGCTCGTCTAGCTGAGTTATAAAAATTATCTGTAATAGTTGCAGCCAAGGGTTGACTAAACCATTGCCCCTTTTTGTTAATCACTTGATATTCAAAATGGGTCTCAGATACACGATTAAACACGACTTGATCGGCAGCATTAAAATAGAGTTCTAGTGTTGTTAATACCCCTTTATCAATCGTAAGGATTAATTTATTTCCCGGTTGTAAGGTATCTAAAGCCAACACATTCAGATCAGCCTCTAATACTTGATACATCTGCTGTTGACTGATACTGAAATTAGAAAATATCGAACTTAAAGTATCACCTTTACCTATAATGTACTCTGACTTATGGCTTGTAGATATAGGCGTACCAACCTCCGATTCAACACTATCCCCACGCTGATTTAATAATAAGCTAGAGTCCATTTTTAGCGGGATATTTTTTAATTCTGGGCTCTTCTTTTGTCCACTTAACCCAAATATAACAGCGGTGGCTAAGATAACGACAAAAATGGCTAAAAGTAGCTTACGACTCACATTACTCACCTTGACAACATTTAAAAAAATTTACTTTTCACTAACAAATACTTATCATACAAATCTATAATCTGTTTTTTGCAAATAAGAGGTTTATAATTAACAATGACTTCGACTCAAGATCATGATAAAAATTCAATATTTTATTCAATTAATCTCATATTTTAATGAAAAAACAGTCAAGTCTCTTTTATTGACTCATTTATGCTAGAAAAGAGATAGCCAAACACTTTATTACGTTAATTATCGTCACGCAAGAAATATTCATAACCATGCATATTGATGAGATTTAAACTTGCGCTTAACTTAGTCTAAATTCATGATAGGCTTAGATCAAAATCATTACATAAAGAGAAAGGTTTATTATGACAACTAAAGTTGCATTTATCGGGTTAGGCGTCATGGGTTACCCAATGGCAGGCCATCTTTCACAAAAAGGGTTCAATACGACTGTTTATAATCGAACAACGTCAAAAGCACAAAAATGGTGCGAAGAGTTTACAGGTACATGGGCAAAAACACCCGCTATCGCCGTTCGAGATGCTGATATCGTTTTTGTCTGTGTCGGTAATGATGATGATGTCCGCTCAGTCTTTTATGGTAATGACGGTTTACTTTCAACAGTAAAACCAGACACCATTATTGTCGATCATACAACCACCTCCGCCACATTAGCGAAAGAGTTAGCTCAAGCAGCAAATAAACAGCACTCTCATTTCTTAGATGCCCCCGTCTCGGGTGGTCAAGCTGGTGCTGAAAATGGCGTACTCACTGTAATGGTCGGTGGTAATCCAACTGTTTTGGAGCAAGCAACACCTGCAATAAATAGCTATGCAAAAGCCATTAGTTTAATGGGTGAAAATGGTGCAGGACAACAATGTAAAATGGCAAACCAAGTCTGTATCGCAGGTATTTTACAAGGTCTCTCAGAAGCGATTAAATTAGCTCAAGCCGCCGGGTTAGATATCGAACAGATGAGTAATGTCCTCAAACACGGCGCGGCAGGATCTTGGCAGATGGAAAATCGTGCAGCGACCATGGATCAAGATCAATTTGACTTTGGTTTTGCCATTGATTGGATGAGAAAAGATCTCGATATCTGCTTAGATGAAGCAAAAAATCTCAATGTCGAATTACCATTAACAAAACAAGTTAATGAGACATATGAAAAATTACAACAACGCGGATTGAACCGTTGCGATACTTCAGTACTAATTAAGCAATTTGACAAAAAATAAGGTAACTATGAGCACGATCACCGGAACATTAAAGAAAATGGAATCATCACTGAAAGGGACGGTAACTTACTACCTCCCTGTTGGTGAAGAAAGGATTAATCTAAACCATAAGATTGGCCAAACGATCACTCTAGAACACACGGGAAATATTTTTTGTAGTAGTTGTGGTAAGAAAACAAAAAAAAGCTATTCACAAGGTCACTGTTTCGTCTGTATGAGAAAGCTCGCCAGTTGTGATATGTGTATTATGAAGCCGGAAACTTGCCACTATGATGCAGGGACGTGCAGAGAACCTCAGTGGGGTGAAAAGAACTGCATGGTTGATCATTATGTCTATCTTGCAAATACGTCAGGTTTAAAGGTCGGGATTACTCGTCATACTCAGATCCCAACTCGTTGGATTGATCAAGGTGCGACACAAGCCGTTGCAATATTTAAAGTTAAAACACGCTATATTTCTGGTTTAGTGGAAGTAGCTTTGGCAAAGCTGGTGGCAGATAAAACCAATTGGCGCGCTATGCTAAAGGGCAATAATGACAATATGGATCTGATTGCTCAAGCTGAAGAGCTAATGCCACAAATTGAAGATGCACTCACCGAAATTATAGAAACACAGGGTAATGATGCAGTAACACGGCTCGACCTCAATGTTGTCGATATCGACTTCCCTGTAGAAGCATTCCCCACTAAAATCAATTCCCATAATTTTGATAAAAACCCGGTTGTTTCAGGCGTACTTCAAGGAATTAAAGGACAGTATTTACTTTTAGATACCGGTGTCATCAATATTCGTAAATTCAGTTCTTATGAAATCACCACAGATACAGATTAAGATATCCCCTTTTATTTCAAGGAAGTAAAATTTTTTGCTTCCTTTTTATCTATATTCAATCGTGCTAATCTATTTTTGCCTTATTGAAAAGATCTCACAGATTAAGAATATACCTTAAATAATTGGCGTTGCTAATCGGCGGCAAGTAAGTGAAGCCCCATGAGTATAGACGTATGATTGGGGCGAACGAATACAACCAACAACCTAGCGACTTCAAGTATGAAGCGGATAGTTATAAAAAGTTTCAATAATTAACCAACCTTATAATCTTTGTCATTATTTGATCAGAGTGTGATCTCAGTTGTTAAAATTTGATTTACAGCCAAAAAATTATTTGCCATTATCTTACTCACTTAATTGAATAGAATAACAATAATAATTATGTCCTTAAATTCTCATAAAAATACGGTTGTTGCAGCATCCTTGGTGTTTTTATTTTCATCATATAATGTCAATGCTGCAATAGATATTGTGACTAACGATAAGTCAACGTCATCTGTGCTGGTTAAATCAAATAGCGAAAATGCTAATTCTATTGCACTTGATGGGTTATCTTCTGGATCAATTATTAAGTTAGAAAATCCAGAGTGTAGTGAAGGTCATGCTCTGTACAATATATTTATGGATGAGATGAAAGATAATCAAACGTTTAATCTTTCCCCATTAACTAATTTAGTGATCACTAAAATTACCGGTGTCTCACCGCAAATGGCTTATCAATATCAAGATGAATATCGTGACCTATTTACGCCGATAGCAATACAACAAGCAGAAAAGGAAATTAAGCAGTTACTTGTGCCTCTCGATACAAATAGCACACTCGATCTTGATTCACTCTCTTTTGTTAATGCAAATAATAACCAACGTTTAAATCAATTATTAACACAATTAGACTTTGAGTTTAATGCAGATCAAGCGATTATTCATGATAAAGAAAGTGGCAATGAATTAATTCTTCCTTACTTCGGTGATTGGTCACAACTGGCTTTTAGCTAATTCAACCTATACCCAAAGTAATTGGAGTTGCTAGTAGGCGGCAAGTGAATGAGGCTCCATGAGTCTAGGTTTTCTATATGATTGGGGCGAATGAACACAGCCAACAACCTAGCAACTTCAAGTAAGAAGCGTATATATTCAACACTCAATCTTCAATCGTTGTTGTTCCATGAAACGTTCAGATAAAAAAGCGGTCAACATTAAATAACTTAAAAGTATTCAATGTTGACCGCTTTTTTTATAACTGATTATTGATAATTATTTACACAAATGCACTAAAGAAAGCTTCTTTGTCAATATTTCTAGAGTCCGCAATCGCTCTTAATTTTTTCAACGCTGCAATTTGGATCTGACGAACTCGCTCACGAGTAACACCAATCTCTTCTGCAACGCTATCTAATGTTGCCGGCGAATGTCCCATTAGGCCATAACGGCTTGCAACAACAATACGATCTCGTTCAGGCAGCTCTAACAGTAGTTGATCAATTAAAGAGTGTGATTGCATACCAGAGAGTGCCTGTTCAGGTTCAACATGACAATTATCTGGAATAATATTCTGAATTGAAACAGAACCTTCTTCATTGTAGATAGGCAGGTCAATAGATGAAACTGAAGTGTCAAAGTTTAAAACCTTCTTCACTCGTTCTTCACTCTTCTCAACTTTATCTGCAATATTTCCATATGAAGCTTCGCCAGTGTTATTTTTTGACAGCTCTTTCGCTGCACGCATATAAACACTTAACTCTTTGGTAATATGCACTGGGAGACGGATTGTACGAGCTTGGTTAGCAATACCACGTTCAATCGACTGTTTTATCCACCACACGCCGTAAGTCGAAAATCTAAAACCTTTTTCTGGATCAAACTTTTCAACCGCATGGATTAAACCAATATTACCTTCTTCAATTAAATCTAGAAAATCCATACCGCGGTTACGGTATCTATTTGCTACATTAACCACTAAACGTAGATTTGATTCAATCATCTTTTTTCTAGCGCTGATATCGCCACGATGTGAACGTCGGGCATAGAGTTTTTCTTCATCCGCAGTTAATAATGCTGATGCCCCGATCTCTTTTAAATAAAGCTCAACGGCTCCTAAACCAGCGACTTCAGTTTCAGTCTGTTCATTAACTTCTTCTAGAGGTAATTCACGCAATGTATTTTCCATAATGCTACTCCTCAATAAATAGGTAAAACATATTATTTTTTAAGATTAATTCTTATTTGTTAACATAATATTATCATTCAATAGCATCCTGCAAGCTATTTATTAAAAAAAAGTTAAAAAAAACCGCTCCACTAGATAATGTAAAGAAATAATTACAAGACTAAAAACCCCCATAAAGCAACCACCAATAAATTAACTTGATTTAAATCAATGAATAGGGGGTTAATTTTGAATTTTATATACCAACAAAAATAATAGAGTAAAAACTCAATAAATATAGGCGGCCGAATTATAAAAGTGGGAATTTAACAATCACGTAACAAAAAAACCAATCAAAGATTGGTCTTTTTAATTTAAGGCATTTAAACGACAAGTCGATAAAATTACAGCTTTTTCACTAAAGCTCGTACCTGTTCAAGGTCTTCGGGTGTATCAACCCCAATAGGTGGCGGATCTAAAGCAACATCAATATGAATCTTTTCACCATGCCAAAGTACTCTTAACTGCTCGAGAGACTCTATTTTCTCAAGGGCGCAACTGTCCCACTCAAGGTAAGTATTAATAAAACCAGCACGATAAGCATAAATACCAATATGGCGTAATAAATTATGATGAATCACGCTGTTATCTTCAGCAAATGCATCACGATTCCAAGGTATCGCTGCTCGACTAAAATAGAGAGCAAAGCCATTCTTATCGGCAACAGCTTTAACAACATTCGGATTGAAAACTTCTTCAGCAGAATCGATCTCAACACCTAACGTTGCCATTGGTGCTTCAACGTTTGCAAGGTTATCTGCAACTTGACGAACAATACTTGGCGGAATTAAGGGTTCATCACCTTGAACGTTGACAATAATTTTATCGGCTGGAAACTGATAATGATTTACCACTTCAGCTAAACGTTCGGTTCCTGACGTATGTGTTGTCGATGTCATACAGACTTCACCACCAAATGCAGTCACCGCATCAAAGACACGTTGATCATCAGTTGCGACAATAACCTTTTCAGCTCCTGTCTGTAACGCACGCTCATAAACCCATTGAACCATCGGTTTACCAGCAATATCTGCCAAAGGTTTTCCTGGAAGTCTTGATGATTGATAACGAGCCGGTATCACAACAACAAAAGACATATTAAATCACCTCATCAACGGACATATGGCGAGCTTCTTGTTCAATCATCACTGGTATCCCTTCTTTTATAGGGAAAGCAATACGATCAAATTTACAAACAAGTTCATTATTCTCTTTGTTGTAATTCAATTTGCCTTTACATACTGGACAAGCAATTACCTCAAGTAGACGATGATCCATAATCTTTTTTAACCTCTTTTATTCTAGTAATAATGATTGCTTCTTTCTCAGAGGAGATCTCTGCTGAAACGGGAAGGTACCACCAATTATCTTGGGCTATTTCACGACATTTAACTGCATCTTTTTCTGTCATTAATAAGAAACGACCTTTCGCAGCAATAGACGCTAACTCTTGTTTATCAAATTGTTGATGGTCTGCAAAGCCTTGCTGATAAACCAATGAAATCCCTAGTTCATTTAATGTGTTAAAAAAACGAGGAGGATGACCAATTCCTGCAATTGCAGAACAATTAGAAAATTTATCTGGCATCCTCTTTTCACCGGTTTTTATATTAACAAGTTGATTTGGTGCTAATCTCATTTCAATTTCTGAGTCAGAGATCGAGTTGAATTTATTGATATCAGTTTCACCATTACGAATTAAAAAATCAACCTCATCAAGGCGGTGTAATGATTCACGTAGAGGTCCAAGTGGAATAAATTGCTGATTACCAAAACGACGTTTGCCATCAATAACCACAAACTCAATATCTCGCTGTAGTGCGTAGTGTTGTAAACCATCATCGGTGATAATAATATCGATCGTACTGTTTTCTGCCAATAAAGCCTTAACAGCATCCGCTCTGACAGGAGCAACGGCAATTGGAACCCCAGTACGCTGTTTGATGAGTAAGGGCTCATCGCCCACTTGTTCACTACTGGAATCTGATTGGACAATAAATGGATAATAAGGAGCTTTCGCCCCATACCCTCGAGAGACGACAGCAGGATGAAAACCTTCAGCTACCAGCTTCTCAACCAACCAAACTACTACCGGTGTTTTCCCATTGCCTCCTGCTGTAATATTGCCAACAACAATCACAGGCACTGGCGCTCGATAGCTCGGTTTTTTACCCTGCTGATAGGCTTTACGACGACGCTGGCTAATCACAGCAAAAATTTTACTCAGTGGCCACAATAAAGGCCACAACAGATAGTAAAAGAAGTGTCTCTCGAACCAGATTTTTTCAACCATGACAGGTATCTCTTTAAATCAGTAATTATTGGTCGCCAAATTGAATATGGTGAAGTTGGGAATATGCACCATTTTGACTCAACAATGTTTTATGATTGCCTCGTTCAACGATTTCACCTTCCTCAATAACCAAAATTTCATCTGCATGTTCGATTGTTGAAAGACGATGAGCAATCACAATTACGGTTCGGTCTTTCTGTAGTTCATCGAGTGCCGATTGAATTGCTCTCTCTGATTCGGTATCCAGTGCAGATGTCGCTTCATCGAGAATTAAAATAGGAGCATCACGTAATAGCGCGCGAGCAATGGCAATACGTTGACGCTGTCCACCGGACAAACTAATTCCATTTTCTCCAATCACCGTATCTAAACCGTTATCTAGGTTTTTAATAAAATCCATCGCATAAGCTAACTCAGCGACCTTCTCGATCTCTTCTCGACTATAACGTCCATCTGTTGCGTAAGCGATATTATTTGCCACGGTATCATTAAACAGATGTACATTTTGAGAGACTAATGCAAAGTGTTCTCGAAGATTAGTTAATTTATAATCTCTTATTTCACAATCATCAACGCGAATTTCACCACTATCAACGTCATAAAATCGAGTAAATAGATTCGCAATCGTACTTTTACCCGAGCCCGAACGCCCCACCATCGCTAACGTTTTCCCCGCTGGTACAGTAAACGAGATATTCTTAAGCGCGGGTGTATCTTTGGTCGGATAAGTGAACGTAACATCTTCAACACGAAGATCACCAACAACTTTTTTAGCTTCATGGATACCAGAATCTTTTTCTGGCTCTAACTCTAAAATTTTAAATAAAGTTTGAGAAGCCGCCATCCCCTTTTGGAATTGAGAAGTTACATTGGTTAATGATTTTAATGGGCGTAATAGACCAAACATCGCAGAAAAAATAACCGTAAATGTACCCGCTGTTAATTGATCTTTAATTGAATCAAAACTGGCTAAATAAAGCACCGTAATTAAAGCAAACGAAGCAATAAGCTGAATCGTTGGGTTAGCAATCGCTTGAGCAGAGACTAATTTCATCTGCTGTTGGCGCATCACGTTGCTCACTTTATCAAAACGGCTCTTTTCGACCTCTTGGCCACCAAAACTTAACACCACTTTGTGACCTTTAAGCATCTGTTCAGTCGAAGTACTTACTGCACCCATCGCTTGTTGAATATTTTTACTGACTTTTCGAAAGCGCTTAGAGATGATTCGGATCAAAAGTGCCACAACAGGAGCAATAACGATAAGAATTAAAGATAACTGCCAACTATACCAAAACATCAAACTTAATAAGCCAATAATACTCGCGCCTTCTCGTACCATGGTGACGAGGGCTTTACTGGTTGCGGCTGCCATCTGCTCAGAATCATAGGTTACACGTGACAGTAACGCCCCTGTTGACTCTTGATCAAAATAGCTCACTGGCATGTGCATAAAGTGTTGAAACAGACGACGACGCATCTTCATCACTACTTGGCCAGAGACCCAAGATAGACAATACGTCGAAATAAAGCCACTGGTTCCTCGAACTAACATCAGCACGAATATAATTAAGGGAAGTACTTTAAGGAAGTCAGATCCCGTATTGCCAAAGCCTTCATCAAGTAGAGGCTTCAACAATGAAATCATATAAGTATCACCCAAGGCATTTATAATTAAAGCAATAATCGCGACAATCAGCCCCGCTTTATATTGCTTTATCATCGGCCATAACTTTTTGAAAGTTTGATAGGTCGACTCATCTTGGTCAATAACATCTACATTTGGTTTTGCTTGTTTATTATTTTTCATAAACCTAATTTATTGTTAGCTATTAAAGCTTATTCTACTCTGATCCAGAGATATCACCAACTAGGTGACGATACCAATAGGGCTGTTTATGGTTCTTTTGGTTAAAATAACGCCAATCATCATGATAAAATTGAATATTAATGGCTCCAACTTCATCTGTACCTAGCCAAAAGGCACCTTGGCGTCGATAACGGTCGACAACATCTTGGCTTGGTAAGTTCCATTGATTCCCCTTAGCTATAGAGTTTAACACCAATTTTGCATTTATCCTCCTTACCCACTTTTGACTAGATGAACTTTGACTACCATGATGTGGTGCAACAACAATATCACTCATAATATCGATGTCATTTTGTAAGAGAAGAAACTCCGCTAGCTGCTCTATATCACCGGTTAATAACAATTTAAACTGACCATCACTCACCTGAATAACACAAGAGTGATTATTATCCGCACGTTCCGATAATTTAGGAGGCCAATACGCTTTAAATCTTAACCCTTGCCACTCCCACGCCTCTCCAGATTTGCAGGGTAATGATATTCCAACCATTGAATCTGGGTCAAATTGACTTTGTCTAACCCAAGTCGGTTTGTAATTATCTAAAAGGAATGGCAAGCCACCCGCATGATCCCCATCACCATGACTAATAATGATCCCATCAATATTTTTAATCCCCTGACGCTTTAAGAACGGTTTAATCACGGATTGCGCTATCGAACCTCCGGGCCAAATATTTCCTGTGTCATACACGATGACACGATGATTTTTTTCAATCACCACCGCAAGCCCATGCCCCACATCCAAAATAGTCACTTGCCAAATAGGCTGTTCTTGATTCGATCGGTAATAGATAAATACGAAGGTTAACAACATGATTAATATCGATATCCACTTTTTAGCCAAAACCCCAACAACAACAGAAAATAACAACAGCAATAGCGATAAAATAATGTTACTTTTTATTGTCATGTCGAATACCTCAAACCACCAGCCTTCAGAAAGGCTAATTAATTTAACAACAGGATACAAAGAATAATTAGCGATAATCCATAGATAGTCAGATAAGGGAAAAAAGTGTGTTAATAATGATAAAAGAATCAATGGAACGGTAATTAAAGTGAGCCAAGGCACAATAATTAAATTGAAAAGCGGTGAAAGTGGCGCAAAACCAGAAAAGAAAATTAATTGAAGTGGCAACATGCAAATCAGTAATAACAATTGAACTTTTAATAATAAGATGATTTTACCAAATAAATAACGGATTCCTTCTTTATGCAAATCAAATAGTTTAATCATAATTGAGCGAATTATCGGCGCTGGAAAACCATCATCGCGTGGTTGCACTCCAATGACTTGATGGTAACGACTTTGATATGAGACCTGAAAAGTGCGCCAATATTGGCTAAAAATCAAGATCCCTACCGCTCCGAAAGAGAGCCAAAATCCCGCAGAAAATTGATTTAATGGCTCAGCGACAAGTAATAGAGTAAAAGTAGATAATAAAATCATTCTCCCTTTAGCTTTGGCTCTGTTATTCCACAATATCAGCGTTAACGTTGCCATGATTAATGCTCTTACTGCAGGGATAGAGAAACCGGCTAACCAACAGTAAACAAAACCAAATAGAATCGATAATAACCATTGATAATAGATTAACTCCGCTTTTGGTTTAACCACTCTTATAATAAAATGTGCAATCATAAGACCAATAAACATCGCAAAACCAATGTGAAGACCCGAAATAGCAATCAAGTGGATGGTTCCACTCTCCTTTAAAGATTGCCATTGTTTGTCGCTAATCAGCTGCCTATAGCCAAAACTAAGCGCTAATAAAAAACTTTGATGAGAGAGTTGATCCGTCTTTAATACTATATCGCTAAATAATTTTTGTCTGACGGACATTTCCGATGAAATTAACGTGCCCTGATAAACAGTTCCAGAGCCATTAATCTGTTGTGATAAAAACAACATTTCCCGGTCAAAACCCACCCCATTATTTAACCCTCTTCGCTGCGTTAACTTAACGACTAACTTCCAATATTGGCCGTCAGCTAAAATAGGTCGCTGTTTCCAATAAAGTTTTAAAATTAATTTATTATTTTCAGTTAAAATAGTATCGTTTAACTGATCAACAACAAAAATAATTGGCTTATCTTGATCATTTAATCTATAAATATTATTAATTTTACCAATTATGATATTATATTTAGGTAGAACAGATATTTTTTCCAAATTTTGTTTGTACTGTATAGCTGAAAAGTTAGCGACAAGGATTGCGGTAAGCAACAAAGCTGATAACCGAGTGACTGGGTAATAACTGAGTAAGATAGCGATTAACATTATATAGTTGCTGTTGTTTATAGACAATAATTCAGGCCACCAAGGCAAACTTATTATTGTTAGAGAGGCAACGACTAGATATTTAACCATTAGGATTATTCAAAACTCCAGATGCCTAGAAAATTTCTCCAACGCTTTATGCCAAATCCCGACAAAATTCGGGAACAAAAAGCTTTACGTATCTTTGGCAACTTGCTCTATAACGCGAATTTATGGGTATTGAACCGTCGTTCCGCGTCTGGAGCTTTTGCTGTTGGACTATTTATTGCGTTTGTCCCACTACCAAGCCAGATGTTACTTGCAGCAGGAGGCGCGATTCTTTTTGGCGTCAATCTTCCACTTGCTGTCACTTTAGTTTGGATCAGTAATCCTCTTACTATGCCAGTTCTATTCTATGGCGCTTACAAGGTGGGTACTTGGGTTATTCATACCCCACCTCAACCGTTCCATTTTGAACTCTCTATTGAGTATCTCATCCATCAGATGCAACATATTGGTGTTCCCCTTTTAATTGGTTGTGGTATTACCGGTGCTATTTCAGCTCTTATTGGCTACTTTGGTATTAAAGGATTATGGCGCTATTCAGTAGTTCGAAGCTGGCAAAAGAGAAGTTTACGCTTGAGATGAGATTTAAAAACCGTTGGTAAGGTTACAAATTTATATCTGTTAACTTTGCCGATAGTTTTTGTAATAAGATATTAAAATAAAAAAGAGAAATAGAAGCCGGTTCCATTTCTCTTTTTTTATTTGAAGCTAATTTTAATTACAAGCCTAATTTCTTTCCTAAACGATAAAGATTTCCTCTATCCATTTTCAATAACTTAGCGGCTTGAGCCCAAATTCCATTGCTTTGTTCGAGAGCTTGCTTAATCACCTGTTTTTGACATTGCTCTACCGCTCCCTTCATATCTAACTGTGCAGGTTCAATCACAACCTCTAGATGCTCTTGTTGTTCATTATCATCTAGATTGACATCAAAAGCAGAGATAACAAAGGAGCCCGACTGGATCACCTTTAAACTCGCTCGCATCAAAACATGTTCTAATTCCCGAATATTTCCCGGCCACGAGTAACTCTCCAACGCTTCTAACGCATTCTGCGAAAGTGAAAGTTGGGTTTGATTAAATTGCTGTTTGAATTTATCGACAATATGATGACTTAACATCGTAATGTCCATCACCCTATCTCGTAATGGCGGAACCGCAATCGGAAAGACATTCAGTCGGTGATAAAGATCAGAACGAAAGCGCCCTTCTTCAATCTCTTTCAGTAAATCTCGATTAGTCGCCGCAATAATCCGCACATCAACGGTTAAATGTTTATCGGAACCAACACGTTGAACCTCACCTTGCTGAATTACACGCAACAATTTAGCTTGTAACATTAAGGGAAGCTCTCCTATTTCATCTAAAAATAACGTTCCACCATCCGCCAATTCAAATTTACCCGCACGATGTGAGGTTGCGCCTGTAAATGCGCCTTTAACATGACCAAATAGCTCACTTTCAGCAATAGATTCAGGAAGTGCAGCACAGTTAATATAGATCATCGGTTTATCGGATCGCGTCGAATGGCTATGGACTTGATGCGCGACTAACTCTTTTCCTGTGCCCGTTTCACCACTAATTAACACGGCAAAGTTGGTATAACTGACCGTTTCAATATTATTTCTTAACTGGAGCATTTTAGGGCTATGACCGACCATTTCACCGCCCTTTTGTCGAGCCTCTTCAATCAATAGCTTATTAATCGATTGCTGCTTCTGATTCGCTTTTTGTAAGGCTTCTATCATTGAGCGGTTTTGAATCGTTGCCGCAGCTAAGGCAGCAAAGAACGCTAACGTGAGATCATCTATCTCATCAAATACACCAACATCAGCAGCATCTAACGTCATCAATCCCACTAGCTGATCTTCAACATATAAACTACAACCCATGCAGTCATGAATATCAATCGCTTGTTGCTCCTCCGTTAATAACAATCCATCAAAAGGATCGGGAAGATCGGAATTTGAAGGAAAACGTACTGGTTTTTTCGAGGCTAAAATTGCAGACAATCGAGGATGTTCAGAAGGGTCAAACTGCGCACTTAACACGGTCGATGGTAGGCCACTCACCGCAACAGGAGTTAATAATCCATTGTCATGAAAAACCAGCAAACTACTTGCATCACAAGGGAATACTTGCTGTAAAGATTCAATTAATCGTTGATAGTGCTCACCTTCAGGCATATTAATACTGAGGTCGAGGGCAATATTTAACAAAACGCGACTTGTCGATAATTTCATCTTAGATTGATCCAATATAATTGTTATGTTCTTTCACTATTGTTGAGTATACCTAAAGTAATTGGAGTTGCTAGTAGACAGCAAGTGAGTGAGACTTCTCATTCTATTTTGTTGTATTATACCACTCTATTTTTAATCTTAGATCAACCACCTTATGTCGAATTTAAAATATTTAGCCGGATACCCTCAACAAATTATTGAGCAAGTGGAACCATTAATCAAACAAGATAAATTGGGTGTTTGGTTGCTCAAACGTTACCCAACAGCTCATACAATTCAATCCGAAAAAGCTTTATATCAATATGTCACCGAAATTAAGAATCGCTATTTGAAGAAATCGGCGCCAATTACCAAAATCTGTTTTGACAGTAAGATTCAAGTAATAAATCACGCATTAGGCACTCATAGTTATGTATCTAGACGCCAAGGCAATAAGATCAAAACCAAAAACGAGATCAGGATTGCCACAATTTTTAAAAAATTGCCCGAACCCTTATTAGAGATGATCGTTGTTCATGAACTTGCTCATATCAAAGAAAAGCAACACGACAAAGCGTTCTACTCACTTTGTCAACATATGCAACCTCAATACCACCAATTAGAACTAGATACTCGCCTTTTTCTCACTTACCTTGAGAATCATGCAGATCTTTACTAAAAAACGCCGGTTAATCGCAAAGTGAAAGGTAGAGCATATTGGTTTTGTTGCTCTCCATCACAATTAAGATAATTAAATCCATATATTTTACGAAGCGTGAAATAAATACCTAAACTGGTGGTATATTAAGGTTAAGCAACTTTTTATCAATAGATTATTTTCATAAGTGTTAATGTAATATGAACAGATTTGGATTTATAAAACTCTTTATGCTCAAGAATGGTGAACAGACTCTGTTGACTGAAACTGCATTATCTCCAAACAGAGAATTAATTATTCATTGGGTTAAACATCAAGAGTACCCACAGCCTTCTGAATACCTGTTAATGCTTTCTGATAATAATCATGCCACTCTTTTAACTAAGTTTATTTCAAAAGAAGCCGCAACCCTATTCACGGTATCGGTCAATCAAGCAAATTCATGACAATGATCGCCTCTACCAACGCGATAATCCTGATTACAACCCTCTTCTCTCCTCTTAAATTGTTATTTGACTCCTTAGACACAAATATATAGGCTTTGTGGTCAAATGACATCAATGGGCTATTGATACTCGTGATACCTCTTTCACAAGACTTCCATTATGTCGTACTCAATAAACAGCGAGAATGAATGAGTATGGATAATTATCCAGAGTTTGAAGAACAAGAATTTGAAGGTGAAGAGATTGAAGTTGAGGCACTTGGTGTTGAGGTATCTATCCAGCCAATCGAACTTTATAAAGTATTAAAGATCGCCAATGTTGTTGGCGGCGGTGGTGAAGCAAAAAATCTGATTGCTGATGGTTATGTTGCCGTCAATGGCCAAGTCGAACAACGTAAGCGCTGTAAAATCTACGATGGTGATGTCATCGAGTTTAACCAAGATTATTTTGTTGTTATCTGTCCTGTCTCAATTGAAGAGTCAGAAGAGTTGTTAGAACAACATGCTCTCGACATGCATGCTCAAGCTGAAGAGAGAGAAAAAACTCAACAAGCAAAGAAAAAAGCCAATAAGAGCAAAAAAAATACCAGTAATAGTAAAAACCGTTCACAAACCAAAAATAAACAACAAAAAACGGATAAGTCAAAAAAGACAGCCAGTCAAACATCAAAACCTGAACAGAAAAAAGAGCACGCTCAATCTGACAACGATGGTCGAAAGTCAATCAGCTTTTTTTAGTTACTTTTTTTCAAACTAGACAAAAAAAGTCCACAACAATTCATGTTGTGGACTTTCTCTTATTATGTCATATCAGAGTATTAAAACTAAACTGATGCGCTCTCAGTCGTCGCTTTTTCTACAACCACTTCGACAGCAACTTCCACTTTGGCAGCCGCAACTTTAAACTCAGGGATCTTCGCTGTTGGATCAACTTCTGCAATCGTTAAACGGTTCGCTGGTGCTTCGGCAAAATGGAAGGGAACAAACACCACCCCTGCTTGCATTCGTTTAGTAATAAAGGCAGGCGCAGTAATATTACCACGACGCGTCGTCACTTTAATTGGCTGACTGTTAGTTACATTTAGTCGTTCCGCATCCGCAACAGAAATCATGATTCGAGGGCCAGCAATGTTCTCCAAACCTTTTGTCTTACGGGTCATCGTTCCTGTATGGAACTGTTCCAATAGACGACCTGTTGTTAAGATCATTGGGTAATCACTATCAGGTAATTCCGCAGCATAACGGAATGCCACAGGCACTAACTCCGCTTTACCACGAATAAATTTCTCTTGATGCATCACTCGCGTTCCTGGATGGTTATCATCAGGACAAGGCCACTGGAGACCCGCACCTTCAACACGCTGCCAACTGATGCCGCCATATTGAGGAGTAACTTGACAGATTTCATCGGTGATCTGTTGTTCGTTTTGGTAATTCCAATCAGCTCCCATCGCTTGAGCAATCTGCTGGATAATCTCCCAGTCATTACGCGCTTCACCCGGTGCATCTAACGCTTTATGTAAACGTTGAACACGACGCTCTGTATTAGTGAAATGCCCTTCTTTTTCTGCAAATGAGAAAGATGGTAGCACGACGTCTGCATATTGCGCTGTTTCTGTTAAGAAAATATCTTGAACGACTAAGAAATCCACTTTATCAATCGCTTCTAATACGTGATGCTGGTCAGGATCCGATAATACCGGATTTTCACCCATCACATAAAGGCCACGAACAGACTTATCACACATGCCATCAATAATTTCAGTTAGTGTTAAACCAGACTCCTTTGATAGATGTGGCGCATTCCAAGCATCAACGAACTTCTGATGTACGGTTGGATTGTAAACTTTCTGATAACCTGGGAAGTTATTCGGCAGTGCACCCATATCACAGGCACCCTGTACATTAGATTGGCCACGTAATGGATTAATACCACCGCCTTCAATACCAATGTTACCCAAAATCAACTGTAGGTTAGCAATAGAACGAACATTATCATGACCTGTCGTATGCTGAGTGATCCCCATTGAATAATATACAGCCACTTTTTCAGACAGCCCGAACATTCTTGCCATCTGCATGATATCTTGCTCTGATACACCGGTGACAACAGCGACTTTATCAAGGGCATAACGCTCAGACATCACCTCTAGCTGAAAGTCATCATAACCTTCAACTCGATTTGCCAAGTACTCACTGTCTTGCCAGCCATTTTTAATAATCTGCTGCATAATACCGTTGATTAACATCACATCGGTACCTGGACGTTGCGCGACATAAAGATCGGCATCATCGGCGATTAAGATTCGTTTTGGATCGGCAACCACCAGCTTCGCCCCTTTTTTAACCGCTCGTTTAATATGAGAGCCAATAATAGGGTGTGCTGATGTGGTATCTGAACCGATAATAAAGATCAAATCAGAATGTTCAATACTTGGAATGTCATTGGTCATCGCCCCACTACCTAACGATGCTTCTAGACCAGTTACTGTCGAGGCGTGACAAAGACGCGCACAATGGTCGACATTATTAGTACCTAATTCACGGCGAATAAACTTCTGGAATAGATAGTTATCTTGGTTGGTGGTTTTCGCAGAAGAGAAACCAGCCAATGCATCTCCACCATGTTGCTCTTTGATCTCACCAAATTTAGCGGCAATTTTCTCAATCGCTTCATCCCATGTCGCAGGAACAAGCTCACCATTTTTGCGAATCAATGGCGTTTTTAAACGAGATTCGCTGGTGATAAAGTCAAAACCGAAACGACCTTTAACACACAACATCCCTTCGTTGACCGGAGACTCATCTGTTCCTTCAATATAGCGGATCTGATTGCTGCTCTCATCGATAAACATGGTCACTTTACAACCAACACCACAGTAAGTACAAATCGTCTCAACAGGCTTTAATACCTCTAGACGACCTTGTGATTTATCACGTTTATCCACCAATGCACCGGTTGGACAAGCCTGAACACAAACACCACACTGAACACAGCTAGAATCCGCCATTTGATGACCATCAACAAAGTTTGGACGGCATTGAGGCTCACCGGCTTTAAATTTGAAAATACCGTGAGCGGCATCTTCACCACAAGCGGAAACACACTGACCACAACTGATACAGCGGTTCGCATCAAAGGTAATAAATTCACTGCTATCATCAACAACAAATTTTTGACGCTCTTCATTAAAGAGTTCAGCTGCGCCCTCTTCAACTTTATACTCAGTTGAATAATCACGAAGTTTACAGTCGGTATTAGCCTGACAGCCACACTCTAGACAGCGAGCGGCTTCTTTCATCGCTTCATCGCTGCCAAACCCTAACTCAACTTCATCAAAGCTCAATTCACGCTGCGCTGTTGTCAGCTCTGGCATAATAACGCGAGCCACTTCTTTAATATGGTTGAGTTGGGTTGTATCAACTTGCTTTAACTTTTTCTCTTTTTGAGCATTGAATGGCGTTTGTGGGATATCTTCCATTTTTCCTGCAAAGAAGTGATCAATCGCAACCGCGGCACGGCGGCCATCAGCAATCGCTTCAATCGCTGTAGCCGGACCACGACGGAAATCACCAATCGAGAATAAGTTATTCGCGTTACCATCCTCACAAGGGGAATGCATACTTAATGGATGCGCATCTGCCGTATTCCATCGAGTTAGTGGAATGTTCAGATCTTGATCATCAAGGAAGCTTAGATCTGGCTTTTGCGATACCGCGGCAATAACCGTATCAAATTCTTCAAAGATATATTCACCCGTCGCTTGTGGACGACGACGACCAGAATCATCAGGCGCACCTAAGGCCATAATCTCAAGCTTCACGGTTTTAACATTGCCATTTTCATCCGCAATATTTTCTACCGGGTTGGTTAGGAAGTGGAATTTAACACCTTCATGTTCAGCTTCATCGACTTCATAATCTTCGGCTGGCATCTCTTCACGAGTACGACGATAGATAAGCGTGGTATCTGCACCCGCACGAGCTGCGGTGCGCGCACAGTCAATTGCCGTATTACCACCACCAATCACTGCGACTTTCTTACCTGTTACCATGGTTTGTTCAGTCACATAATCTTTTAAGTAATCGACACCTAAATAACAACCACCTAGCTCACTACCGGTATAGTTCATCTCTACAGCAAGAGATGCACCAACAGCCAAACAAACTGCATCATATTCAGCTGAAAGATCGGTTAACTGGATATCTTGCCCCAATTTCACATTGGTTTTGATCTCCATACCGTTGGCACACATATGTTCAACTTCTTTATCCAAAATAGATTTAGGAAGACGATACTCAGGAATACCGTAACGTAACCAACCCCCCGTTTCTGGCATTGACTCAAAAACCGTGACGTTGTAACCTTCATTGGATAGATAATAACCACAGGTTAATCCACCTGGCCCACTACCCACAACAGCAATAGATTTGCCTTTTTCTTCACCTTTTGGTGGCACATAAGGGTTTCCACCTTCAAGATCAACATCAGCCGCATGGCGTTTTAATTGACGAATAGCGATAGGCTCATCAACGGCAGATCGACGACACTCGGCTTCACAGAAAGCAGGACAAACTCGACCAATAGAGAGTGGCATTGGTAGCGTTTTAGTGATCACTTCAAGGGCTTTTTTATTATCCCCTTGAGCGATATGAAATAGGTATGATTGAATATCTACACCAGCTGGACAAGCTGTTTGGCAAGGTGCCTGACAGTCTGCATAGTGGTCACTCATAATACGAGTTAATGCTTCTTTACGGTGCAGTGCGAGTGCCTCTGAATGAGTAATAACATTGATAATGTCAGAAGTCTCTGTGGTTGCTTTTAAATCAAACTCACAAGCTCTGACTTTTCCTTGTCCTTCCACCTCGACAACACAAAGATCACAAGGAATTTTTTCCCCATCTCTATTTTGACCACATAAAGAAGGGATCTCTATATTATTGTCAGTTGCCACTTTTAATAGTGTTGTATTTTCTGTTACCTGAATCTGTGTTCCATCGAGTACGACTTGAACCATGATAGCCTCAATTTTTAGTTATTATGGAAAGCTCAATACCTACTTATTAGAAACATGCAAACCAGTGCATATCAATGCTAGTTAGCTGTTTTTTAAAGTAATCATATAGGCTTTCTCGCATCATTAGCACGAGCATAAGCCGGAGCCTATTTTTATATTTAATCTACGCTATACGAAATTAATGCCAAAAACGTTGATTTAGATAAAGTATTGATAAATTTGTGACTTGTATAAAAGTTATAACGTGACGCTTACAACATCCTCAGCCATTATACGCTATCAATATGAGATAAATATCACTCTGAGAGTCGCAATATTGCAAACTTACTACTGTGATTTAAAGGAAAGTAATTCAAAAAAAAGCGATTGATACCATTGCACAACAACACTCATATCCAAAAAAAGTGATCCATGGCACTCAAAAAAAGTAAAATATTTTATTGTTCACTAAATTAATCTCGACCCATTTCGTTCATCTTGCGTTCTTTATACTTGAGGCTGCACTCATTGACCGCCTACTAGCAACGCCAATTATTTTAGGTATAGAAGTATAAATTAACGTTATGGTCAAAATAATGATCAACAAACAGCCTGTTTTCTTTTGAAATTTAGATAAAAAATGGATATCGACAAAAATATCCAACGATTGACCATTAAAAAAATAACAATGCGCTGTATAATTAATATAACTTTCCACAACGATAAAAAATAATGAATCAATACCTTAAAACATTTTTCAAAGGCATGGCAATGGGTGCCGCCGACGTTATCCCAGGTGTATCTGGAGGAACGATTGCTTTTATTACAGGGATCTATGACACGCTACTTGAGAGTATTCGCCGTGTAAATCCAAGCATATTTGGCCTTTGGAAGAAACAAGGATTAAACGCTGTTTTAACCCATATTAATGCTAAATTTCTTATTGCTGTTTTTGGCGGCATAATTACCAGCATCTTCACGTTAGCGCGTTTGATTACTTGGTTATTAGAGACACATCCAATCCCTCTTTGGTCATTCTTTTTTGGTCTCATTATCATTTCAGTCATTTTCATGCTTAGACAAGTTGAAAAATGGCAAGCTTTTAAGGCTGTTGTTTTGATTATTGGCGCTATCTTTGCGTGGACAATCACAATTATTAGCCCTATTACTTTAGAGCCAACCAATATTAATATTTTGTTTGGTGGTGCATTAGCTATCTGTGCAATGATTTTGCCCGGTATTTCTGGTAGCTTTATCCTATTATTACTTGGCTTATATGGGCCGGTTATCGGTGCAGTAAAAGCATTCGATGGAACGACATTACTGCTTTTCTTATCCGGTTGTATTATTGGGCTATTAAGCTTCTCGCATCTTCTCTCTTGGTTACTAAAGCATGCTCGAGATTACGCCCTCTGCTTCTTAACCGGGTTAATGGTTGGCACTTTAGGTAAAATGTGGCCATGGAAAGAAGTATTAACTTGGAGAACAAACTCTAAAGGTGTTGAGGTGCCTTTAGTTGAGCAAAATCTAATGCCTCATACTTTCGAACAAGTAACGGGTCAACCAGCCCTTATCGGTTGGGCAGTTATTGCGATGGTTGCAGGTATTGTTATCGTTGGCTCTTTAGAGTTATTTGCTGATAAAGATCACGATAAAAAATAGCAAGTATCGAGTAAATACCGATTAAAGAATAACTCAAAACCCAATATTGATGCTATTTCAATATTGGGTTTCTTTTTTCTGCTTATACCTAAAGTCATTGGCGTTGCCATTAGGTAGCAAGTAATGAGACCCCATGAATATAAGTTTTCTATATAATTGAACGAATGAATATAGCCAACAACCTAGCAACTTCAAGTAAGAAGTGGATATACACAACCCTTCAATACTTCAGATTAGATAACAGAAGATCAATAACATAAAGATAAAATTCAAATATATGCCATAATAAAGATGTTTTATACCTAAAGTCATTGGCGTTGCAAGTAGGCGGTAAATGAGTGAGGCCCCATGAATATAGATATACTATATCATTGAGGCGAACGAATGCAGCCAACAACCTAGCAACTTCAAGAAAGGTATATACCCCAAATAATTGGAGTTACTAGTAGCTTCAAGTCTCAAGGGGATAGTGATCATTTAAGTAAGGATTATTGACTATGAATAAAAAACTTATCGCAACGGCTATCGTTGCTACGGCTTTTCTTGGTGGCTGTGCTGATAATACCCAACTACAACAAAGTGTGAATATTTTAACCAATAAAGTTGATCAGCTCTCCGCAGAAGTTGCTGCATTAAAGAGTGATGTTAAAGAATCAAAAATGGCGACTATGGATGCAAGGCAAGAAGCCGAACGTGCCAATGCGCGTATAGATAATGTAGCATCATCATATAAAAAATAATGACGCATTCCTTTTAAAGAAAGAGGGGAAATTTTGTTAAATTAATAATATGACCCTCTCTATTAGTCGGCCAAAAAGAAAACTGATACCATCAAAAAAGCTCTCGACTTATCTCCTCTAACGACGCTGTAATTTTTGTTGGCAAACCACTTTTAGTGTTCAATAACGAATCTACTAATTGACGATTTACGTCACCCGTTGAGATAAAATTCACGACATTATCGTCTAACTCGAGCCGACTTTGTTGATCGCTGTCTCTTTCGTTAGTGCTTAAACCGCTATGTACCTCTAACCATTTTGAGCCATCAGCTTCAATTGCACGTTTAATTGGCTGATTGATTATAGTCACCTTATCCCCTTGCTCAACTTGTGAAAATAACCACTCGATATTATCAGGACGAAGTCGAATACAACCTGCACTCACTCTTAAACCGATACCAAAATCTTTATTCGTTCCGTGAATTAGGTACTCACCATTACCATAAGCGAGGCGCAGCGCAAACAGACCTAATGGATTATTCTCTCCAGCAGGAACGATTTGGGGTAGCTCAACGCCTTTGGCTAGGTACTCTTTTCTGGTTTCTACGGTTGGTGTCCATGTTGGGTTTCTCTTTTTCTGAGATATAGTGACTGACATCTCAGGCGTTTCTCTTCCAACTCGCCCAATCCCAACAGGAGCGACATAAACTCGCTGCTGCTTTAAATCAAAATAATAGAGCCGCAATTCCGCTAAATTTATTACAATGCCTTCTCTTGGTGCATCAGGGAGTAGAGTTTGGGTAGGGATAATCAGACGATCCCCCGCAATAAGTAAGAAGGGGTCAACATTTGGATTAGCTTCTAACAATGCAAGAAATCCGACATTATATTGATCTGCGACTAACTGAAGGAACTCACCTTGCTTTACCGTGTGGTATTGGATTTTTCCTATTAATCGACTTTCGGACTTAGGTAAAGTGTAATAATTGATCGAAAAAACAGCATTATGTTGAATTTCAGTCTCCGTCATGCTTTCCGCTATGCTTTTTACGCTAAATGCGGCATTCAAAAGGATTATAAATATAAAAGTCTTCATTTTCTCACCGCAAATAAACGCCTAATCATTAACAACCTTTACTTTTTATTAATATTTATTGAACTATTTAGTTTAGTTACTATCCAATGCTTCATCTAATTTTTATCATTCCAAACGATAAACAACGCCTTTAAATGACTCACATAAGAAAATAGCAATAAGCTCAATATAAGTCAGACAATTCGAGTTGCTTAATTCTCTTTTATGGTCGATGTTTAACAGAGGAAGATAAAAATCATACCTAAGTAAGGAAAGAGTATGTTTATTCGAGTAAAAAAACCATCACAAATAAGCGAAAATGAGACAACCCCAGAAGAGGTTTATCATCAACGTAGAGATATTCTAAAAAAATTAGGTTTAGCGGCTGCCACGCTACCCATTACCACGACATCAGTACAAGCGAGTCTTTTTAATATTTTTGATGAAGAAGAAACGGCGGCGGTTGATCATCGCAAAACTCTCGAACATACCATTTGGCAACCTCGTCAACAATTAACAGCAACCCCTGAAGATAAAATTCTGCAATATAATAATTTCTATGAATTTGGTGCAAGCAAAACGGATCCTGCAAAAAATGCCACCAACTTTAAATCTGATCCTTGGCAAGTAGTCATCGATGGTGAAGTAGAAAAGCCAATAACACTCGGCTATGACGATCTTTTTAGTCAATTTTCCCTGCAAGAACGTCTGTATCGCCTTCGCTGCGTAGAAGCTTGGTCGATGAATGTCCCTTGGCTTGGCTTCCAACTCTCTGATATTTTGAAAATGGTTCAACCCACCAGCCGAGCAAAATATGTCACTTTCGAAACGCTGTACGATCCGGAGCAGATGCCCGGGCAAGCATCTCGAGTATTAGGAGGAGGAATCGATTTCCCTTATATTGAAGGGCTTAGAATGGATGAGGCAATGAACCCCCTAACGATGATTGCAGTTGGTCTATATGGTAAGACATTAGCCCCACAAAATGGCGCGCCATTACGTTTGGTTGTCCCATGGAAGTACGGCTTTAAGAGCATTAAATCGATTGTTAGAATTCGACTGACAGAACAACAGCCACCGACAACATGGCAATCTTTAGCGCCTAGTGAATATGGGTTTTATGCCAATGTGAACCCGACTGTTGATCATCCGCGTTGGAGTCAAGCCTCTGAGCGTTTTATTGGTGCGGGCTCACTATTTAAAACTCAGCGTCAAAAAACGTTAATGTTTAATGGATATCAAGAAGAGGTGGCTTCCCTTTATCGCAATATGGATTTGAGGAAGCTCTATTAATCATGGTAATCAAAGCTAAAAAGCGATCTGTTTTATCATCCACTCAAATTTTATTATTGAAGGTGTTAATCCACCTTCTTTCATTGGGTTTTATTGTTGCAATCTACCCATTGGCATTAAGAGGTTATTTTGGTGCCGATCCAACACCAGAGATTATTCACTATACAGGGAAAGGGGCGCTGCATCTCTTATTGATTAGCTTAATTATTTCACCTCTCGCTAAGCGATTAAAGCAAGGCGGATTAATTAGAGTCCGTCGTTTAGTGGGTATCTACTGCTTTATTTGGGCTTCATTACACTTATTCAGTTACAGTTATTTAGATTTAGGTTTTGACTGGTCATTGATTGGTTCTGAATTAGTTAAGCGCCCTTATCTGACATTAGGTGCGCTAAGTTGGATACTGTTATTCGCACTCACCTTAACTTCGTTGAATACAATACGAAAAAAAATGGGCGTAAAATGGCAAAAGCTTCATAATTTCATCTACTTGGTCGCTATCATTGCGCCTATTCACTATCTTTGGTCTGTTAAATCAGGCATTATTGAGCCCGCTATCTATTTAATATTTTCGCTTTGGTTATTATCTTTACGTAAAAGCAAATTTGTCATATTTAAAAGCAATAAATCAAAGAACAATAAGCTAAAGAGCAATTAACGAAAGAAAAATAAACGCGAAACCTAACGACAAAGGATTAATACGCAACAAGGATAAACGTGAACAACTCACTGGCTCTTGATCAAGCCCCAATAAAAACCCTATTTTGGCGCTATACGCTTCCCACCATCGCTTCTATGTTAGTGACAGGTGTCTACGTCATTATCGATGGTATGTTCGTTGGTCACTTTTTAGGTGAACAAGGATTAGCGGCAATTATGCTAGGCTATCCTATTGGGGCTATTCTCTATGCGATAGGTGCATTGTGGGGAATGGGCGCATCTGCATTAGTATCAATCAAACTCGGACAAAAAGAGACCGTACAGGCACAGTCCATCGTTGGACAAGCACTCACATTATCTATCCTTTCAGGCTTGTTATTAACAACATTGGGGTTGTACTTTGGTCGAGATATATTGCTCCTCCTTGGTGCAGAGGGTGAGATTTTAGAACAGGCGTTAGACTATCTCCACTGGTATTACATTCTTGGGATATTTGCCATCTTGTCGATGTCATTCTCTGCCCTACTACGTAATGACGGACAGCCAACTCGTGTCACTTATATTATGATTTTAGGTGGCGTTTTGAATGTCATTTTTGATTGGATATTCATTGTTGTCATTCCTTGGCAGTTAAAAGGAGCAGCCATTGCAACCATGCTGGCACAAGCCATTACTGCAATCCTATGTCTATATCCCTTTTTTACGGCTAAAACTGAACTAAGAATTACTTGGCAAAGTATCAGACTTAACTTAGATACCAGTTGGCAAATTACCAAATTAGGTATGTCGAGTTTCTTAATGTATCTCTACCTATCCGTTGTCTTAACGTTACATAACTTTGCCTTTCTGCGTGTAGGACAAACTATCCATGTGGCTGCTTATAGTATTATTAGCTACAGCGAATCATTCTTTTATCTATTATTTGAAGGTATTGCTCTTGGCATTCAACCATTAACCAGCTTCAATACTGGAGCCAACAAGCCAAAGCGTGTTTTAGCCCTTCGTAATATGGCTTTTACCATCACATTAGTGGTGTCCATTATTTCTGTTATCGGGATTTATCTCTACCCGAGCTCCCTTGCTTATCTCTTTGCAGGAGATCATCAAGAACTCACCCCTTTTGTCGTTGAAGGAAGCCTGCTCTATTTTTGGGGGATCCCAATGGAAGGGTTACTTTTGGTCGGAGCCACTTATTTCCAATCGACTAATCGCCCTAAAGAAGCGTTGATACTAACCGGTGGAAAACTCATTTTAATCTTCTTTGTGATGGGAATTTTATCTTCACTGTTTGGTGTAACTGGGGTTTGGTTATCTCTTCCGGTATGCAGTACAATTTTGACAATTTGGATGCTCTACACCCTAAAACGGTTAAAGATATAAAACAACCCAATGTTAATAATTCCGACCAATCGTGATCAAAACGCATCGATTAATAACCAGTTGTTACCATAAATGAGAAACTGTTTTTCAAATTTAATTATCTTGTTTTTACTATTTTTAGATTAAACTGAAAATGTCAATTTACATAACTTAATTAGGTATAGAAATGAATCGCAAAACCCTTTTGATAACAGCGTCTATTTTAGCTGGCTCTCTTTTTTCTGTTAATGCCATCTCTGCTACTAATCTAATTATTGACCAGCAAGGGCTTGATCAAGAAAAGTACAGTGCTGATATGTATCAATGCCAACAATTAAGCCATCAAGTACAAGAAGGTCAAACAGGTACAGTCGTTGGTGGAGCAGCTCGTGGGGCGGCTCGTGGGGCTGCAGTTGGAGCCGCAGGTGTTGCAATTGCAGGCGGGTCTGGCAGTGAAGGGGCAAAAGTTGGCGCAGGAATTGGTGTTGCTACGGGTCTACTTGGTCACCGTCGTGCAGAACAAGCTAACGCTGCCGCTTATAATAACGAAGTTGACACCGTTATGCGCAACTGCATGACTAATCGTGGCTATAAAATCTTGAACTAAATAGATCAATCATAGATTATATTGATGACTTAAAGAGTAAAATCATTCAGGACAATCAGCCAAGGTCGGCTTTTTCACTCAATCAACGAAGATTATCGCAATTGCTGATCCAAATTTAGAATCGTTAATGCATTGCTAACACTGGTTGCTAAGACATCAATAACGCCACTGCGTAAAGCACCAAGTAAAGCGAGGGGTTTGCTACTTTCGGCTGCAATCGCTATCACTTCAGATATTTGTCTAAACTCTTCACTATTTAAGCCGATAACGCGATCACTCATGACCGTATTGGCAATTTGACCGTTAATATCAAAAAAGTCATAACCAGCCAAATCACCCACAACCCCTTGGTTTATTCTTGACTCCACCACTTCTTGTGCAGTAAACCATCCCAAATCGACCATGTAGCTATTTTCACTCATATCACCCACACCAATTAATGCAACATCAGCTTTACGCGCCAGATCTAAAGTTTGCTTAACGGTGCTATTTTCCATAAAGGCACTTTTCTGTAAGGCATTTTCAGCATAAGCGGGTGCATAGAGCGTTTCGCTACTGCCACCAAATTTTTTAGCAAACTGACGGCAGATATGATCCGCATTATACTGACCGCCTCTCGGATGGATTCCCCCAATACCACAAACAAATTTACAGTGTCTTGGTGAAGCAACACCGACAAAGTGAGCCACAGAAGAGACATTTCGTCCTTGTCCTACCGCTACCACCATACTATTTTTTAAATGGCTATTTAGGTAGTTAGAGACGAGCCCCGCAACTTGTTCTCGTTGTCCATCTTCAGTCGATTGATCGAGGGCGATTAATGCTCTTTTAATACCAAAGCGTTCGATTAAACGCTGTTCAATTTGAGCACTAAATACCGGATGATACTTAACCGTGATCTCAACGATTCCTTCATCTCTTGCTCGCTTTAAAAGCCGTCCTACTTTGGCGCGAGAAATAGTGAACTTCTTAGCTATCTCTTCTTGTGTCGCACCATCTTGGTAGTAAGCCACTGAAATCTCGGTTAAGAGATCACTGTCATCATTCATTGTGTCGTTATGGTTCATTGTCTGTTTTATCTCTTATGATTGTGACTACCCAGTAATGCACGCACTGAGGATCAATATTGTTATCCCCTTCATACTTGAAGTCACTAGCTTGTTGCCTGGACTCTTTCGCCCCAATTATATAGTGCAACCATACTCATGGGCCTCACTCACTTGCCGTCTACTCGCAATTCCGATTATTATAGGTATCGAACCTTACCGTTAATATAATTCGTAATTAAAACAGAACCTTTCTATATCGGTAAATTTTTTATCTATACTTTAAACTGCCTTAATTATAAATCATTATACATCCGCTCATGTGCATTACAATATCTCACCTTTATCTAACCATCTACTATTAACTTAAATGAATAAAAAAACAGCAACTCTCTTCACCTATAGCTAACCTTACTTTTTATTATCAGATATCTCAATAAATAACCCTATTTTTCCAGTTGTCATATTGACTTTAACCTCAATTAGGAATAAAACTAAGTAATCAGATTCTCAAGAGAAGATCATTCGCTCATGAGAAGCAAAAGTTTTACTTATATTCACATCAGAAGAAATTTTTACTCTTTAATAGGATATTATTATGAGCAATAAACTAGAACAACTTCGTCAATTTACTACTGTTGTTGCCGATACTGGCGATGTAGAAGCCATTGCTAAATATCAACCCCAAGATGCGACAACTAACCCATCGTTAGTATTAAAAGCCGCTCAAATTAAAGAGTACGCTCCACTTATTGAAGATGCGATTAGCTACGCGAAAAGCCAAACCTCTGATGTTGAGCAACAAGTGATCGAAACATGTGACAAGTTAGCGGTTAATATCGGTAAAGAGATCCTTTCAATTGTTCCAGGACGTATCTCAACAGAAGTTGATGCTCGCCTTTCATACGATACAGAAGCAAGTGTGACTCAAGCACGCAAAATCATCGCACTGTATCAAGAAGCTGGTATAGGCAAAGAACGAATCCTCATTAAACTTGCTTCTACATGGCAAGGTATTCGTGCGGGTGAAATCCTTGAAAAAGAAGGCATCAACTGTAACCTAACACTGCTATTCTCATTTGCTCAAGCTCGTGCGTGTGCAGAAGCTGGCGTATTCCTAATCTCTCCTTTCGTTGGTCGTATTATGGACTGGTATAAAGCGAAAGAAGGCCGTGCATTTGAAGCGTCTGAAGATCCAGGCGTTTTATCTGTAACGCAAATCTATGACTACTACAAGCAGCATGAGTATAATACGGTTGTTATGGGTGCAAGCTTCCGTAATATTGGCGAAATCCTAGAAATTGCAGGCTGTGACCGTCTAACGATTAGCCCTGATTTGCTACAGCAATTAAGTGAAGCTGAAGGCGAAGTGGTTCGTAAACTAAACCCAGCAACGGAAACGAAAGCTCGCCCAGAAAAAATGACTCACTCTGAGTTCCTTTGGGAGCATAACCAAGATCCAATGGCAGTAGAAAAACTAGCCGAAGGTATTCGTAACTTTGCGGTTGACCAAGGTAAACTAGAGCAAATGATTCGCGAACGTCTATAATCTATTTAGTTATTTAATTTTTTAGTTATTTAGTTATTTAGTTATTTAGTTAATATAAAAATAGAGAAGGAGTTGATCGTTATGGTCTGCTCCTTTTTTTGTCGTAAATTTAATCAAATGAGTTGACGTTAACCTGATTTATCTAGACTAATGTTAGCCATTTGATTAAGGTGTTTTAAAGTCATCCCCCTCAATTTAATCTAAGTTTGATACGCGATATAAAGAGAGTATTATGAAAATTTTTAGTAATTTTGAAAGCGGTAATATCAATGTTGTTAGTGCTGAACGTGCCGATGATATTCAACTCACGATCCCCAATGATAACCAATCTGAATTTTACCAGTGGTTTCATTTTCGTTTAGAGAGTGAGCCGCAAAAATCACACACTATTAAGCTTCTTAATCTAGCTAAATCTGCTTATCCAGAAGGGTGGCAAGGTTATGATGTTGTCGCTTCTTATGATCGTGAAGAGTGGTTCCGTATCCCTGCTGACTTTGACGGCGATACGTTAACCTTCGATATTATCCCTGAATTTGGTTCAATCTATTTCGCTTACTTTGCCCCTTATAGCTACGATCGTCACCAAGACCTACTTCATTTAGCGCAAAGCAGCCATCTATGTCGTTTAGACACCTTAGGTCATACCTTAGATAACAATGACATGTCGCTATTGACTATCGGAACACCTGACGAAGGCAAAAAGAAAGTATGGTTAATTGCACGTCAACATCCCGGTGAAACCATGGCTGAGTGGTTTATGGAAGGTGTCGTCCAACGTCTTTTAGATGAGACGGATACCGTCGCTCGTGCCCTACTCTCTAAAGCCGTTTTCTATGTTGTGCCAAACATGAATCCAGATGGCGGTATTCGTGGTCATCTACGTTGTAACGCCATTGGTGTTAACTTAAACCGTGAGTGGGCAACGCCTTCTGTAGAACGCAGTCCTGAAGTTTTCTATGTCCGAGAAAAGATGCTAAAAACCGGTTTAGATATGTTCTTAGATATCCACGGCGATGAAGCGATTCCGTATAACTTTGTGGCAGGAAGCGAGGGTATTCCAAGCTATAATGACCACATTGAAGGATTAGAAAACAAATTCAAACAAGCGTTATTAACCATTACACCAGAGTTCCAAGATGAGCATGGTTACGATAAAGACAAGCCCGGTGAAGCAAACTTAACCGTGGGCTCTAATTGGGTTGGTGAGCAGTTTAAGACACTCTCTTATACAGTAGAGATGCCATTTAAAGACCACAACGCACAACCAGATAGCCTTTACGGTTGGTCTCCTGAGCGCAGTGTCGCTTTTGGTCACGACACTTTATCAGCAGTGCTTGCTGTAGTGGATGATCTATAAAAATAGCTATCACCATAAAACTTTTTAATTCAACGGATTAAAAAGCAAAAAAATAAACCCCGTTAACGAGTCTTATCATTAACGGGTTTTTTTATTTTCAACTATCAATTAGATTAAAAGATAACTAAAATAATCTTGCTGACTTAGCTTCACAACTTAGAATGAATAACGTAGACCAAACTGGAATTCGTTATCATTATTATCACCCACACCACCTTGATCATTGTCTAACAAGTTGATTTTATAACTACCGTAGGCTGCTGCATTACCGATATAGTAAGCGTACTCAAGACCAATGAAGTTAATATCTAAATCTTTTAGATCTTCCGCATCATAATAGTTATAAGTCATGTTGACTAAGTTATTACCGAAGGTGTAAGCGGCATACACATCGATAGCATCAAAGTCTTGATTTTTTTCACCTTCTGATGAAATGGTACCCACTTGGTAAAGTGCAGCAATCCAGATGTTTTCTGTTTGGTATTTAGCAGACGCTAAGAAAGTATCTGAATTATCAGTTACTCCATCACCAGCACCATACTCTTGATCACTTCCAGCATAACCTAAGCCTAATTCAATGTTATCTTGCAACTTATATGCAGCAACAATGCCATAGCCAGTGCTTTGATCATCAGAATTAAAATTACCGTCGGCTTGAATTGTTAGTGCATCTCGAGAATAAGCATAACGTAAAACATTTTTCGCGCGGTCAGCAGTAGCGACATTATATTCATTGGTATAACCAGAGAAAGTTTCTGCCATATCGGTCCAGTCAGTAATATAAGTTACTGCGTTATTTTGGTGACCGTAATAGACACTACCCATGCTATTCGTTTCAACACCGGCATACAAGTGACGAGTATTGACTGAGACATCATCTGTACCAGCATCCGTTTTTTCACTTAATTCAAATTCATAACGACCATAGAAAGCTAAATCATCACCTTGTGTTTGACGACCATCAACACTTAAACGAACACGTGAATAATCCTTATATTTGCTATCATTAGTTTTCACACCTGCATCATTATACTCTTGATTGGCATCAGAAATATTACCACGAACTTCGGCACGACCGCCGACATTAAATACAGTATTGTCATCTTGATAAACTGTGGCAGCACTGACAGGTAAAGCAGTGGCAGCAGCAACAGCTAAAGCAATAAACTTAATCTTCATATTTATATCATCCTTAAATCTATATTTAATTTTTATCACTTAGCAATGTGAGCCCATAGATATCGTTACTCTCTATTTCATTGCTAGCTCATTTAAATATAGACAAAAAGTTTCATTAGTCTAATAAATGTATTTTTTTTGTAAAAAACAAGGTGAATATAGACAGAAATGTGATAAATATCCCATATTACAATTGATAATTTGGTTATTTGTGAAGTTTATCGAGGATTTACGGGGAAATAGATCTTGTTCAGCATAATATATAAAATAAAAAAACCTACATCTGTATAAATAACAACCAAAACGGTCAATATGTATACTTTCAGTGAGTTATTATTCGTTTTATCGTTAAGTAAGAAAAGAGAATATTAACATTTATTTGTAACATGAAAGAAAATGGATAATCAAAGTGAAATAAAGGATCTTTGATGAACAATCAAGATTTGGATCAAACGATTATCCCCTTCTTATTTGAAGTTGCTAGGTTGTTGGCTACGTTCATTCGCCCCAATCATAGAGTACACCTATACTCATGAGGCCTCATTCACTTGCCGCCGACTAGCAAGTCCAATTACTTTGGGTATAGATCTGGTAAGGATCTAAACTCGTGTCGATAACCTACTTTGCCGAACGTAATTTGCTGGTTAATAGTAAAAGCAATACAGAAATCACCAGCATAATAACCAAACTCACACCATGTTGCGTCAATAACATGAAGGGATTTTGTTGACTAAATATCGCAGTCGGTAGTTTAAACCATAACGAAATAAAATAACTGATTCCGTTGCTCGTCCCTAAAATAATCTTAAATAACAGAGAGCTCACCCAATAACCAATAAACAGTGAAATCAGTGGATGCTTCGTGAGTTGTGAAACCAATAATAGTAGCGATGCTAATGGTAAAAATACCACAGTAAAGCAAACTAAAGTCAGTAAATAATGCAGTAAATGGATCACTAACGAAGCCAAACTTAAATTAGCACCAACAGGAAACCATTGCCCTAATAACAAAATCAAAAGATCAAAGAACAGTAAAAGTAACAGAGAGACCAACGGGATCACCACCAAACTCACCAATAATTTAATCCCGATAGCATAATAGTCACTGACTGGCATGCTTCGCCAAAATGAAGCGGTTCCTTCTTGTCGTTCTTTTAATAGCGTGGAAGCCAAATAACTCAAGGCTAAAAAGAACACCAACATGCCACAACTATAATGTACAAAGCTACCCACAAATCCGGCAAAGCCATCACTCTGTTGCGCTAACGGTAACATACCACTGTACTCAATGGTCATGTTGTCTGGCATTTGGAATGAGAAAATAACAATAGCGACGACCAATGCAACACCCAGCGGTAATCGAGTAATAATAGGGTGTTGAAGCAACTCTTTTTTAATTTCGCTCATTAATCGACTCATGATTGAATACCGTTTGTTGCTTGTTGATTAGAATTAGCTTGTTGACTAGATTGAGCATTAAAATTTAATGTATTACTTTGCTGTAATGCCACAAACAGTTGCGATAAATTAGGTTCAGCGATATCACCAAATTGGAGCAACTCATTCTTATGTAAGTCAGAAAAACGTGAACGAGAAAAGAGATAATGACAACGACTAACACCTTGCTCAAACCAAATCGGCTTTAACGTTAATATTTTCTCATGATGCTCCGCTCGACTTTCTAATTCAATATAACGTTGTTTAAATTCATAAACTGAACCCGTCTCAATTAACTTGCCTTGCTTTAAAATCAACACATCCGTTAATAGTCGTTCAATTTCTGCCACCTCATGACTGGCAATAATAATCGCTCTTGGGGCTTGTTGAAACCATTCGATAACTTGTTGATAGAAAGTTTGACGATAGATTAAATCTAATCCCAATGTCGGTTCATCTAAAATTAGAATTTTACTTTCTGTTGCCATAATCGTAGAGAGGTGAAGCTGGACTTTCATCCCTTTGGACAAAGAACCAATCTTACTTTTTAATTGAATATCCGTTTTAGAGATCAACTGTTTGGCTTTTTCAGGATCAAATTTAGGATGAACACCGGCAATATAACTAATTAGATCTTTTACTTTCATCCAGTTAGGCAGTGAATTCACATCTGAGATACAAGCCAAATCTAACATGATTTCAGCACGATCTTTCACAGGATCGAGGCCAAATATGGTTATCTTATTCTCTTGTTGATTTTGGTTTGAAATAGTTGGAATAAACGAAGTCTGTTCACCCAATAATAGACGAATTAGCGTTGATTTCCCTGCGCCATTATGTCCAAGCAATCCAACGACTTGTCCCGCATTAATCGAAAAATTGATATTATCTAATGCGATTTGCTTTCCATAACTGCGTGTTAAGTGATTAACGCTAATGTAATTACCCATAAAAATTCCTAATTGATGCTTCTCTTTAATATTTAGCTAATAAACGATCGAGTTGATTGGCAAAGGCTTGACGGTCACTTTGACTAAATGCAGAGGGGCCACCTGTTTCGACACCAGAAGAGCGTAAAGTTTCCATAAAATCTCGCATATTTAAACGCGCTTTAATATTGTGCTCAGTATACAGTTCACCACGGGGGTTTATCGCAACACAACCTTGTTCAATGACTTCTGCCGCTAAGGGAATATCGGCAGTAATCACTAAATCCCCTTTTTCACTCCGTTGGACAATCTCATTATCTGCAACATCAAAGCCTGAACTAACGTGAATAAAATGAATTACTTTTGAAGGTGGGATACGCATAAAATGATTGGCCACCAGCGTTGTTTCAATCTGCTTGCGTTCTGCAGCTTTAAATAAAATCTCTTTAATCACCACAGGACAAGCATCCGCATCAACCCAAATTTTCATTATCTTTCTCACTCTATTAGAAAGCGATGAGTTTACCTGTTTTCTTCTGCTGTATATACCTAAAATAATTGGAGTTGCTAGTAGATGACATGTAAATAAGCCCCATAAGTTTATGGTGTATGTACTTATATGATTGGAGGAAAAAACGCAGTGAACAACCTAACAGCTTTAAGTATGAGGGGGATAAAGGTATATAGCAAAACTGTATCAAGCAAGTTAGTGTGGAGATAGTTTAACTTAGCTTTAAATATCAAGATTAAGTAGAAACATTAACCTAGACATAAAGTATTAATCAAAGAGAGGCTTTTCAAATAAGTTCTATCGCTAGAAATGCAAAAAGCCAATCCGAAGATTGGCTTTTCTAAAAGTGGCTCCCCTTGCTGGACTTGAACCAGCGACATACGGATTAACAGTCCGCCGTTCTACCAACTGAACTAAAGGGGAACAATGTTTCAAGCGTCTAAGGGTTTAAATACCTTGGCTTGACAACGGAGAGAATAATAAACGGAACTAATTTTAAAATCAAGTCTGTTTTTATAAATTACTCTCAATTTTTTCTTGTTGGTTATTAATTAGTTAACTTGAATAAAAAACAGTCAAAAATTAAAACTCAATAAGCCCTATACCTAAAATAATTGACGTTGCTAGTAGGCGGCAAGTGGCTGAGACCCCATGAATGTAGATGTATTACATGATTGGGGAGAACAAGTGCAGCCAACAACCTACCGAGTTAAGGAATAGAGGAGATAAATATTTTAACTAAACTCACCCGCAATATATTCTTTGGTTAATTGTTGTTGAGGGTTATCAAAAATCTGCTGACTATTCCCCATCTCAACAAGGTGCCCTGTATGATTTTTTCCTGTTAAATCGACAGAGAAAAAAGCGGTATTGTCTGCAACACGTTTTGCTTGCTGCATATTATGGGTCACAATGACAATGCTAAACCGTTTTTTCAATTCTAACATTAACTCTTCAATTTTACGTGTCGCAATCGGATCTAACGCTGAACACGGTTCATCCATTAACAGAACTGACGGCTCTGTTGCGATCGAACGAGCAATACAAAGACGTTGTTGTTGCCCCCCAGATAGCGACATTCCTGATTTATTCAGTTTATCTTTAACACTGTCCCATAATGCTGATCGACGAAGTGCCTTTTCGACTTTTTCATCTAAATCTGTTTTGTCACCTTTAAACTTATTCAGTTTTAAACCAAAAGCAACATTGTCATAAATACTCATAGCAAATGGATTTGGCTGCTGAAATACCATTCCGATATAACGACGAACAACCACTGGATCAATATTTTTATTATAAAGATCAAGCCCCATAAAATCGATCTTTCCTGAGAAGCGGAAGGAATCAATCATATCGTTCATTCGGTTTAAGCTTCTTAATACCGTACTTTTACCACAACCTGAAGGACCGATAAAACCAGTAATCTTGCTTTTTTCAATTGGAATTTCTGAATCTCGAACGGCAAGGAAATCACCGTAATGGATAGAATCTATATGACAGTTCATCGCTAATTCAGTTTGAGGCTTAAATTTCATGGCTTGTTCTTCATTTAATTGTCGATTTTCATTGTTTGCAATTGACTGACCTTGAAGGTTGAAACCAGAATCAATGACTCGTTGTGTTGGTGTCGCAATATTTAGATTTAATTTAGAGATAGTCGACATCAGTGTCACTCCATTACAGTTTACGTCGACCAACAAGTCGAGCAACAAGGTTAAAGAATAAAATAATTAAAACCAAAACCAGAGAAGCAGCCCATGCTAATTCAATCTGATTAGGAAAAGGCAGACCTGAGAAGTTATAGATAAGAATCGATAACGATGCCACAGGTTCATGTAAGTCCGACAGATAATAGTTACTAAACAGTGCAGTAAAGAGCAGCGGTGCAGACTCACCAGCTGCACCCGCAACGGCCAATAACACACCTGTAATAATACTTGGAAATGCAGTCGGTAATGTCACTTTCCAGATCACTTGACTCTGTGTACAGCCCATACCATAAGCCGCGTGCTTTATTTTTTCTGGGACACTTTTTAACGCTTCAATGGTGGTTAAAATAACCGTAGGCAACATCAATACCATTAATGCTAAACCACCTGCAATTGCTGAATAGTAGCCTAACACCACCACCACAGCGATGTAAGCAAATACACCAGCGAGAATAGAAGGAAGCCCAGTTAATACTTGGGCTAAGAATTTTCCGGTCTTTGCAAACCACGAGTTTGGTGCGATTTCGCTAATATAGACCGCAGCAAAAACCCCCACTGGAATACTAATAACCGAGGCGATACCAACCATCGTTAATGTACCGATAATCGCATTACCGATCCCTCCCCCCATCTCAAAACCAGCAGGAGGGAGTGAAGTTAATGTTTCAAAGCTTAAACGATTTCCGCCCTCTTTTATCAACATAAAAAGAATTGAAAAAAGAGGAATACAGGCAATAACAGTTAACCCAATAATAAACAGAGTAAAAAGTTTATCGCTCAACCCACGTCCGTTACGGCTATTCTTAATTAAGTCGTGTTTTAATACGTTAGTTTTCATTATTTACCCTCAAACTTACGCTTGGTTAGTAATTGAACCCACATGCCGAGTATATTGACAACAAAAGTAATCACTAGCAGTACGATGCCCGCATACATTAAAGATTGAATCTCTAACTCATTCGCTTCAGGAAAATTCGATGCCATTAACGATGCTAAGGTATTTGCCGGAGCGAAAAGTGATAGGCTGATTTGATTTGAACTACCCATCAACATCGCCAATGCCATCGTTTCACCTAATGCGCGGCCAAAACCTAAAATTAATGCCGCTAAAATGCCAGAAGAGGCTGTCGGTAACATCACTTTACGAATCACTTCATAACGCGTCGCACCTAAACCATAAGCGGCTTCTGCGGTACGATGAGGAATACGTCTTAATGCATCAATAGAGATAGTGGCAACCGTCGGCAAAATCATAATCGATAACACTAAAACAGCAGGCGCTAAGCTTGGACCATGAAATTCAGTGCTAAACATTGGTATCCAGCTAAAGTATTGATGTAGCCATTCAGATACTGGACGAATAGCAGGAACCAATACATAGATCCCCCACAGACCATAAACAACACTTGGAATTGCCGCTAAGATTTCAATCAAATTTCTAAGATAGGTTCCAATCACTGGCTTCAAAAAATTTTGAGTCAACAGAATTGCCACCGCAACACCTAACCCACCGCCAATTAACAGCGCTAATAAGGAACTATATAAGGTTCCCCATATTTCAGGCAGAATACCAAACGTTTCATGAGCCCCACTCCACTCAGTGCCTGTAATAAATGAGAAACCAAAGCGTTCAATGGCAGGCCACGCTTCTTGTCCAATCGACCAGAATAGGTAGCTAATTAAAACAAATATAAAAAATACCATCGCAAATGCACAGCGACGGAAAAGTGTATTCATTAATGAATCAAAAGAAGAAGGCGCACTTGCCAGTCCTTGATTACCCATTAATTGTTGCAACTGTTTTGTGCTCATTATGATTCCATCATTTTCTGAAACAAAGCAAAGCTAATTAGACACTAATGTAAAATAACTCATTAAAAAGTGAGTTATACCTAAAGTAATTGGAGTTGCTAGTAGGCGGCAAGTGAATGAGCACAGCCAACAACCTAGCAACTTCAAGTAAGACGGGTATAATCACTTTAATATTAAAAACAGATATTAATTAAAGGGTTAAGTAGATTAGCCCATCTACTTGATTATTTAGCTAATGCTATTGCATCTGTCATCTTCTGCTTTAGGTTTTGAGGAACGGGGATATAACCCATTTTCTCAGCAGACGCTTGGCCTTCATTCAAAATATAGTTAACAAATTTTTGTAACTCAGCAGAAGATCCTTCTTTCAATGCTTCTTTACGTATCATCATCCAAGTAAATGTTGTGATTGGGTAAGCGTCTGCACCTTTAGGATCGGCAGCAAAAGCGACTAGGTTTTCAGGCCAATTCACATTTGCCAAGGCAGCGGCTCCTGTTTTCGCATTAGGTGCAACAAAGTTTCCATCGACATTTTCTAACTGCGCCATTGGTTGGCGTGTAATCTGAGCATAACCATATTCGATATAGCCAATTGCGCCAAGTGTTTGCATAACGGTAGCTGCCACACCATCATTTCGTGGTGCACCTACAAAGTTAGATTGCTGTGGCCACTGCACTTTTTTACCGGTGCCAATCGTCTCTTTCCACTCCGGACTAACTGCGCTGAAGTGGTTAGTTAATGCAAACGTAGAGCCTGAACCGTCGGAACGCGTGACCACTGTAATTGAGCGGTCTGGCAACTTCACATCAGGGTTTGATTTAGCGATAACAGGGTCATTCCATTTTGTCACTTTGCCAGAGAAAATTTCGGTATAAGCATCACGGCTTAACTTTAAGTTTTGGACACCTTTTAAGTTATAAGAGAGAACAATCTCGCCTGCAGTAACGGGAAGAAAAATCACACCACCCGGTACTTTCTGTTGCTCTTTTGTATTCATTGCTGCATCTGACACAGCAAAATCAACCACACCTGAAATCAAGTCACGTACACCGGCACTTGAACCTTTAGATTGATAATCAATCTGAACATTATCTGTCTGCTGGCTATATCCTTTTGCCCATACCGACATAATTGGATAAATAAACGAAGAGCCTGAACCAACATATTTATTCGTATCAGCTATCGCCGATGATGTCATTAATGTGATTGATAAAACGGATGCCGTTACTGCAGTCTTAGTTATAGCTTTAGTTACACGAATGTTCATCTGAAATATTCCTTGTTCGCATTTTTTCAAATACTTACACTATTTTTAATATGAAATTTTAATTATCGATAGCTTAAAATGTGACAGTTAAATATATATAAGATAACGAATTAATTTTATCAGTTAAGGACTCCCCTCAATTGATGAAGCCAGTTTAACGACACTATATGACAGTTATATTTCGTGAATATGAAAGTTACATTTCATTAATGTGAATAAAATATGACGAATAAATGACAATAAAAGTGGAAAAGATAAAAGATAAAGGAAACAAATATATCGAGTATATTTGGCATTGTTAGTAGCCGAAAGCGAGTGAGCTCGCCTTTTGAAAAGGTGTTCTAGATGATTAGATAGAACGAACGACGCCAACAACCTAGCAGCTCAAGTATGAAGGAGGGATATAACAAAATGGTAGGCAAAAAAAACCAGTTTAATTTAACGAATTACCGTTAAAAATAAACTGGTTAATCAATTCACATCTCAGAAAATTGGCCTGAGATATCAATATTTAGATTCAAATTATGACAAATTAGTGAAGCTTCAAAGACGGACGCAACATACGGTTAATTCGTCCAACTAACATAATTAATCCGGTTTTCACCACACCATGCAAAGCAATTTGATGCATGCGATAGAGTGAAATATAGACCAATCGAGCAATTTTGCCTTCAACAAGCATTGAACCTTTCGTTAAGTTGCCCATTAAGCTTCCCACCGTAGAGAACTGACTTAATGAAACTAAAGAACCATGGTCACTATAAATATACGGCTTCATTTCACGACCGGTTGTTTTATAAACAATATTTTTAAAACAGAGACTTGCCATTTGATGTGCTGCTTGAGCTCTTGGCGGTACTTTTGAGCCATCGGGTTGAATGCAGCTCGCACAATCACCAATAACAAAGATATCATCATCAAGCGTCGTTTGTAGGGTCTCTTTAACCACCAGCTGGTTTTGATTATTGGTCTCTAATCCTGCGATATCTTTTAAGAAGTCAGGCGCTTTAACTCCCGCAGCCCAAACCATAATCGTCGCTTTAATTAGTTCACCCTCTTTCGTCATCAAACCTTCAGGCGTCGCTTCAGTAATCATCGTATTACAATGAACCTTAACCCCAAGTTTTAATAACTCTTGATGAGCCTGACCAGAAATACGTGCCGGCAATGCAGGAAGAATACGCTCTCCGGCTTCAATTAAATTGACATTTAACTTGCTGCTATCTAAATCAGAGAAACCATAATTATGTAGCGCTTTAATCGCATTATGAAGTTCTGCAGAAAGCTCAACACCCGTTGCACCACCACCAACAATAGCGATATCAACCGTGCCGTTACCTTCTTTGGCATTTAACTTCAAGAATTCATTATTCATTTCACTGCGGAACTGATGAGCTTGTTCAGGGCTATCGAGAAGAATACAGTTGTCTTTAACACCCGGAGTGCGGAAATCATTAGAAACAGAACCAATTGCCATCACCAAAATATCATACGGTAATTCACGCTCAGCCACTAATAACTCTTTATTTTCACCATAAATAGGAGCAAGAGTGATCTGTTTATTCTCACGATCAATATCAGAGAGACTACCTAATTGAAAATCAAAGTGATGGTTATGGCCATGAGCACGATAGCTGATAGCATCGACACCTGCATCCATAGAACCGGTAGCAACCTCATGCAATAAAGGTTTCCATAAGTGGCTAGACTTACGATCGACAAGGGTAACATGCGCTCGACCTTTACGGCTCAAGGTGTTTCCTAGTTTAGTGGCTAACTCTAAACCACCAGCGCCTCCACCAACGACAATAATACGGTTCATTTCAATTCCTCACTTAAGACTATTTTTTATCAACTTTCTTCAAATTTACTGGCTAAAAAACGGAAATAACTACGCGGTATTCACCAATAAATCGATAAAAAAAATCAATAAAAAATAGCAATATTTTTGAAGCATTATACTGGGGAAAAAGGAGTAATCAAGTAGAGAAAAGAAATAGTTCCTATTTAGATTTTTAATATTTTAACTTTAACTTTAGCCTCAACAATGCAATACCAATAAAGAGATAATTTTACTATCTCTTTATTGATTGATATAATTAAAAGTGATATTAAATCAATACCTTAATATCTGTTACTTAGCTTTAAATTTTTTAATTGTTTGCAGGTGTGGAGAGATATTTTTAAATTTATGGCTATCTTTTTCATCCCAAACAATTGAATAATAGGGTGATAACAGAGTTTCTGTCTCACTATTATCTAACACCTGATCTTCTCTTGTTAAGAAGCAGATACAATTGTCTTTATTCTTTTCTCTGAATTTATCAACACATTTATTTCCAATGTCAGCATATTCTTCAGGCCTATCTATACGCCCTTCCATGTTACGCTGAGGATAAAGATTAGGATTAAAAATCACTTGCTTTATCTGACAAAGAAATCCAATCCGCTCTGCCCAATAACCACCTAAACCAACGCCACAAATTAATGGATTTTTATCTTGAGATTCACTCACCAGTTTATGAACTTCTTTCAGTAGAAACTGCATATCATGTTTAGGATGAAGAGTACTATAGTTAATAAACCTAACATCAGGATCGATGAACTGGAGTTGCAACACCTTTTCATGGTTGCCGGGGCTTGAACTATCAAATCCATGTAAATAAATAATCATCATCTTATCCTTTTTAATAATAAAAATGCTTTGCTCAATAATTAGCTTAACCTTATAAAATATAGTGTATTTCCATAAGATCTACTATGAGAAACCTATTATCTACTTAGTGATTCGTGATCTTTCTCTACTTTATTACTTTTCTACTATAGCCAAAAAATTGGAGTGGCTAGTCGGCAGCAAGTGAATGAGGCCCCATGAGTATAGGTGTACTCTATGATTGGGGCGAATGAATATTGCCTACAACCTAGCAACTTCAAGTAAGAAGGGAATATAAACCTATTTTTTATTGTGGATTAATGAACGAATTTTCTCCCTGCCAAATCAACACCCCAGAATTAATATTGACCATTTTTAACCTAAGTTTATAGATTTTTAATTGACCTAAGCTACTATTTCTAACGGATAAGACATCGCCATCAAGCATGATCTCAGCACCAATCATTCGACTAAAACGCACGGCAGAACGTTTATCAACCAGTTGATCATCCGAATCAAGTTCTAATTGCTCTCTTGCTTCAGAAATATGATCTGACTCGACAAAACGAAATAATCTAGAATCAAGTAGCTCTGAAGCCAATCGTTCCTCAATAAGATCTATATCGACATAGTCATTAGTGCGATTTCTTAACGGTTTAATAAATATGACTGGGCGGTGTGCCGTTGTCACTTGAGCAACCTCGCCAGACTCAACTATCTGATGCACTAAGTGGCGTGTCGCAGGTTCTAACTCTTCGATTTTCGGTTGTGGACTTTGTTCAGTTTTAACGATCGAATGATGATCATTATACCCTTGAGTCCCCGAATGCTTCTGTGAAGTATTTTGGTTTGTACAACCAACTAATAACAACAGAGAGAGGCTAATGAATAAATTTTTCATTCTAGTGTCCTTGCACCTTTATTGATGAATCATCGGAATTTAGATCATTAGAAAGAGGAGATCCACTCGTCGATGCATGACGTAAGTAAATACGAAAGCTTGTCACTTGTTTAGGGGAGATGTCAGAAATGGTCACGGTTTCTTTTGGTTCAAGCGTCACGGTTTGCCAAACTGTTCCCACAGCATGCACTTCTAAACCTTGATCATCATACCAATAAAAACGATAAGCGACTCTTTCTGCCTTAGTATCTAGATTGGTGAAAGGGATCGTGATTTGTAACTGCTGATCCTTATGATCACGAGAAATGGTTCCCCATTTTAAAGTCGAACCGAGATCAGCATCAGCAATGACAACTTCATGTTCACTTTGAGTTAATGTAAGATTTTGTTCACTTGATGAGCAAGCTGTCAGTAACAAAATTAAAGAGAATAATAGTATTCGCACATCTCATTCCTTAATATTTATACGCTTCTTTCCTTGAGTATAGACTCTTCTTACTTGAAGTTTCAGTTGCGTGGTGGTGTTCCTATTTCAACTCTCGTGTCAGATGAAATTAATCGGTACTCTTGTTAAAAAACGCTAACGTAAAATACAAACATTATCTTACCGATATATAAATTTAATTAGCCACTTCAAGTAAGAGAGTAATAAAGTCTAATTAGCAAGCATTTTGCCTAACGGTTTGCCCCCCACTAAATGCATATGAATATGGTAAACCTCTTGTCCACCATGCTGATTGCAATTCATAATCAGACGATAACCATCTTCTGAAATTCCCTCTTCCTGAGCCAATTTTTTTGCAACAGTAAACATTCTACCCATCGCTAATTCATCTTCCACTTCAATATCATTGACGGTAGGAATCAATTTGTTTGGGATAATCAAAATATGGGTTGGAGCTTGAGGAGTAATATCGCGAAAGGCCGTGACCAGTTCATCTTGATACACAATATCTGACGGTATTTCACGACGAATAATTTTACTAAAAATAGTCTCTTCACTCATGATTTTCTCCAAAGGTTTGATTTTAACAGTTAAATTCTTACTTACGTCATTTAGCTTAACAGAAAACGACGACTTTATTGTCATTAATACAAGAACTTTAAGTAAGAAGCAGAGAAGCATTCATATGGTTAAAGCAGCTCTTCAACCACTTTTTTCAATAAGAAAGTTTCACGTTCAATCGACATTCCTTTCTTATCACTATGTTTGATAATCTCTTGATTATGCTTAATCGCTTGATAAATATTGATCCAAACTGGTTTCATCCCGTTGCCTAGTTCGTAATCTTCATAACTGGTCTCCCCCAAGTTATCTCCAATTCGACAAACATAACAATAAGAGAGCATATGAATGGTATCAAAATCAGGCTTATGCCAAGGGCGATACTCTTCATAGATACCAAAATCATCTATAATTTCAATATCATTTGCTCCCGTCTCTTCAGCTAACTCACGTAAAAGACCATCCGCCACATTTTCGCCTTGATCAACACCGCCACCAGGTAAAGTGTAATCATCGTAACGTGCTGTATAAAGCAAAAGAATGTCATCACCTTTCAAAACGATTGCACGAGAAGCATGCCGAGTAAACATATCTCCTTTATTATTAAGTACATCTTGGTGTGTTGCTGTCATCAGGTGACGCATAACTGGAATATTCTGAGGCATAATTTGTAAAAATTCGTTATCTAATTAAAAAACTAATATTATCTTTATTTATATCGATTTACATTAAATGATTACACGTTAAATCAAAATTCCAACTTTAATGGCTTTATTAATGACTCTAACCCCTCGATTTTTAAACTCAACGTGATTTCCATCAATAAACCTAACTCCCCTTCTGGAAACCCTTTTTTTGGAACCACAATAGATAGGCTTCAGGTAAATCAACTAAAGCTAATCCACTATATTTTCCAAAAGGCATTTTAGTTCTCGCTATTTTAATAAGATGTTGCTTATCCAGCATGTCATTATCCATATAAACCCTCGATATTTAACAAAAATTCAAATTTAAATCATAAAAATAAACTTTCAAAGTGAATTAAATTAACCCAATTAATTAAATAAATATTCATTATATCTAATATAGAAAATTTATTTTTTGATATATACTCATTAAACTTAATATTTTATTAAGTTATTGTTTTAACTGACAATAAAAACTTAACCCATTGAATACAAAGGACTTTTAAACACGGTTTATTATATAAATTAATGAGTTTAAATTTCAATGTCTTATAAAAAATCCTGTATCTACCTCTCATTTATTTTAAATAATCATCTTAAACATATCACTTCCGGAGTATAATCGCTTCGTTGTTTACTTTTACTACTATTGAGATGAAAATGAATATTCTAGCACTACACACGGACGTAACTGATCAGATGAAGTCACAACTCCATGATTTACATCACATAATATCTGTTAATGATAATATTTCTTTATTTGATATCAGTTTAAAAAATAGTATTGAAAATAATACTTATGATTTTGAAGTTGACACCATCATTAACGAAAATTCTGTTTACTTAGATATTAAAGATGTCAATTTTGAACATGGTCTTGATATTGTTTTAAGTGAAATTAATTATGAGATTTCACTATTAAATGAATCTTCACCTGCTGAGTTATGTTGCTAATTTAAAAGTAATTAACTCTTGAACCATAAGAATTTATGATGACCAATTAATCATTTATTCTTGTGGTTTTTATTTATATCCCCTATCAATATTTTAATCCCTTCTTTTCTCATGTTTTAACCACCAAATTCAAGTAAATTCTAGAAGATCACGTATACTAATGATTGGTTAAAAAAATCCTCTTAATTGATTAAGGAAGAACATGAACAAAAAAATAGTCTTAGGCGCAAGTTTGCTCATCTCCGCATTAACATTAACGGGTTGTTCTGACAATGAGGTTGGTGATGTCTCTCTTGGTATGTTTACGTTAAAAGACATTAAAATCACCTCATTACAAGATGATGTTGTCACCGGTGTGACTTGTCATATTGCCTCAATTGAAGCAAATTTAAGCCTTTCCGATCCCAGTGATAGCTCAATTTCTTGTCGTCAGACCGGTGATATTACACCAGATATGATTGCAGAAATTGATAAAAGTGCTTCTGGCGAAGTCGTCTTTAAGAAATCTAAAAGCATTTTCTTTAAATCGATGAAAGTTCGCCGTATCTACGATCCAAAGAATCAGACGCTTCTTTATCTTTCATACACAACTAAAGAGACAGAAGGTAGCTTTAAACATAGTTTGTCTACAGTACCATTGTGGGGCACTCATGCATACCAACAACAACCTGAAAAATAACCACTAAAACTGCTCCCCAACAAGCTATTGCCCAAAAGTTACTCCTAAAACGTATAAATTGGGTAATCAGATAGCAAAAAGCCGAGTATTTAAATTAATTATTAAATACTCGGCTTTAAATTTTTTCAAAATTTACAATGTAAATCTATCACTCACCATTCGCTAATCTTGCTGCCTCAGCTCTTGCCTTATCCTTTTTACTCATTCTTTTCCCTTTAATTGGCTCTTTTGATTGATGCGAATCTTCCATCGGCTTATTTTCGCGCAAAAAACCATCAATTTGTTCGCGAACAATACGTTGCTTTGTTCGCTTTTCAATCAATCTAAAGTGATTATCGTCATCAACAGTAATAAATGAGATGGCAACCCCTTGCTCTCCTGCTCGACCAGTACGTCCAATACGGTGGACATAATCAGCAGGTGATCGTGGAAGATCAAAGTTAACCACACAAGGTAGCTGTTCAATATCAATACCACGGGCAGCAACATCGGTCGCCACTAACACTTGAATTCGACTCATTTTGAAATCAAACAAAGCAGTTGAACGGGCACTTTGGCTTAAATCACCATGTAGCGCTTTGGCTTTTATCCCTGCGCGCTCTAATTTCATGGTAATGTTATTGGCACCACGTTTACTCGCAGCAAATACCAATACTCTTGACCAGCCTTCTTCATTTAACAAATGCTTAAGTAACATAGTACGATTACTTCTATCGACCTCAATCGCACGTTGTTGTACTAAATCTGCGGTGGTTAAGGTTGCTTCAATCGAAACTTTAACAGGATCGTTTAAAATCTCATCAGTAAGTAACTGTACATCTTCAGGAAATGTTGCGGAGAAGAAAAGGTTTTGGCGACGATTAGGCAACAGAGCTAAGATTTCATTTAACTCTTTAGAGAAGCCCAAATCAAGCATACGGTCAGCTTCATCAAGAACTAAAGTTTCAACTGTGTGCAGTTTGATTGCATTATGCTGAACTAAATCTAATAGACGCCCCGGTGTTGCCACTAAAACATCCGTACCACCACGCAATGCCATCATTTGTGGGTTAATCTTCACACCACCATAAACCGTGCTAACTTTTAACTGTTGCATGGAGAATGAAGCAAAGACACCACCGATCTGTGCAGCAAGTTCACGAGTTGGAACTAACACCAAGGTTGTCAGCTTTGCCCGCCCAGAATTGCCACTCTTTAGTTGTTTATCGATAAGAGGCAATACAAAACTCGCTGTTTTACCCGAACCTGTTTGCGCTGCAGCGAGGAGATCTTTTCCTTCTAAAATAGAGGGTATGGTCTTGCTTTGAATTTCAGTTGGTTCAACAAACCCAGCTTTTTCAATCTGTTGCAACAGTATTTCAGATAAACCTAAAGCGGAAAATGACATGATATGAGACTCGATCTAGAAGAATAAACAGTGATTTATTCTTAAATGGATAAAATATTGGCGCTAGTGTATCAGAAATGACATCAATATGCAGTGAACATGCTTGCGACCAATATTTTATCTTATAGAGGATATCAACCAATGTTTATTTAAGGCTCAATCCCTTACTCTGCAGGTAACTCCGCATAAATGGACGAGCTTCCTTCTCTAAAGTAGCTGTAATCTGAGATGACCAAGATGAAGTCTTCATATTACTAGAACGGTTCTGATAATAGTTTTCTATTTGATTATCATAGTTAGCCAACAATTCACGATCCAAGGGTTGATATTGCTCTTGATGTAAGACTAAATCTCTCGGTAAACGAGGTTTCTTTTCTGGGTTTTGATCAGGATGACCTAAACAGAGACCAAACAGAGGCGCAACATGTTGCGGTAGAGCCAATAATTTATCAACCTTATCTGGATTGTTACGTAAGCCACCAATATACACACCTCCTAGCCCTAAAGATTCCGCAGCTAAAAGAAAGTTTTGTGCCGTTGCACCCGCATCAACTGCACCAATTAACGTCTGCTCTGTAAAACCAAGTTGTGCTTGCGGATAAATTTCACGATGACGATTAAAATCAATACAGAAAACTACAAATTCTGCTGCACTCTCGACATAGGGCTGTCCACCGGCAAACTCTGCTAACTGTTTTCGACTTTCTGGTTTCGTGATACGAATAATTGAGAGGCATTGAAGAAAACTTGAACTCGAAGCCGCAATAGCGCAATCAATGAGTGTCTCGAACGTTTCTTTATCTATTGGTTGATCGGTAAAACGTCTAATCGAACGATGGTTAAGAATGGTTGCAATCGTTTGTTGACTTTGTTTCATTATTTTTATCCTTAATTGACAAGAGAGAATTTTATCAAAACCTAAGATGATTGATCATTCACTTATCTATAAATATACACCAGAGAAAGTCACGCGCAAATACCATGCCAATAAATACTAAACTCCCCCTTTGTTTAAATAAATAAAAAACTTTATAAAATCTAGTATCAAAGGGTTGCCTTAAAGATGCATTTGAGATACATTATTTAGCATGCAAACGGGATACAACTTTAAGGGCACATTATGTTAAGTCAAAAAACTATCGATATCGTAAAATCTACTGCACCAGTTATTGCTGAAACAGGACCAAAACTAACCGCACATTTTTATGACCGTATGTTTAGTCGTCACCCAGAATTAAAAGATATCTTCAACATGGCGAACCAAAGAAGTGGTAACCAGCGTGAAGCGCTATTTAATGCAGTGTACGGTTATGCAGCAAATATCGATAACATTGAAGTGTTGCTTCCTGTTGTTGAAAAAATCGCACAAAAGCATACCAGCTTTAATATCACCGCAGCTCAATATAATGTGGTTGGCGAAAACCTATTAGCAACGATAGATGAGTTACTTTCTCCAGGACAAGAAGTATTAGATGCATGGGCTGAAGCTTATGGCCTACTTGCACAAGTTTTCATTAATCGTGAAGAAGAAATCTATAGTGAAACAGAGTCTCAAGAAGGTGGATGGCGTGGTCTACGCGAATTTGTGTTAACTGAGAAAACAGAAGAAAGCAAAAATATTACTAGTTTTGTCTTCACTCCTAAGGATGGCGAAAGCGTCATTGGTTATAAACCTGGACAGTACATTGGTATCTATATCAATGATGACAAACTAGAAAATCAAGAAATTCGTCAATACAGTTTATCTGACCAACCAAATGGTAAAACGTACCGTATCTCAGTTAAGCGTGAAAGTCATGGTATTGTTTCTCAGTATTTGCACGATGATTTAAACGTAGGGGACATCATTAAACTGGCACCACCTGCGGGAGATTTCTTCTTCACAACTGAAGAGACAAAACCTGTTGTCCTGATGTCGGCAGGTGTTGGTGTCACGCCAATGTTATCGATGCTTGAAACCATTAAAGACAGCCATAAGGCAAACATTGTTTGGATTCATGCAGCTGAAAATTCAGAACAACATAGCTTTAATGACCATATCTCATCTTTAGTTGCTCAATATAACAACGTTGAACAGCACGTTTGGTATAGTAATGATAAAGCATTAGCTGCTCAACATGACCACATTAACGACGGTTTTGTTAAGCTATCAACACTCGGTCTTGACTGGGAAAACAGTGATTTCTACTTCTGTGGCCCGGTTGGATTCATGCAAGCTAAAGCGCAACAGCTGACAGATTTAAATGTAAAACCTGAGCAGATCAACTACGAAGTATTTGGTCCTCATAAAGTTCTTTAATCTAAATTCTAATAATAAAATAATCGGTTAAATACTTTGTTTAACCTTATTGCACCACAGCCACTTTCTCCTCAAATAAAGTGTCTGTGGTTTTTTATAATAAATATAATAATAAAAATTAATCCCTTATAACTATCTCAAAAATAAAACACTTTCCCCCTTTCCAAACTCATTTGATTAAATACTCCATATATACTACCTCCACCCCCCTTGATTTCATTGTTTTCAAATAATCCACAATTTATTGTCTTCTATACTCGAAATAATTGGAGTTGCTAGTAGGCGATAAACGAGTGAGTCCCCATGAGAATAGGTCTTCTTTTTGATTGGGAATAACGAATGTAGCCAACAACCTAGCAGTTTCAAAGATGAAGAGTATATATACCTAAAGTAATTGGAATTGCTAGTAAGCGGTAAATGAGTGCAACCCCATGAATATAGGTGTTCTATTTGATTGGGAGGAGCGAGTGTAGCCAACAACCTAGCAACTTCAAGTAAGAGGGGTATACATCTATTCACACAAGGAAATAGCTATGTATAAACATATAACAAAAAGACATCTGCTTGGATTATGTATTGCTGGTGTATTAGCAGGTTGTAATGATTCATCAAACTCTTCAGATAATCCAACAACATCAGAAACTATCACTGCTTATATTGGCTATTTAGCTAACGCGGTTATTGTCGATGATAGCAATAAAAATGGTGTTTGGGATTCGGGTGAACCTATTTTAGGAATCACGGATGAAAAAGGGCAATTAACCGTCACTGAAGAGGTAAAAGGAAGTTATATACTCGAAGCATTAACCCCTGACTCCAATTTAGATGAAAAAAATAATAAAGTCGTGGGTGATGTCGAGATCCCTGCGGGTACTTTCACAACGAATACCGACTTCCCTACCCAACCATTCAACGATGAATTTATTCTCCGCACTCCAGAAGACTATCAAGTTATCTCACCTTTGACTCATCTATTAGTATTAGAATATGAAAAGCAGCAGGCACAAGCTGAGATTGACGGTGTCGACGCACCTAGCATTGAAGATATTGAACAGAGCTTAACAGACGTCCTTGCCCCTGGATCGGACAAACTTGATTTCAATAGCGATTTGGTTGCAGCAGCAAGCTCGGATGACAGCAGTGCTGCAGAGTTGGTTAAGGTAGGTCAAGTGATTGCAAGCTCAATCACTGATGTAGAGGTTGAGCCTAATGTACCTTTAGATTTAGCTGAAACTGCGGTAGAGCAAGTCAGCTCGATGACAGAAGAACAACTCAACGATCCAAGCTACAACGTCACAATAAAACTAGATGACAATGGTGACCTTGTAACAGAAGATGGTGAAGTGGTGGTCGAAACGGAATATAAAACCATCATTAATAATGCGGTTGTCTCTACTATCGAAACAGCAATTACTGCACTTAATTTAAACGTCAACGATAAGCCAGTTAACGAAGAAGATCCATTAATTGTAACCATTGCGTTAACGGAGCTGTTTAAAAAAACCAAGACTATTACCTTCCAGAAGCGATAACACTCACTCATGCTTCTCCAGAAGCGGATATTTCTGCTTTCCAATTGTTAGATTCAAACTCAGAATTACAACTCTCTCTTATCGATACCATCGTCACCCCTGGCAATTATACCCTGACTATCGCAAGTCCAGTAGAAGATAACGATGTTCAAGACTTGGTATTCACTTTTTCTGTTGCATCTGAACAACTCACAGCTCCTGAATTGAAGGAAGATTTAACCCAAGTTAACCAAAAAGTGGCGAATTGGCAGTTAGAAGTCGGTTTAGATAATCACTCACTCTCTTCTCCTATCGCGTTTAATGAAATCTTCACAGAGCCTGATGAGCTTTATGAGACCTTCACTTATACCATTAACCAAGATTCGTTAATCGATAGTGGATTAGCCGTGTTCGTCAATGGTGACAGCTTTTATCTTGAAGGAACACCACTGACCTCAACCAATGCGAAAGGTGAAAACTATACCATTAGTATCAATGCCCTTAGTTCAAATCAGTTAGCCACCGACTACCAAATCACCTTACCTAATGTAGAGCCTAATCCCGCTTGGGAAGAACTTTCATTCGATTATGAATCCCGAGATGAGAATGTCGATTCGCCAGAAATCATGCAATATTTGGTCGAGAAGAACCGTCATTTAATGGGTTCTCCATTGACCGAAGCACAGTTAAAAGGGTTGAAGTTCGGCAATATGGATCATGATCTTGAAGGCGAAAATTATACCTTCTACACAGATACAGGTTGGCAGTTCCATTCAGACAACACCTTAACGGTTTTCGAGTATGATGGTGATACCGTAGAGTGTGAAATGACATTTAATTGGACTTATAATAATCCGCTTATCGACGTCTCACTTGTAGAGCAACAAGGAGAGTATTGTGGCTTTAATGAAGATGGCTTCAAGGCTCAATTTGCTATTTTTGATGCCGGGTTCGGTCATTATAAAATGATTAATTTCTCTATCGATCCTAGCGAATTTGAAGATGTAATTGGTGATATACCAAAAAGTTATGGTAAATACTGGCAGGATAGTTTCTTAACATCTTCATTTGATCCCGAGGTCATTGAATATAGTGGCGATATCTCCTACTTTTCAACCGGTTGGGATCCAGAGTCAGATTTATCGTCGGATGATCATAGTTATGGGCTATATACATTGTTAATTGACCTTAACCAAGAGAACTTCCATTCACCTCGAGTTATGGATCCAACAGGATTAGAAATTACTGACAATGAGGGCTGGATAGTAGAGTTTGGTGATAAAACAGGTACTTATTATGATGAGGGTGGCAAATGGGACATTAATTGGCAAGTCAATTATCTCGGTATTATTACCATAACTTCACCTGAACATGCAGCATTTGTTGAACATTGGATCATTAATCAAAGAGAGGACAATTCATACTTTGTTACCACCATGTATGATCAAGAGGAATATATCAATAATGGTGTGAAGACCAATTCTCCAGAAGGCTTTGGTGAGATTTTTAGTGCGGTTTTCTATCCACTCGATAAATAAAAACAAAATTATGAGCAATAAATAGCAAGCTAGATAATTAAAGACCGCCAATTTTTGCGGTCTTTAATTTCACTTTTTTATTGTTGGTTCAACATTTTTTACGTTAGCTTATAAGGTTGAATTAAAGACGGCCTACAACCTCTGCCACCAACTTAGTAATGCCACTGTTGGCTTCTTTAATCGACGTGGCCAACATGTATGCTGGTGTTGTCACGATATTATTAGCTTCATCAATCACAATCTCATTCACTGCACACTCTTGATGGGTTCCGCCATGGAATTCAATCACCGATGATGTATCTGAGCAGTTTCCTATCGTCATTGTTGCATTGTCATACACTTTGGGAATTAATACTGGCGCAATACACATATAACCCGCAGGCTTGTTAGCAGTGGCAAATTGAGTCAATTTTTCAATAACAATTGGGTTAACAATAAAATCTCTGCCTACAAATGCAAAATTACAAAGGTTTTTAGCAACGCCAAAGCCTCCAGGAATAATCACCCCATCAAACTCACTCGCTTCAAGTGATAATAAGTCATCAACCTCACCACGAACAATTCGTCCAGCCTCCACCAGCACATTACGACTATCACTCACTTCTGAACCATCAAGATGATTAATAACCTGAGCTTGATGAACATTGGGAGCAAATGCGCGATATGCAACGCCTTCATTTTCTAATGCCAATAGCGTTAAGACAACTTCATTGATCTCTGAACCATCATAAACCCCACTCCCTGCCAAAATTACTGCAACTTTTTTCATTTCTCATTCCCTTCTGTGTAAATTTATTATCGTTTGTTCTTTAAATTATTCTCTCATATAGTTTAGTGAATAAAGTTTAAAAATAACCATGACTCTCTAAGCTCCATTTCATTAGCGATTTAAAGATAATTAATGTAAGCTGCACGCCTGCCAGATTGATTGGCTTTCTTTCATTCCCTGTCTATATCGAACAAGCAGTTGTTACGATCTATTCGCACTGAGATCTTTCTATGAGTTTTTCTACCCTTGGTTTATCCGATAAAATCTTAAAAGCTGTTGAAGCAAAAGGCTATAGCACACCTTCTCCTATTCAAGCACAAGCAATTCCTGCAGTTCTTGAAGGCAAAGATGTCATGGCTGCGGCACAAACAGGAACGGGTAAAACCGCGGGCTTTACATTGCCATTGCTACAACGTCTTTCTGGTGGTCAACCTGCTCAAGCTAAAAATGTACGCGCTTTGGTTCTAACGCCAACTCGCGAATTAGCCGCACAAGTGGGTGAAAGTGTTTCAGATTACGGTAAAAACTTACCATTAAAATCAACGGTTATTTTTGGTGGTGTTGGTGCTAACCCACAAATTGCCAAGCTTTCTCGCGGTGTTGATATCCTCGTTGCGACACCGGGGCGTCTTTTAGATCTTTATAATCAACGTGCCGTAAAATTTGACCAATTAGAAATTTTAATCTTAGATGAAGCTGACCGTATGCTAGATATGGGCTTTATCCACGATATTAAACGTATTCTAAAAGTGTTGCCTCGTGATCGTCAAAATCTCATGTTCTCAGCAACGTTCTCCGATGAAATCCGTACATTAGCAAAAGGATTAGTCAATGATCCTGTTGAGATCTCAGTAACACCTAACAACTCAACAGCAAACTCAGTTAAGCAGTGGGTTTGCCCTGTTGATCAAAGTAAGAAAGGCGGCGCGTTAGTTAAACTGATTAAGCAACATAAATGGCAACAAGTGCTGGTTTTCAGCCGTACCAAACATGGTGCTAACCGCTTAGCTAAAAACTTAACTGCAAAAAATATTAATGCGGCTGCGATTCATGGTAATAAGAGTCAAAATGCCAGAACTAAAGCACTAGCAGAATTTAAAAGTGGGGAAATTCGTGTTCTTGTTGCGACAGATATTGCCGCACGTGGTTTAGATATCGAGCAACTGCCACAAGTCGTTAACTTTGATCTACCCAATGTTCCTGAGGATTATGTTCACCGTATCGGTCGTACTGGACGTGCAGGACAAACCGGTGAAGCGATTTCATTAGTGAGTGGTGATGAGAGTAAGTTATTACGCGATATCGAGCGCCTCATTAACAAAAACATTCCACGTGAAGAGATTGAAGGATTTGAACCCTCTCAGCCACTTCCAGTTAATGACCTGAGCAAAAAATCAAGCTCTCGTGGTGGTAACTCACGTAATAATTCACGTAGTAGCGCTCGTAATAGCAGTTCTCGTGGCAATAGCGCTAATAATAACAGCCAACGTCGTAAGCCAAATAGCCGCAATGGTGAAAACAAATCAAGCGAAGCTAACGATAATAACAGTGGCAATGGTCAGAGACGCCGTAATAATAGCGGTAATAGCCAAAATTCGAATTCGAAAAATGGCGCAAAACCATCAGGTCAAAGACGACAATTTAAGAAGCCAGCTGCAAATAGTTAATTGTGTCGATTCGTAATGAGTGGCTATGTATTCATTCCTAAGAACTGATTCCTAAGTATTAGCTTCTAAAAAATGAATAACTAAAAAACAAAAAAGGCGTGACTTGGATTGAGTCATGCCTTTAATTTTAACTCACTTCACCCATCCGCTTAACCAATCAACTGCTCACAATCTGCATGCATTTCATCTAAGTTAATCGGCATCAATTTGCGGCTTTCCTGATCTAAATACCCTTTCTGTTTTAAGATTTTACAGAATCTAATGACCGTTCCGATATCTGTGCCGCTATATTCCGCGATTTCCCGATAGGTCCAAGGATAGTTACCATAAAGGGAAAATAGCGTGTATATCGTGTCAACAATCCGCTTTTTTGAACTGTATACCGTAAATTGCACTAAACGTTGTTCAGCTTCACCTAGCTCAGCACAGACCTGTTGCATTAAATAAGTCGCTAAAGTGGTATCTTGTGCCATTAGGTGATCAAATTCTCGCACTTTTATCCACTCAATATCACTTTCAAGCATCGCACGAGCAGTTGCTGGGTAGGGTTGCTTAGTAAATAGGGTTCGATAACCAAAATAGGAGCCTGCACCATAAACTCGCAGCAAATTCTCCTTTCCCTGCTCCGTCACTTGATATAAGCCAATCTGCCCTTGCTTAACATAATAGAAACCAACCGCTTCTTCCCCTGACTGGTAAATCATGCTCGACTTTAAGGCTTTTACTTGAGTACAGAGCTTTGCTATCTGGCTACAATGCTCTATTACTAATGACTTATTCTCTCCCATCGAGACTCCAACTTTTATTTATCACGATTACAATCCGCAGATTCAACCTTGAACCGCATATAACCTTCTTGCTTTGGGTATATCAACTATTATGCCACTGATTATTAACCTATAACAAAAAACAGAATACCAAATAAAAATAAATCGATGTAATTAACGAACTTATTGGTTATTAAAGCCTATTTCTCCCATTGAAAATATGATCACCGCTATAAATGAATCACATCACCTTCGATAAAATAGTGTCATTCTTCATTTATTGGCACTTTTGATATGGATTTCATCACTTTTTTTAATCAACTTATTGCAACAGATCAGCTGCTTTTTAAAATCGTATTAGGTTCATTTTTTGGCCTTTGCCTTGGTTTAACCGGCGTCGGTGGCGGGGTACTTTTAATCCCTATGTTGCAAATTTTCTGCGGAATGGAAACCATTTTAGCCGTAGGCACGGCTAGCATGATATCTTCGTTGGTAAAAATAAATGCCTCGATTGTTCACATTCGCGCCAAAAATGTCTCTTGGAGAGCCATCGGGTATCTCTTTATTGGCGCAGTTCCTATGACGTTAATAATCACTCAAGTGGTGATCTATTTTAGTAATCACCCTATCCATCAAGCGACGACACAGATGATTGTGCAAGTCTTGGTGATGACGGTGATGGCAGGATCATTAATCTCTGTTGTACTTAAATTTAGACATTTGAATCAAGAAAAATCAGCACCAAATCCAGCCAAAAATAACAATAAAACAGCGATTTTTTCTGGCGCGTTTTGTGGCACGATCTTAGGTTCAACAGGTGTAGGTGGTGGTGTTTTATTATTACCTATATTGAATTCTGTCTTAAATTTGAATATTAAGAAAGCGATTGGTTCTTCGGTGGTCTTAGCATTAATTTTAACGGCATTAACCGCGATTGCTTATGCCAAAGGCGGACAGAGTGACCTGCATACTGCGCTACTATTTGTGATTGGTTCATTTGCAGGGGTTCAAGTGGCCGCTAAATTAATTCATAGCTTGTCCGAAAAGAGAATTTATTTAATTACGATTGCCGTACTTTCTCTGAGTTTATTGCTTTCACTCTATTAAAGTTCAAAGCAGTGCTTATCTTATTTGAATGGATGATTAAACATCTTTCATTATATTGCTCTTTTATACTGGAAGCGGCTATCAACTTAACTTGATAATATTATTAATATTTATTTAATTACATCTACCATGGTCTTTCCACATTTTATTTCGTATTTTAACCTTAAATTTGTTTCTATCCATTTTAAGGTTAAATTATGAATAATCTGATGAGTTTTGTCGGTGGTCATGTCAATAAGCTTTACCGTGTTGTTCCTTTTACTCAACTTTTTGTCGATAAAAAACCAATCATTGAGAAAGATGGCACAGTCTCGATTTACTCAAAAAATCGAGAATTAAAATTAATCATTAATAGTAAAAATAAAAATATTATTGATGCTATTTTATTTAATCTACAAAATAAGCTGCTATTTTCAACTCAAGAGGTCAATGACTATATTCGAGCATTTGAAAAACAAGCCATTGAGTTACCGATTGAACGTGCTTTATTAATGGACGTCCCTTCAATTGGTGAGATTTACGGCTGGAAGAAATATCGCACCAATAAGGGCACCATGACCGTCTATTTTAATCATGATGATGAGTGTGTTTCGATGCTATTAAGCCATTAATTCCTTTCCAAACTCAATATTGGGCAATATATAACTAAAGTCATTGAAGTTGCTAGTAGGCGGCAAATGAATGAGACCCCATGAGTATCGGTGTGCTATATGATTGGGGCGAATGAGCGACACCAACAACCTAGCAACTTCAAGTAAGAAGGGATAAAAAGCCTGTGAATTTTTCATTCTCTTTCTCGTTAAAACTCACAGGCTTTTATCTCTGAATATACGGATTAAATACGGGAAAATAAACATCCACTCATTACTTAGCACTCAAAACCCTTGCTGGTTGTAATTTCGCGGCACGATTAGCCGGATACCACGTTGCTAACAGGCTTAAGACAATCGCAGTTATCGAAACAATCGCCACATCTTGCCACATCAATAACGACGGTAGAAAATCGATAAAATAAATATCACCGGATAAAAATTGATGCCCAATCAGCTTTTCAATAAGGCCAATAATAGAAGTCAAATTCAACGCCACTAAACAGCCAACAATCGAACCGGTAAGACTACCAACAATGCCTGACAATAAACCTTGAAAGATAAAGATAGTTCGAATGGTTCTCGACTCAACTCCCATGGTTCTTAAAATTGCAATATCTGATGAACGATCTTTCACTGCCATCATCAAGGTTGAAACGACATTAAAACAAGCTACACCGATCACTAAAACCATCACCAAATACATAATCGTTCTAATCAGTTGAATATCTCGGTAAAGGTAACCAAATTTACCCATCCAGCTCTTTAAGTAGACATAAACCGGTAGCGTATTACCCACTTCACGAACAATACTCTGTGCATCCAAGGGATCTGAAACCTTGAGAGTCAAGCCAGAAATACCCGCCCCATAGTCGAGATACTGTTGCGCATCTTGAATAGGAATCAGTCCTAATCCATGATCGATTTGCCCACCTAAACTTAAAATCCCACTCACCTGTACACGAATACGTTTAGGGGCTTTCAGACGGTTAGCACTATTTTTTGAGGGTATCATCAGCGTGATCCAATCCCCCTCCTTTACCGCCAAAAGGTCTGCGATGCCTTTACCAATCACGATCTGATGTTGATTTGGTTCCAAAGTTTGCCAACGATGATTTAAGACAAAGCTGGGCACAGAACTCACTTCAGTTTCACCTTGTAAATCAACGCCACGCACTTGAATCGCTTTTAGTTTTCCTCGCCGTTCTACCAATGCCACAAACTGAACATAAGGAGAAGCTGCTTCAACCTCTGGATGCTTCTCAACTTTGGTGATTAATTGCTGCCAATTATCCATCGGTGCTTTTACTGCTTCTAATTCTGCTTGAGGCACCACAGATAAAACACGATCTTTGAGTTCTTTTTCAAAGCCATTCATCGCTGAAAGACCGATAATGACAACACAAACACCAAGAGCAATACCAATAATCGATGAAATTGAGATAAAAGAGACCATCTTATTTCGCTGCTTACCACGCCCAAAACGGAGCGCAATAAACAAAGATAACGGTTTAAACATTCAAGCTCTCCTGATCGAGTTTATTGGCGTCAATCGCTTTGACTTCAATCTCTTTTCTGCTCATCGGGTGATCATTTAACTCACCATCTAACATGTGGTACTGAGTATCCATTTTTGCGGCTAACTCAAGATCATGAGTGACCACAAGAAATGCGGTATTAAATTGCTGATTCAACTCTCGCATCAGATCATAAATCTCTAATGCCGTTTTATAGTCAAGATTGCCTGTTGGTTCATCAGCAAGAACGAGATCAGGTTGATTCACTAATGCACGAGCGATAGCTACACGCTGGCGTTCTCCTCCTGATAACTCAGAAGGTCGGTGATCGATTCGGTGAGTTAGTCCCACTTTTTCTAACATCTCCGTCGCCGCTTTTTTCGCTTTATTGATCGATGTGCCACCAATCAATAATGGCATCGCTACATTCTCTAATGCTGAAAAATCGGCTAAAAGATGGTGAAACTGATAAACAAAACCTAAATGTCTATTTCTCAACTTCGCTTGTTTTGATTCACTTAAAGAGAAAAGGTCTTGCCCCATAAATGAAACACTACCTTGAGTTGGCTGATCTAATGCTCCTAATAAATGTAATAATGTACTTTTCCCTGACCCTGATGAGCCAACAATGGCAACCAACTCTCCACTTTCTATTTTAAAATCAACCCCTTTTAAAACATCTGTATCCAGTTTATCTTCGGTGTATTTCTTATGGAGGTTTTGACAAGAGAGTAACATAATTGGGTTTTCCGTAGTCAGATGAACAGCTGATGGGCTCTCAGAACATGCGCTATTTTTATTCATAACGTAAAGCCTCAGCAGGTGCAGCAGAGGCTGCTCGATAAGATGGATATAACGTCGCTAAAACAGTAAGACAAAGCGCTAATAAAACCACAAAAAGAACTTGTGAGTATTCAATAACAACCGGTAAAGAACCACCTAAAAGTAACTGTTCAGCGCCAAAAAAACTAATAATCGGATTGATATTACTGGCAATGACGATACCAAATATTCCACCAATAATGGCCCCAATCACCCCGCTACTCGCCCCTTGAATAATAAAGATCATCATGATCTGTTTAGACGTCATTCCTTGGGTTTTTAAAATAGCGACTTCCCCTTGTTTCTCCATCACCACCATAATCAGTGATGAAATAATATTAAACGCAGCCACCGTTACAATCAGTCCCAGCATAATGCCCATCATATTTCGTTCCATTTTAACCGCTTGGAACAGCTCTCCTTTTTGTTCACGCCAATCTTTAATTGAATAATCAGGTAATTCAGCGCGTAACGAAGAAACAGCAAAAGGATCACTAAAGAAAAGCCGCCAGCCTGTTGCATGATTAATGGGGTATTGCAGTAAACGGCCTGCATCAGCAAGATTAACAAAGGTATAAGTGCCATCAATATCTGTACCACTACTGTAAATACCACTGACAGTAAAATTTCGCTGATTCGGGATACGGCCAATTGGCGTATATTGCGTCGCACTGGTCACCATCAAACGAATCTTATCACCAACCGAAACATTTAATTTATTGGCGAGAAGCTGACCAATAACAATATGATATTTGCCTGCTTGTAACTGAGAAAGTTCACCCACCAGCATATGTTGAGCAATAGGATCATCACTGCCATTAATGCCCACCATAATTCCAGCCCCTAAAGCATTTGAACTTTGATAAATCGCCTCTTCTTGAGTGACCGGATCGACGTTGGTGACATCAGGTAGCGCTAAAAGATTTTGCGGGGCAGATTGAGTGTAATCTATTTTTTGGTCTGACGATTGGTTGACAATCGCTTGAGGGATAACCTCTAACATTCGGCCTTTTAACTGGTCTTCAAAACCATTCATCACCGATAAAACTGTAATGAGTGCAATCACACCAATGGTAATACCTGCGGTTGATAGATAAGAGACAAAGCGACTAAATGGGTCATTTGAACGCCCTTTTAAATACCGTAAACCAATAAACCCAGAAACTGGATGAAACATGTTGAAGATAATCCCTAAAATAACAGTTCAATAATCGATTACAACGAATCGGATTATTAAGATTCGATTAGAATACATGGAATTGCATCAATCGGGTAGTTTTAGTATCGTAATATTCACATCAATGTATGCTTTCATTACTATAATTAATAGATTGAGAATACCTATTGATGTTTCAATCTAATGATCCTTTGACTTAATATTCAGCTCCCAAGTAAACATCAAGAGCAGTCAAAGCTAAATTGCTCAAAATAAATGAAAAAAACGATCTACGCTTGCTGATAACGCAGCAATGGATAATAATTAGCTCACGAACCAGATATATAGTGAAATTATGGAACCTAAAGCTTTAGTTAAATTGCCATTATCAACGGATGCAGGAAAAATCACCTTTGTCGGTAATGTCTCACAATCAGCCCTTGCTCTCTCTATTGCTGATGCCGCCAATCAGCACACTAATATGTTGTTAACCATTGTTGAAGACAATCAGACGGCAATTAAACTAGAGCGACAAATTTCACAATTTACCGATCTTGATGTCACTATCTTTCCTGATCGAGAGACACTGCCTTATGATAGCTTTTCTCCGCATCAAGATATTACTTCCGATCGTTTAAAAGCGCTTTATCAATTGCCAAGTCAAAAAAGAGGTGTCTTACTCGTCCCTGTCAGTACACTACTCCATAAATTGGCACCGGCATCTTATATTCACAAACATGCGTTAGTCATAAAAACCAACCAACTGCTCTCTCAACAAAAACTACGTAATCAACTGGAAACAGCGGGATATCGTCATGTTGAGCAAGTGCTTTCTCATGGTGAGTACGCCAGCCGTGGTTCCTTACTTGACCTCTATCCAATGGGCAGTAAAACACCACTAAGAATTGATTTTTTTGATGATGAAATTGATTCCATACGAGGTTTTGATCCTGATAGCCAACGTTCAACAGAGACAATAGAACAAATCAGTCTGCTTCCTGCTCATGAGTTTCCAACGGATGACCAAGGTATTGAGCAGTTTAGAGTTCACTGGCGAGAACAATTTGAAGCAAATAAAGAACCAGACTCTATCTATCAACAAGTCTCTAAAAAAGTGTGGCCAGCAGGTATAGAATATTGGTTACCGCTCTTTTTTGAACAGACTGAAACACTCTTTGATTATCTGCCAGATAATGCTCTTGTTGCAACTGTCGGTCATATCGAAGCATCGATGGACCATTTTTTAAATGATACCGTTGATCGCTATGAACAACGCCGTCGAGATAAACTACGTCCATTATTAGCACCCAATCAACTCTGGTTAGCTAAGGATCAATTATATAGCGAGCTAAAACAGTGGCCACAAATTCGTTTTCGTGCCGAACAAGAACCGGCAGGAAGAATTAATCCACCATTTACAGCGCTTCCTGATGTAACAATTAACAATAAACTCAAAGAGCCTCTGGTTTCACTTCGTCAATTCTATGAGTCTTTTACAAGCAAAGTCATTTTCTCAGTTGAATCAGAAGGTCGAAGAGAAGCACTGCTTGATCTGCTTAAACCGCTAAAACTTAAGCCCACTGTTTGTGATAGCCTAAATCAAGCGTTAAACCATAAAAATCGTTTTAACTTGGTTATCGGCGCCAGTGAATATGGCTTTATCTACGGTAATCAAGGTAGTAACAATTCAAATCAAGAGAACAACACGGATAGTCAGTTTGCCTTTATTTGTGAGAGTGATCTCTTTGGTGAAAGTGTCGTTCGCCAGCAGCGTCGCGATGATAAAAAAACCATCAGCTCTGATACGGTTATTCGTAACCTTGCCGAACTAAAACCAGGACAGCCTGTCGTCCATATCGATCATGGTATTGGTCGCTATATCGGTTTACAAACTATTGATGCAGCAGGAATGTGTGCTGAATATGTGACACTAGAGTATAAAGATGGCGCAAAGCTTTATGTGCCGGTCACTGCACTTCATCTTATCGGTCGTTATTCAGGGGGGGCAGAAGAGACCGCGCCTCTTCATAAGCTCGGTGGTGAAGCATGGACAAAGGCTCGTCGAAAAGCGGCAGAAAAAGTTCGTGATGTTGCCGCTGAATTATTAGATGTTTATGCTAAACGTGCCATTAAAAAAGGCTTTAAATTTACATTAGATCACGACTCTTATCGTCAATTCACTGCCGAATTCCCATTTGAAGAGACACCCGATCAAGCATTGGCGATAAATTCTGTTCTGTCAGATATGTGTCAACCTAAAGCAATGGATCGACTTGTTTGTGGTGATGTTGGTTTTGGTAAGACCGAGGTCGCGATGCGTGCTGCCTTTTTAGCTATCGATAACAACAAACAAGTGGCTATTTTAGTGCCAACAACTCTATTAGCTCAGCAGCATTTTGAAAACTTCCGTGATCGCTTTGCAAATTTACCGATTCGAGTTGAAGTGCTATCTCGTTTTAAATCGGCCAAAGAGCAGAAGCAAATACTACAAGATAGCCTTGACGGTAAAGTCGATATTTTAATTGGTACGCATAAGTTACTGCAATCTGAAATTAAATTTAATGACCTTGGTTTATTGGTTGTCGATGAAGAGCATCGTTTTGGCGTTCGTCAAAAAGAGAAGATAAAATCGATGCGTGCAGATGTGGATATTCTAACGTTAACAGCGACACCCATTCCAAGAACATTGAATATGGCAATGAGTGGAATGCGTGACCTTTCGATTATTGCCAGCCCCCGCTCGCCGCTTAGCCATTAAAACCTTTGTAAGAGAGAAAGATGAAGCGGTGACCCGTGAAGCTATCCTGCGTGAAGTGATGCGTGGCGGTCAAGTCTACTTCTTACACAACCAAGTCGATACGATTGATAAAGTTGCCGAGGATATCGCTAAGTTAGTTCCTGAAGCGCGAGTCACCGTGGCCCATGGTCAGATGCGTGAAAGAGAATTAGAAAGAGTGATGAGTGATTTCTACCACCAACGTTTTAATATCTTAGTCTGTACGACCATTATTGAAACGGGAATAGACGTCCCAACGGCGAATACGATTATTATGGACCGTGCGGATCGCTTAGGTTTAGCTCAATTACACCAATTACGTGGTCGTGTTGGTCGTTCTCATCATCAAGCTTATGCATATCTATTAACACCAAATCAGAAAGCGATGAGTAAAGATGCGGTTAAACGCCTTGATGCGATTGCCTCTTTAGAAGATTTAGGGGCAGGCTTTACTCTAGCAACACACGATTTAGAGATCCGTGGTGCCGGTGAATTATTGGGAGATGGCCAAAGTGGTCAAATCCAAACCATTGGTTTTACTCTCTACATGGAGATGCTAGAACAAGCGGTAGACGCGCTAAAAGAAGGAAAAGAGCCAGCATTGGATGATCTGCTAAAAGAGAAAACAGAAGTGGACTTACATGTTCCAGCTCTACTGCCTGAAGATTACATTCCCGATGTTAATACTCGCTTGTCACTTTATAAACGTATCGCAAGTTGTAAAGATCAAACTGAACTGCAAGAATTGAAAGTAGAACTGATTGATCGCTTTGGTTTATTGCCGGATTCAAGCTTAAATCTCATCAATAATAATAAAATTAAGTTATTGGCGAGTAAGATAGGCGTCAAGAAACTAGAGGCTGGAGATAAAGGTGGTTACATCGATTTCCAACAAGATGCCGCTATCGATCCGATGTTTATGGTTCAGTTGCTGCAAAAGCAGCCAAACAAGTTCCAAATGTCAGGCCCAAGTAAACTAAAATTCCTACAACCTTTAGTTGATCGTCGAGATCGATTAGAATTTGTTGAGAAGCTTTTAACCCAGTTTAAAGATAATATGTTAGCAGCCTAATTGGTTACTATCTGTAAATGGAGCAACCCCCTTTGAAGAAATTAGTCTTTTTATTACTATTTTTTGTCAGTATTCCGAGTTTCGCTGCACGTCAGTTTGATGTTGAAGTTATTCTCTTTGAACGCAATCAGTCACCAGATACGCTTTCTGAGCAGTGGCCAGAGCATGTCGCCGCTATTGATTACAGTCAAGCACATACAACAGATGATGAAGTTTACCTTGAAGAAAAAGGGGTAACTCTGCTTGATCCAAGTGAGTATCAGTTAAATGAGCAGTATCAAACACTAGAAAAACATGCTGGCTTCAAACCGATGCTGCATGTTGCTTGGCGTCAAGGTGATGAACCTGAAGCAAACTCCCCTGTTTTTAAATTTGCATTAGGGAACGATTTTTCAGATCAATTTAATCCTGATGGTACCGTTATCTCTGAGCAAGATGATAATGTGAACAAGTCAGCTGAAGTCATCACGCCATCGACGACATTAAATGATGCTTCCACATCTGATGACGACAGTACAGAACTAGCGGTTAATCCCGCATTAAAAGAGTTAGAAGGGACAATTCAAGTGTATGTCCAACACTACCTTTTTGTTAATGCCGATTTTAACCTTCATCAACCAAGTGAAAAACAGACGATTATTGGTTCGACTATCTTAGATAATACAGCACCAAATACGACGGCTGAAGAAGGGAGCAATGAAGATTTAGCACCCGTTTCTACCATTTCTGACACTGATGCCGCTGTTGTTACAGACAATATGGATAATACAAACTCAAATACAGTCGCGGTTGGTACTCTGCAACAGATTGAAAATCAGTATAAAACGGAAACCTTCTTAAAATCATTTAAGTTTAAACAAAATCAACGCATGCGTAGTTCAGAAACACATTACCTTGATAATCCATTAATTGGGATGATTATTCAAGTTCGTAAAGTAGATGAAGAAAAAGTCGATCAAACAGACACTGCGGCAGCGAAAACGACTACAATCAACAACTAAGCACCGTAGTATTGCACTAAACATTGAAGCCATATGGCAACGTCACTGAATGTAGTGAAAATAAGTTAACTCTATTTACATCATTCAGTGACGTCACTAACCGATAAAATATTCAGCTCGGTACCCTTCTTACTTGAAGCTGCTAGGTTGTTGACGGCGTCATTCGCCCCAATCATATAGAACATCTATACTCATGGGGTTCATTCACTTGTCGCCTACTAACAACGCCAATGACTTTGGGTATGGATGTAACGCTTAAATGTCAGCTTTAATACCCCATTTTTTATATTAAATTTTAGTTAAAGCCACGCCCAACATATCACTGACTTGTTGCAACTGTTCCGCGTTATCTAACGTCATGTTCCACTTTACTGATCCTGTATCTGCACTAATAATATTAACCCCTGAATTCTCGTCTGACAGCAAGGTTAAATCATCAGGTTGAGCTTGAAGTGTCACTCGACCCACAGGCAATTTTATCACCAACTCGTAAGGGGTCATGATCAATTTTCCAAAAGAGAATGTAATCACCATAATTAACGTCCCCCCTCTAAATCTCGCTTGTGACGAAGAACAGAAACCGTTAAACGTTGAATTGAGATTAAACGTTCTCTCTCATCGGTAATTTCAATTTGCCAAACTTGGGTTGTCGCACCGATATGCAACGGTGAGGCTTTTCCTATCACCGTACCAGAACGAACAGCACGAATATGGTTGGCATTAATATCTAACCCAACGCAATAATAATCATCACTAACAGAGAGATGGGCAGCGACAGAACCTAATGTTTCAGCCAGAACCACAGAAGCTCCACCGTGTAACATACCTAGAGGTTGATGAGTAATCGACTTTACGGGCATGGTTGCAGTAACATAATTGTCACCTAACTCAGTGAATTCAATTTCAATATGTTCTACTAACGTATTTTCTGACATCTTATTTAACTGTTCAAGAGTTGCTTGTTTTTTCCAAATATTAGCCATTACAATCTGCTCCAATCTGTTTTTATTTTTCTATTATACCGACAAGAAGAATAGTTATCTTACGATGCTATAAAATAAATCACCTTATTGACTTAACCCTGAATAATATAATCAATTTATATCCTTCTTACTTGAAATCGCTAGGTTGCTGGCTGCTCTTGTTCGCCTCAATCATATAGTACACCTATACTCACGGGACTTCACTTACTCGCCGCCTACTAGCAACGCCAATTACTTTTGGTATAAAAATTTGATTTATTTCCTTTCTCCACTCGCTTTCTTAACCTTTTTGTTTTTAAATAGTAGTAATCAAAATATTTAATTTTTTATAAAAAATAGGTATATCCACGATGTATAAGCTAATTGCACTTGATCTAGATGGTACGTTATTAAATAACGAGAAAAAAATTACAGAACGAAATCAACATGCTATCGCGGCAGCAAGAGCCATGGGTGTAACCGTTATTTTAGCTTCCGGTCGTCCTTTAGAAGGTATGGCACCATATTTAGAGCAACTTGGCATGAATAGCGAAAATGATTATGTATTGAGCTTCAACGGTTCACGTGTTCAACGAGTCAGTGATCTGTCAGTGATTCGTCAAGAAATATTAACAGGACTTGATGCAAAGCGTATTGCCAATAAAGCACAAGAGCTCGGTGTTAATGTGCAAGCTTTCACCCCTGAAGATGGCCTAATTACTCCAGCACACAGCGAATATACTCAACACGAAGCAGATATTAATGGTATCGATATTACTTTAAAGGATTTCTCTACCTTAAGTAATGAGCAAGAAGTTATAAAAACCATGATGATTGATTCGCCTGATTTATTATCTAAAGCGATAGAGCAACTTCCAGAAGGTTTTTATCAAGACTACACCATCGTGCAAAGTGCACCTTTCTTTTTAGAGTTTCTTAATCCAAACAGTGATAAAGGTGTCGGTGTTAAAGCTTTAGCCGACCATTTAGGCATTGATGCGAGTGAAGTGATCTGTATGGGTGATGCGGAAAATGACCATCACATGCTTGAGTATGCAGGCTTAGCCGTTGCAATGGGCAATGCAACCCCAGAAACAAAAGCTCTTGCCGATCATATTACTGATGACAATGAAAATAGTGGTGTTGGAAAAGCGATTGAGAAGTTTGTCACCAATATTTAATAAATTCAAAAACTGAAAAAAAAATAGCAATCTAAATAGATTGCTGTTTTTTATTTCATATATATTTTTCTAGAAAGATAAAATGAAAACACGATATCTTATCTCAACGTTAATTTTTAAAATTAAATAGCTTACTTTTCAGACAGAAATAAATAATATATAAATTTATTTTGTCAAAACTTGATTTATATGAATTATACATCATACTGAATAGAGTGTAACAAGGTAGCTTGCCTTATAAAATAATAAGCTCGAAATATGCGAAGGAATGCATGCGACTCCTCGCCGAATAATGCTCAATAGGTTTTGTAATATTTTATCTACCTAAAATAATTGGAGTTACTTGTCGGCACACGAATAAAGCCAACAACCTAGCATCTTCAAGTATAAAGGTTACAGATTGAGCTTTCTTAGCAACAATAATCAACCCATTGTTTATTGTTGCTATTCTCTTATTGTGAAAAACCACAATATTCTTCCTATCCGCTTTCCTATATTGCGAATTAGTTAATTTAAATCATATTTTGATAATTATGGTAATGGTAAAGTTACTCTAATTTTCTTTATTCTGCTATTATTAAAACAACAAGTAGTATTGAATAAAAATAGAATAAAACTTATTCTCTAATTATAATAAAGTGATAATTATGACTGTAGATAACAAACCTTGGCTAAAAAATTACCCTAAAGATGTCCCTGAGACAATCGATCCTGATCAATTTAAAAATATCAGCGAGCTATTTAAAAAAAGCTTCGAAACGCACGCTCAAAAGGCCGCTTATGTCAATATGGGACAAAGTTTGAGCTATCAGGATCTTGAAAGCAAAAGCTTAGCCTTTGCCGCTTATTTACAATATGAATTAAAAATGAAAAAAGGTGATCGAATCGCCTTAATGATGCCCAATCTTCTTCAATATCCAATTACTATTCTTGGGGCATTACAAGCTGGCTTAGTGATTGTAAACGTTAATCCACTTTATACACCCAGAGAGCTAAAACATCAGCTAAGAGATTCAGGTGCAACAGCCATTGTTGCAGTCACAAACTTCGGTAATAACCTTCAACAGGTTCTGCCTGAAACGAATCTCAAACATGTTATCTTAACCAAAATTGGAGATGAATTAGCCCCACACAAACGTACATTAGTCAATTTTGTCATTAAATACGTTAAAAAGATTGTCCCTAAATACAATATCCCTGGTGCAATCTCTCTTCGTCGCGCATTGACTCAAGGTAAACAGCTCCTTTTACTCCTCCTACGATTGTTGCTGAGGATCTCGCTTATCTTCAATATACAGGCGGTACAACAGGCCCAGCAAAAGGGGCTATGCTGACACATCGAAATATTATTTCAAACGTACTTCAAGTTCATGCCCATTTCGGGCCAAGAACTCTACTGGATAAAGAACATGCTGTGACACCTCTTCCTCTTTATCATATTTTTGCAAATTCAGTAAGTATGATGTTGATGCTATTTTTAGGTGGTACCAACTTACTGATTACCAATCCAAGAGATCTAGACAGTTTTGCGAATGATCTCCGTAAATACCCATTTACGATGATTTTTGGTTTAAATACCTTATTTAATGGTTTAAACAAACATCAAGGCTTTAAGTCACTCGATTTCAGTAATGCCCGTTTTACTATTGCTGGTGGTATGCCGACTCAAAAACATATTGCCGATGAGTGGCAAAAAATCACAGGAATGCCAATCATTGAAGGTTATGGCTTAACAGAATGCTCCCCTGTTGTCGCTGCAGGCACCCATGAACAGCAATCATTTATTCCTTCCATTGGCGTACCATTACCAAGTACTGAATTACGAATTGTCGATGATAATAATCAACCATTAGGTCCTAACGAAATTGGTGAGATTCAAATTCGCGGACTTCAAGTGATGAAAGGCTATTGGCGTCAAGAGATAGAAACTGATGCGATTATGCATGAAGGTGGCTGGATTAGTTCGGGCGATATCGGCCGTATGGACGAAGAGGGTATCTTCTATATTGAAGATCGTAAAAAAGATATGGTTTTAGTCTCTGGATTTAATGTCTTTCCAACAGAGATCGAAGAAGTTGCTACCCTTCACCCTCATATTGTTGAAGCCGCTGTTATTGGTGTTCCTGATGACGTCACCGGTGAAAAAATCAAACTGTTTGTGGTGGCGAATGGTCACGTTACAGCTGATGAAGTTAAAAAGCATTGTCGCAAGCATCTAACCGGTTATAAAAATCCAAAGATTATCGAATTTAGAGATGAACTACCTAAATCGAATGTCGGTAAAATCCTACGTCGAGAGCTAAGAGAATAATTTAAACAATAAGCTAAAATAGAGCAAATTTTATCCTTCAGTCTAAACAAGTATATAAATTGCTCTATTTTTTTATTCAAGCAACAATCATTTTATAAAAAGAAATACCCTCACACTCATCCCATATCAATGCTAAAATGAAGATGAAAATCACTTCTATTACATAAAGGTACATCATGAATAACTTTACTTTTCATAATTCAACCATGATCTTCTTTGGTGCAGGCCAAATTGCAGAAATTGCTGCCAATATCCCTTCCGATAAAAAAGTGTTAGTCACTTACGGTGGTGGCTCAATCAAAAAAAATGGTGTCTATGATCAAGTCTGTTCAGCATTAGAAAACCACACATGGGGTGAATTTAGTGGTATTGAGCCAAACCCACAATACAATACCTTAATGAAAGCTGTCGATATGATTGCAGCAGAAGGTTACGATTATCTACTAGCAGTTGGTGGCGGTTCCGTGGTCGATGGAACTAAATTTATTGCAGCAGCTGCGTGCTTTGAAGGCGAAAACAAGTGGGATATCTGTTCAAAACATGCACCGGTTAAATCTGCATTACCATTAAGCTGTGTGTTAACATTACCAGCAACAGGTTCTGAAACCAATATTGGTGCCGTCGTTACTAATGGTTCAACAAAGCTTGCCTTCATGTCTCCATTTGTTCGTCCTGAAATTGCTATTCTTGATCCAAAAACAACGCTGTCTCTTTCTCCTCGTCAATCGGCGAATGGTGTTGTCGATGCCTTTGTTCATGTTATGGAGCAATACCTAACTTACCCTGTCAATGCTAAGGTTCAAGACCGTTTTGCTGAAGGTCTATTATTAACCTTAATCGAAGAGGGACCAAAAGTGCTGACAACCCCGGATGATCTTGACGTTCGAGCTAATATCATGTGGGCAGCTACCCAAGGTTTAAATGGTTTAATTGGTGTTGGTGTTCCCCAAGATTGGGCAACCCACATGATTGGCCATGAATTAACAGGTAACTATCGTATTGATCATGCTCGTACATTAAGTATTGTTCTTCCTGCGGTTATGCAAGTTCGACGCGAGCAGAAAAAAGGCAAATTACTGCAATATGCTGAGCGTGTTTGGAATATCACCGAAGGTAGTGATGAACAACGTATTGATGCCGCTATTGCACAAACCAAGGCCTTCTTCAAAGCAATGGACGTTCCAACGTCTTTAACTGATGTCGATCTGAATGAAGAATCGATTGAACAGTTAATTGCAACGTTAACGGCTAATGGCATGACGCAACTCGGCGAACAGGGTGAAATTACACCTGAAATTGCCAAAGAGATCTTAATGGTTGCACTTTAATTAATTTTTTAGCATGAAATAAATGTCCAGATAATATTATTATCCAAAGATGATAAATAATTAACAGCTGGGATAAAGAATTAACTTAATAGAAATCTAGCTATATAAAAATTATAGCTAGATTTTTTATTGCCTGATTATTATCGTTATTTTAATAAACAATACTGGTAAAATAGAAGCTAATCGATAATAATTATCTTTTATTCACTCTTTACTTCACAGAGCAACCAGATGAAAATTGAAACTAAATATATAAGACAAGCAGGAAATACTCTCTTACATACCCCTTTACTCAATAAAGGAAATGCATTTTCTGCAAGTGAGCGAAAGCAATTTAATTTAATTGGTCTACTACCTGAATGTATTGAGACGATTGAAGAGCAAGCCCACCGTTCTTATGTTCAATATTCAACGATGGTTTCTCCAATGCGTAAGCATATCTTCTTACGTCAAATTCAAGATACCAATGAAACCCTTTATTACCGTCTGATTAACAATCATGTTGAAGAGATGATGCCTATAATCTATACCCCAACCGTCGGTGATGCTTGTCAACGTTTCTCTGAAATCTACCGTCGAAACCGTGGTATTTTCCTCTCTATCGCCAATAAATACAGCCTTGATGAAATTATTAATAACGCGCCAAATCAAGATGTCAAAGTCATCGTTATTACTGATGGTGAACGTATTCTTGGTCTAGGTGATCAGGGAATCGGTGGTATGGGTATTCCAATTGGTAAACTTGCTCTATACACTGCTTGTGGCGGTATCAACCCCGAACATACTTTACCGATTGTGATTGATGTGGGTACCAATAACTCAGCACTGCTCTCTGATGAACTTTACATGGGGAGTCGTAATCAGCGTATTAGTGGTGATGAATATAATGATTTTATCAATAATTGTATCAAGGCATTAACTAAACGCTGGCCTAAAGCATTAATTCAATTCGAAGATTTTGCACAAACAAATGCAATGCCTATCCTGCAACGTTATAAAGATCAAATTTGCTGTTTCAATGATGACATTCAAGGTACTGCAGCAATCAGTGTTGGTACAATTTTATCCGCAGCGAAAAAGACCGGGAAAAAACTCTCTGAGCAAAAAGTTGTCTTCTCAGGGGCAGGTTCTGCAGGTTGTGGTATCGCGGAAGCAATCATCTCTCAAATGATCAGTGAAGGTATTAGCGAAGAACAAGCACGCAGCCAGATCTTTATGATTGACCGTTGGGGTCTATTAGATGATAGCATGACTAATCTTATCAATTTCCAACAGCCTTTAGCTCAAAAACAAACAATTCGTGATGATTGGGGCATTGATAAAACTCAACAAATAAATCTTATTGATGTCATTAAAGCCGTTAATCCCGATATCTTAATTGGTGTTACTGGCGTTGCAGGCTTATTTACTAAAGAGATCATTGAAGCGATGGCGGCAGGTTGTGAACAACCGTTAATCATGCCTCTTTCAAACCCAACAAGCCGTGTTGAAGCAAAACCGTCAGATATTATAAACTGGACTAAAGGTACAGCGATTGTTGCAACAGGTAGCCCATTTGATGATGTGATGTACGATGGGCAGAAATTCCCAATCGCACAATGTAATAACAGCTATATCTTCCCGGGTATTGGTCTTGCAGTGATTGCATCAAAAGCAAAACGCGTAACAGAGCAAATGCTTCAAGAGTCAAGTATTGCACTTGCTGATTACATTAAAGACAGTGGCAGTGAACGTTTATTACCACCATTGGCTGAAATCCAGCAAGTATCAAAATATATTGCTTTACGCGTTGCATTAAAAGCGATGGAGCAAGGTGTTGCGACCAAATTAAAACCAGAAGCTATCGAAGCAAAGATTGAAGAAGAGTTCTGGATGCCAGAGTATTGTGATTATCGTCGAATTGCATCTTAAATATTATATCTTTCTTCGTTGAATTTTATAGATATAAAAACAAAAAAACGGGTATATCTCTAATGAAATATACCCGTTTGTTTATTCTTTTTTAGCTAAAGGTCAACTAAATTTTAATGCGCTTTGCCTTGCCATAAAGCGTTTTACTAATAAGGGTAAAATTGACGTTGGTATTTGTAACGCCCCCATAATAGCTAAATACTCAGGCCCAAAATAGAGTCCCGCAACAGTAAAAGTCAAAAATACATTTCGATTAGCCGCCGTGATACCTGCCATTAACGCAAACTCAAAACCTCGTTGGCGGTAAATAATATATCCAATGAAAAAGAATAAAATGACGATCATCGATGCTAAGAATAAGTAATTCAAACTTGCAAAAAAATCTTCACGTAATAACCGGCTATAACCATTAATCAAGCCAAATGGAAAGGCCATGACTAAAATAATCGTGACTTGAGAAACTTTTGCATAAGCACGTTTTAAGGTTGATTGTGCTACAACTCGATAGACCAAAGCAGAAATAATCATTGGTGCAGCGATAAATATAATCAACCGCTTACAATACTCGACCATATCTAAATTCACGTCACTCGTTTGAAAAACCAACAATGAAATATACAATACAATTGGCATCAATAAGGTTGATGCGATCGTCATAGCCATCGCTTCTAATGCATCTAGACCCACTGAACGAACAATCGCTGGTGTTGCAAATAAAGATCCCGTTGCCCCCACAGCAGCTAATGCTAACATCATGCTTTCAGAAGCAGAAAACATCCAACCAATCACAGTTAAAATGAGCGTTAAAATGACATTATGAATAAAAGTGTAGAGCCAAACTTTTTGACTACACAGTACCTTTATTAATGCTTGTTGGTTTATACCAATTAACGTAAATAACATTAAAAAGAATAAAACATAAGGCAGATAAACAAAAACTGCAGACGATATATCAGGTAACGCTACGCCTAAAAAAGCAAAAACTATCAGAAAAATAGCCGAGTGATGAGACATAAATTTAAGCACATAAACCTCAATTGAATATTGAATTATAGAATTACGACTAACTCAGCCAGTATATTAACATGACAATAAATGATTGTTATTTATTTCTTATTAAAACAATCATTTAAATGTCGTTTATTTAGTTAACCGTAAAAATCAGGAATATGCTCTAAACAGAGATCATTAAATGCAATCGCTTGTGGTGACGGTGTACGATCAAGTAATCGGTAAATACCTATTTCTCTTTCTACTTTCAAATTGCTTAAGGGCAGCCACGTTAAAGAGTGATGATTTCCCATTAATGCTAATTTAGGTAACGTTGTCACTCCCATTCCTAACTCTAATAAGGACAACAATGATGTAATATTCTTAACCGAATAAAGACTATTTTGACTCAGTACCGAAGCCGGTGTTTGCGCTAATAATGAACAAGTTCCATTTTTAATAAAGTTATAATGACGCAAAGACTCCCAAACAACAGGTTGTTCTTGTTTCACTAAAGGATGCTCTTTAACACAAACTACACCGATAGGATCGGAAATCAAAGGCGTGAACTGAACCTTATCTTGACCCAGACTAGAAAAATTTCCAAGGGCTAAATCTACTTCACCTGCAAATAGACGTTCTTGAACGCCAACCGCATTATCATCAATTAAATTCAACTTAATATTCGGATATTTTTGATAAAAGGCACTTAAAACCTTCGGTAATAATTTCGTGGCAATAGAAGGAAGCGCTGCAATACTCAACGTACCTCGTTGGCCTTCAGCGGCTAATTGAAGATCATTTTCCAAGGCATCATAGACATGAATAAAATGGACAATCTTAGGCAAACATACCTTACCAAACTCCGTTAATTTCGACTTATTTCCGCAATCAAAGAGAGGCTGTCCCAAATTTTTCTCTAACTCTTTTATTGCTGTAGACAGTGCAGCTTGTGAACGGTTTGCTCGAGTTGCAGCAGCACGAAATCCCCCTCTTCGACAATTAATACAAAATATTTCAATTGTTGTAATTTGATATGCATTTCACCGACTCCCTGTTAGCGAATAATCAATAATAATTATTACATTGAAAATAAAGTGATAACTTTTTCTTATCAATCATTAAAAATTTACCGTTAGATCATTGATTAGTCAACAGGTATTCTTTTTAACAGAAGAAACATTTCGTTAACAAGGATGGGATTTTGACTATGGATACTAATAAAAAATCAGCAGTTAAAACTGCGCTATTTGCCTCTAAAGCTCCGCTAGAGTGGGCTGTAACAAGCCAAGGCACACTCTATACGGCTCAAATTCCTATTGATAAAACAGGTGCAGTTGTCGAAGGCGGTATCGAAGCTCAAACCCGTCAAACCATGGAAAATCTCAAACACACCTTAGAATGTGCCGGTGAAAATCTCGATTCAGTTCTTCAGGTTTTGATCTACGTCACAGATCGTCAATATTTAGCCACGGTAAATGCTGTCTACGCTGAATATTTTGAAGCCCCATTCCCAAATCGAGCCGCTGTTGTCGTCGCAGGATTAGCTCGCGAAGAGATGTTGGTAGAGTTTGTTGTTTATGCAGCCGTCAATGATTCAATTATCAACGCTTAACAAACTATTTTTATCAGCTTCTTATTAAAATTTTAAAAGACGTATGACAATAAAACAGTTGATTCATTTATCAAATATTAAAAATTCAATCTTATTAAATCCTATCTCATGATAGTAAGGACACCCAATGACACAAGTATGTGGTATAGAAACTGAAAAGTCGTTATTTATTGCCGGTCAATGGCAACAAGGTATTAACAGTGTTGCTAACATCAACCCATCAGATATTACCGAGTCAATCGGTAACTTTGCTCAAGCAAGCCAAGACCAAGTTGGTCAAGCGATTGCAGCAGCCAATCAAGCTCAACCGACTTGGGAACAGACAACACTTGAGCATAAGCAATCCGCTCTTCAGGCAATTGGCGATGAACTGATTGCTCGCTGTGATGAGCTGGGTACCCTACTTTCACGCGAAGAAGGTAAACCTTTCGCAGAAGGTCGTGGTGAGATTTATCGTGCTGGTCAATTTTTTCAATATTATGCAGCAGAAGTCCTCCGTCAAATAGGGGAAAATGCGTGCTCTGTACGTCCAGGTGTCTCTGTTGATGTGACCCGAGAAGCCGTGGGAACGATTGCAATTATCTCACCTTGGAACTTCCCTACTGCAACAGCAGCGTGGAAAATTGCACCTGCTTTAGCTTTTGGTAACAGTGTTATCTGGAAACCATCAAACTTAACCCCTGCAAGTGCGGTAGCGCTAACAGAGATTATCTCTCGTCAACAAGGTATTCCCGCTGGCACTTTTAACCTTGTTTTAGGCAGTGGTTCTATTGTTGGGGATACTTTAATCAATGCAAAAGGAATTGATGGCGTCAGTTTCACTGGCTCTGTCGATACAGGCCGTAAGATTGCAGCCGCTACCGCCCCTAACTTTGTTAAGTGCCAGCTTGAAATGGGCAGTAAGAATGCCTTAGTTATCGCTGATGATGCAGATGTTGAGCTAGCCGTTGAAGCAACAATTGCAGGCTCTTTCTCTGGTGCAGGGCAAAAATGTACCGCGTCTTCTCGTTTAGTGGTTATGGATAGCGTTCATGATCAATATGTCGATGCACTAATTCAACGCATGAGCACCTTAAAAGTAGGTCACGCATTAGAAAAAGATATCTTCATGGGTCCTGTTGTTGACGATAAGCAACTTGCTTCTAATTTAAATTGGGTTGAAAACGCTCGTCAGAGTGGCGCTGAATTAGCCTTTGGTGGAGAGCAATTGTCTCTACAACATGATGGTTACTACATGTCCCCTACTCTTTTCTTGAACACTAAGAATGACTGGGAAGTTAACCAAGAAGAAGTTTTTGCTCCATTAGCTTCCGTCATTCGAGTTTCGAACTTAGATGAAGCAATTGAAGTTACCAATGGAACCCGCTTTGGATTAACAAGTGGAATCATCACTCAAAACCTAAAAACAAGTGCCATCTTCAAACAACAGGCTCAATCTGGCTGTGTCATGGTAAACCTTCCAACGGCTGGCACTGACTATCACGTCCCATTCGGTGGCAGAAAAGAATCTAGCTTTGGCCCTAGAGAGCAAGGTCAATATGCCCGTGAGTTCTACACTGTTGTTAAAACGGCTTATCAACGTCCTTATTAATAAGAAAAAATTGTAGATCTAAAGTAATTGGAGTTGCTAGTCGGTGGCAAGTGAATGAGGCCCCATGAGTATAGGCGCTCTATATGATTGGGGCGAATGAGCACAGCCAACAACCTAGCAACTTCAAGTAAGACGGGTATATACCTAAAGTAATTGGAGTTGCTAGTAGGCGGCAAGTGAATGAGGCCCCATGAGTATAGGCGCTCTATATGATTGGGGCGAATGAGCACAGCCAACAACCTAGCAACTTCAAGTAAGACGGGTATAAGCCAATCAACCAAGGAGCGGATATGTATCAACAACGTATAGTGATCGATGGTTTGCAATACTGCAACTGGAATCGAGAGTACTTTCAAACATTAAAAGCGGGCGGGATCACGGCTGTTCATGCCACGTTGGTTTATCACGAAACAGCCCGTGAAACATTAACTCGTTTTGCTGAATGGAATTTACGTTTTGAGAAATATGCAGACCTTATCATGCCGATTCGCTCTGTAGAGGATATTCAACTGGCAAAGCAAACTGGCAAAGTTGGGATCTTTCTTGGTGCTCAAAACTGTTCGCCTATCGATGACGAAATCGGTTTGATTGAAGTCATGAGACAGCAAGGCTTGTTAATTATGCAGTTAACGTATAACAACCAAAGCCTATTAGCGACAGGTTGTTATGAAAGTGATGATACGGGGCTCACTCGATTCGGCAAACAAGCAATTCAAGAGATGAATCGAGTCGGCATGATCATTGATATGTCACACAGTGCTGAGCGTTCAACACTAGAAACAATTGAGCACTCTTCTCGACCTATTTGCATTAGTCATGCGAATCCGCTATTTGCCCATGATGCACTAAGAAATAAGTCGGAAACCGTGATTAAAGCAATGACGGAAAGAGGTGGATTACTCGGGTTTAGTCTTTACCCTTTCCATCTTCCAAATGGCAGTCAATGTACCCTGAATGACTTCTGTCAAATGGTCGCTAAAACGGCGGATATGGTTGGTGTCGAACATCTTGGTATAGGTAGTGACTTATGCCTTAATCAACCACAATCTGTTTTAGAGTGGATGAGAAATGGCAGATGGTCAAAATCTATGGATTATGGCGAAGGCTCGAAATCTAACAGTGGATGGCCTGATGCTCTCCCTTGGTTCTGTGGAAGTTCCGGTATGGAGAATATCTATAATGGACTCCTCCATTATGGCTTTAGTGAACCAGAGGTTGGTCAAATTATCGGTGAAAACTGGTATCAATTTCTGCAACAAGGATTAAAGCCTATTTAATCATTTAACCCAAACTTGCTCTCTTTGGTAAAGGTACTCAAATGTTCTTTTATTTATTCAAAGAGAGTTGGTTAAACTCACATTTGCAACTGCAACTAGTACTGATGGAGTCAGACTATGTCAGATATAATTAAGTCAGACACAATAAATACGGTTTCTCGTCATAAGAAAAATCATCCCACACAAAACGATACACCATTAAATAAAAATAATTCATCTAATTTACAACCTGAGCGCAATATGAAATCTAGCTTACAAAACCCTGTGTTTTGGTATAGCGGTGGTTTTATCTCTCTGTTTGTTGCTCTCGCACTTTATGATCAAACTCTATTGTCTAATCTAGTCAATGTCAGTTTTTCATGGTCAGTGAAAATATTTGGCCCTTATTGGCAACTACTTCTTTTATTAACATTTTTAATTGGTCTTGGCTTAGCTGCTGGTAGAACAGGTCGTGTTGTGCTCGGTGGTAATGTCAAACCAGAAATGAGTAGCTTCCAATGGATGTCAATAATATTTTGTACTCTACTTGCTGGTGGTGGTGTCTTCTGGGCGGCTGCTGAACCCATTGCTCACTTTATATCACCACCGCCATTGTTTGGAACGCCAGATGATAATGTTCAAAAAGCAATTAATGCCTTAACTCAAGCTTTCATGCATTGGGCTTTCTTAGCGTGGGCAATTGTCGGCAGCTTAACGTCAATTGTGGTGATGTATCTTCATTATCAAAAAGGCTTGCCATTAAAGCCACGTATTTTACTTTACCCTCTATTAGGCAAGCGCGTTTTAACCGGACAATTAGGTGCGATTATTGACGCATGTTGCATTATCGCTGTTGCGGCAGGAACTATTGGCCCGATTGGTTTCTTAGGGTTGCAAGTGAGCTATATCTTAAATGCTCTCTTTGATGTTCCTGATACTTTTACAACTCAATTGATTGTGGTGCTATTTGCCATTGCTATGTATACCTTATCTGCAATTAGTGGGCTTAATCGTGGCATGCAGATCCTCAGTCGTTATAACGTTATATTAGCCGTTGCTTTGATGGTTTATATTCTGATATTTGGCCCCACTAACTTTATCGTTAACGGTTATATCCAAGGTGTAGGCTCATTAATTGATAACTTTATTCCAATGGCTACCTATCGTGGAGATGAGGGCTGGCTAAGTGGCTGGACTGTCTTCTTTTGGGGTTGGTTCTTAGGATATGGCCCAATGATGGCAATTTTTATTGCTCGAATTTCAGCGGGACGTACTATTCGCCAATTAGTTTCGATCATCAGTATTGTTGCGCCATTAACTACCTGCTTCTGGTTCACGATTGTTGGAGGTTCAGGTCTTGCGTTTGAAATCTCAAACCCTGGTAGTGTTAGCAGTGCATTCGAAGGCTTTAACCTTCCAGGAGCCTTGTTAGGCATCACTCAACAATTACCAATGCCAACACTAATATCGATCTTATTTTTAATTTTAACCACCATTTTTATTGTGACGACCGGTGACTCGATGACCTATACCATCAGTGTCGTGGTCAGTGGTGATAAAGAGCCGAATGTCTTTGTTCGAACATTCTGGGGGGTAATGATGGGGGTTGTGGCTCTGATCTTAATTTCCTTAGGTTCTGGTGGTATTGGTGCTCTGCAATCATTCATTGTGATTACCGCTGTTCCTGTATCGTTAATATTATTACCTTCTCTTTGGAATGCACCACAAATTGCGATGCGAATGGCGAAAGAACAAGGTTTATAAAATACCAAAAGCAAACTTGTATACCAGATAAAAACAGCGAATTAACACCACAATAGACAGTGACGTCTATATGTGGTGCTTAATTTTATTCACACGACTATACCCAAAGTAATTGGAGTGGCTAGTAGGCGGCAAGTGAATGAGGCCTCATGAGTATAGGTATACTCTATGATTGGGGCGAATGAGCGTAGCCAACAACCTAGCAACTTCAAGTAAGAAGGGTATATCGACTTAAGTCGTAACAATAATAACCAATAAATCAGTAAGATAGAGGTGAGCAAAATGGATGCAAATCGTTCTATTAATACAGAAAAAACAATAGATATTACTAAAGAAATACGCAATGCCAATATTGTGATGAAACCCGATCGTCTTGGCGCAATGCACCAAAATCGCATTAGCTTTGTGCGCTCATTAACCAGAAAAATGGCAAAAGAACAGTGGAAAGTCAGTCAAAGTGAATGGCAACTCTCTCCACAAGGTTATGGTCATGTTATTTATAAAATTATGACGCCAAACCATTATTATAATTTAGTGATCTTTTGTGATCAAATCGAAGATCATGAACGTAATGATCGTGTCATTGCGGAAAAATGGGATGTGACATTCGCTTTAGTGATGGGCGATGTTGATATTAACCTCCTGACTCAATTACAACAAAATGTGCCCCTCCAAGAAGCTGGCAGAAACCCCAATAACGTTCTCGTGTTAGCTCGCGCCAATAAAAGTGTTCGCGTTTTTGATCATATTATCGATCAACTAGCAAATGGACAGCAACCTAAAGCAGAAGAACTCGCCAATGTCGGCTATATCCTCCGTACTACAGCTGTTTATGGTAATGGAAAATTTGGCATTGCTGACTTTAAGCTTCTTGAAGATAATCCAGATTTTAATCAGTCATTTAGTGCTCAAATGTGTGCAGTTTATCTACTTCGTCTTTTTAGTCTTGATTGGGTCCATTATTTAGCGAAACAAAAAGGCGGTAATAACGCAATCACGTTAGATCGAGGTCTCCAACGTTTCTTAGGTGTCGGCAATGCGACAGGTTTAGGAATGGCGCCTTATCTTATCAATCACCCAAATATTATTGATCAATGGATGACAACCAGAGAACGTGCAGTTGCAACAGTACTTGCATCTTCAGTGACCAAAGAGAAAGCTTATGCATTAAAGGTATTCATTTCTAAAGCTAAAGCTCATTTAACTCAAACCACCACAATCAATGCTCACCAACAGCAACTAAATCACAGCGCTGTTCAAGAGTTAAATCAATTACAAGCAGAATTAATACACACAGCATTAAATGCTTCAACATGGTCTGATTTTATTTTAGAGAACAATACCCTTTCATTAGAGACACAAGAAATTATTCTGTCTTGTTTACTGGAAATTTATCCAGAAAAAGTGGATCAATTCTCTGATCAGATGAACAGTGATGAAGCTTATTCACTTCCTCGCGGAAAGAAAGTCAATGAATTGGTAACATTAATACAAAGTCGCTATCAATGGGCAATTGAAACGGATTATACCCTGCCTGAGAATAGCTATTGGTTCTGGTATCGTTCAGAAGACAAAGAAGAGCCTCGTCTAGGTGTCAGAGGGGAAGAGTTAGGAGAAGAACGTGAATTGCCTCTTGATATTGGACGCCAAACTTCTCATTTATACCAAGCTTTAGTCAATGCACCACAAACTCAAAGCATTGCGGACTTCTTACTTAATCAACCACAATATCGAACCATTGTTAGACGAGTATGGACTCTTGGAAATAGAGTGATGGGTGATATTCAATCGAATGTTCTACATCAAAATGCCTTACCTATGCATTTACTGCGCTGTAAATTAGCATTATTTGGGGCAACGAAATTCGATCCTCGTTCCGATCGTTGGGTACAAGTGACCTTTTTCCAAGGTGCGCCATTGCTTGATGAAATAGAGCTTGATGATTGGTTATTCCCTCTACTTCCTAGTCATCTTAATCAGAATAATAACAATGGAGAGTTATCACTATGATCGTATCAAATAATGAACTGGTTACCTTAGTTTCTAAAGCATTCTTGGGAATGCAACGTAAGTGTGGTGAAGCGGATATTATTGCTAATATGGTTACAGAACTACAAATGATAGGTCTTGATGGTGTAGAACATTTTAATCGAGCAAGTCAGTTTATGAAAAGTGAACCTGATTTTCCAATTGATATTCAAACATCAACGGATCAATCTGCTCAAAATAAGACTTTAATGACGGTAAACTTACATCAATGTAGCTTGGCTTATCATCTTCCTATTATTATCGATTATGCATTAGAATTAATGGCAGAGAACAACAGAAAATCCTTAACAATCCAATTAGATAACTGTCATAATCGATGGCTAGCTTACAGTGAATTGGTTAAATTAGCAGGAAAAGGCATCGCGTGTAAGACTCAATGGACAACAAAAAGTAGTTCAGGATCTGTACTTTACTTTTTAAATCGAGGGGCAGTAACACCTGAGCTCTTTATTGGAAAAAAGAGGTTACTCAGCAGTACATAGAGCAAGACAAAAACATCAGTCAACAGTCGATCACTATTGAATTATCGTTAACAGATTTTGATATTTCGGCTTGTTACCAGAATTATAAAAAGCATATTTCAGCCTCTGAGTTTAAACGTCAAAGGGAACTCTCTTGGCGTGATGGAATATTTGTTAAAGATCAAGAATGGAATCAGTTAAAACAGACCGCGACAGCGATCTTAGTTGCCAATAGTGATCGTTCCTCTCAAGGTGCAGGTGAACGAGCAACAGAACTTGTTTAAAAAAGCATTGAATGTATCTCAATCACATCATTGTATGTGATTGAAATACATTACCTTAAAGTCACATTCCTATGATTTAAAAACCTCAAATTTCTAATCTTAGTATGATAATAATTTTAATTCTCTTATTATAAAATAAGAAGGTGTTGGCTATATTATCTATACCACTTTTTTAACATAGAAAATAAACAGTAATGAATAAAGTTGTATCATTTTTAGGGTGTTATGTTTTTCTTATTTGGGCATTCTTAGCAATACCTATGTATAACAAACACATGATGGGATTTGGTTCACAAATCAGCTTCGAGCTACAAAATAGTTGGGTCAATACGTTAGATGATATTGGAATGGCGTTAGTTGCAGGGCAGATAAATTTAGCCTACATCCTACCTGCAATTTATATTATATTAAAAATTGTCATAAAATTAAAATAGCCACGATATAACAGCGATATGGAATAAAATATCAGAGACTAACCAGATAATTTATATGAAAAAATATTTAGTCATATAAATTAAAATTTGTGTTATCAAAATTTAGTCCTACACTGAAATTAATATTAGTAGAGGGGTAATCTATGTTACATAAATATAAAATAGCATTCTTGTTAGGTTCAGTTTTTGTTATTTCAGCCTGCTCATCGAATGACCAAGTGACGATGCCAATGGATAAACCAATTGAAATTACTAGTGAGCAAGCTACACAATGTAATCTAGTTGATAGAACCACAGCGAGAAATGATAATTTAAGACGAAATGCAATTAACTTAGGTGTTGAGATATTAAAAAATCGTCATAGTGAAATAAATGCTTATCAAGTAACGTCAACAAGAAAGCAAGATGGCATTCATTATGCGACTGTAGTCGGTTATGAATGTATGGTTGATATTGTTGTAAAAGAAGAAGTTGTTGTTGAATATTAATTAGAGTGACAATATATTAAATTTAAATTAGCAGACTTTTTTTAATCCTACTTTTCTGTTTAATTTATCTTTTTATTATTTAATTCAATTAAAAAGGTTATGAATTTATCAAATTTCATAACCTTTTTGCTATTTATCGCTAAAATAATCAGAGAACTAGTTATTACCAAAACACAAGTATTTCACATCCAGATACTCTTCAATCCCCTCTTTTCCTCCTTCACGTCCAATACCTGATTGTTTAACCCCACCAAAAGGGGCAACCTCAGTAGAAATAATGCCTTCATTGATGCCAATCATGCCGTATTCTAATGACTCTGAAATTTTGAAAATACGATGGATATTTTGACTATAGAAGTAAGCAGCTAGGCCATAAATGGTATCGTTGGCCATAGTAATCAGCTCTTCATCATTACTAAAACGAATAACCGGTGCGACAGGGCCAAAAATTTCTTCTTGTACAATATCCATATTATGAGTGACATCTCGAAGGATGACGGGTGCCATAAATAAGCCTGGTAATGCTTTCATTTCAGACGTTAACGATGCACCTTGCTCTAAGGTACGATTAATCAGTTGCTGAATCTTGTCTTTTGCTTTCTGCTCTACGACAGGACCGACCATAATACCTTCATCTAAGCCATTACCAACAGATAACTTGCTAACTGCAGCATCAAACTTAGCAATAAACTGATCATAAACAGCATCATGAACATAGAAGCGGTTCGCACAAACACATGTCTGGCCTGCATTACGATATTTAGAGGCAATTGCTCCTGTAACGGCTTGATCTAAATCTGCATCATCAAAAACAATAAAGGGTGCATTACCACCTAGCTCCATTGAGGTACGCTTGACCGTACTTGCACATTGCTCCATCAACAAACGCCCCACTGGCGTTGAACCGGTAAATGAAAGCTTTTTAATCAAAGGGTGAGACGTAAAAATACCGCCGACTGCCGAAGCTTTTTCCCCCATCACAACTTGCAGTACATCTTTTGGAATACCTGCTTGATAGGCCAACTCAACGACCGCATACGCAGATAAAGGGGTTAATTCAGCAGGTTTAACAATAAAACTACAACCTGCCGCAAGTGCTGGACCCGCTTTACGAGTAATCATCGCAATAGGGAAGTTCCATGGTGTAATTGCACAGGCTACGCCAAGCGGTTGTTTGATTGTCATCAGTTTTTTGTCTGATGTTCCGGCAGGGATTGTATTTCCATATGTGCGTTTTGCTTCCTCTGCAAACCATTGAATGAAACTTGCACCGTATATCACCTCACCTTTTGCTTCGGCTAATGGTTTACCTTGTTCTAAGGTCATCAAACGAGCAAGATCATCTTGATTTTCAATCAACAACTCATACCAACGAGTTAATAATGTCGATCGTTGTTTAAGAGAAATGGCTGCCCATTCCTTTTGAGCGATATTTGACTTCTCTATCACATCTACGATCTCAGTTTCAGATAAGTATGGGACACATCCCACTAACTCACCCGTAGCTGGGTTCGTCACTTTAATGTGATTTTCGCTCTCTTCTGAAACTAAAAAAGTAAGTAACTGTTTATTTTTTATTTGTTGCATTTCAAATCCTTTTGAATCATATAAAAATATTGATCATGTCAATTTTTAAGTATAGATCCAAAATAGTAGATTAATAATCAAGTCATTATGGCTAAATTCCGTCTCTCGCTTTTCCTTTAAGTTACTCAGTTGTAGGCTATTTTCATTTATAACAATCATAGCGTACCTCTATATTCATGGAATCCCATTTATTTCCGCCGACGAGCGACGCCAATGACTTAAGGTATAGATAATGAATGTTCATTGATTCTATTAATTATCTATGATTAACTTTATTCAGTTTCTATTCCACACACAGGCTTAACATGGAATTATTACCAATACTCTACTCTTTTCGTCGTTGCCCTTATGCGATGCGGGGTCGCCTTGGCCTTTTCTTAGGTAATCAATCGGTTATTCTTCGAGAGATTATATTAAAAAACAAACCGCAAGCGATGTTGGATATATCACCAAAAGGGACAGTCCCAGTTCTTCAGTTACAGGATGGTTCAGTCATTGATGAAAGCTTAGATATTATGGTTTGGGGATTAACACAAAACCAAAGCCCTGAAGCAAACTTTCTTTTAAATGGCAACAATCAGCAGAAAGCAATAATGCAGTTAATCGAAGAAAATGATCAACAATTTAAACCTTGGTTAGATAAGTATAAATATGCCGATCGTCATTTGGAGCAATCAAAAGAGGAGTATCGTCAACAATGTGAGATCTTTATTCAGCAACTAGAAGAGCGTTTAACAGGTCAAGAGCATTTAATGGGCGAGCAACCGACATTGGCTGATTATGCGGTCTTTCCTTTTATACGTCAGTTTGCGCACGTAGATAAAAAATGGTTTGAAGGAAGTCCATATCCCCAGACAGGACGTTGGTTACAAACTCATTTAACCTCGCCTATTTTTAGTCAGATTATGAAAAAATTCCCTCAATGGTTAGATGATCCTCAAGATATCTTATTCTCACCTAAGTAAGTCGTAGAGTTGGCTATACCTACAATAATTGGCGTTGCTAGTCGGCGAACGAGTACAACCAACAACCTAGCAACTTCAAGTATGAAGAGTATAAAAGTACAGTTAGCCAGAGACTTAAACAGTGTTAGGGCGTGTAGATTCACGCTCGATCAATGATCCTTTTAATGAAACTTGTTTGGGTTTAAGTTCATTATCTACCATCACTTGTTCGGCAAAACTAAATGCCTCTTTGATCATATTGGCAATAGGTAGATGAATCGTAGTCAATGACGGGCTCATAAATTGACTATTAACATCATTATCAATCCCAATTAGTGAAATATCTTCTGGTATACGTAAGTTTGCTTCTTTGATCGCTTTTAACACTCCAATCGCTAATCCATCACTAGCCGCAAAAATAGCCGTCAATGGCTGAGGACGTTTTAATAACTCCGTCGCCGCATGGTAACCTTCAGAAGCGGTATAACCATCTGTGAAGTTATAACATCTAGGATTTAAGTGGTCTTGACTCTCCTTTTTATCTTGATTGATATTCTGAAGTTCAAGTACCGTATCTCTAAAGGTATTAAAACGAATAATAGAGGTCGATGTCACGGGTGTTGGACCAATATAACCAATCTGTTGGTGATGATTATCGACAAGGTACTGCATCGCTAACGTTGCAGCTTGTTGGTGATCAATCCCAATAGAAAAACCAGCATCTTCCGTTAAAACATGGCCAACATTAATAATTGGAACCGAGGAGGTTTGCTTTAGTTTAATCAAATCATCATTGGAGAGTTTACGAGAATAAAGGATAATAATGTCACATTTACGATCGACTAAAAAATGAACAGCTTTCTTTTCTTGCTCTGCATCATTATGACCATCAGCAATGACTAACTGCTTTCCTAGTTTATCCGCCGTTGATGATGCATGTTTTAGTAATCGCCCAAAGTAATCACCATCAAAATCAGATAAAACCAACCCAATACTATTAGAAGAATTTGTCGCTAATGCCTGGGCAATAGAGCTTGGACGATAATTCATCTCTTCCATTGCTTGATAGATAATGTCTTTGGTTGACTGTTTTACTTGTCCAGTATTATTGAGGACGCGAGAAACCGTCGCTTTTGAAAAGCCAACTTTACGACAAATATCATTTATAGTGGTCATATCGATTCCAAAGGGAAAAAGAGGTTTTATATTCTAAGTAAGTATAAATACCTCATTTGATTTTATAATAAAAGTTATTTTTAATATCAACCTGATTTAAAGCCCACTTCCCAATTGATTAGAGTTGTTGGGCTTTAATTACTTTATACCCTTCATATTCGAAGTTGCTAGGTTGTTGGCTACACTCGTTCGCGCCAATCATGTAGTACACCTACACTCATGAGGCCTCACTCACTTGCCGCCGACTAGCAACGCCAATTATTTTAAGTCTATATTGCTATACAAACTGAGGTAGGTAATCCGCCTTATGAACGGCAATCATCTCATCTAAAATCTCTTTGGTTACTGTGCCTTTTCGTACCAATGGGTTAATGGTTAACGCTTGAAGTGCCGCACCATAATCACCATTTACACCGGCATCTACGGCTAATTCTTCAAATGCTTTTTGTAATTGAAGTGTACCGCGAATGGCAGGGTTTGTAATTGGTTCAAGATTTAATGGCTGAGGACCACACGAGGTAATGACTGATGTTGCTTCAATGGCACAATCATTGCAGGAAGTTCTGAAATCGTGCCATTATTGCGAACATTAACATGCATTAAAATACGCTCATCGTTATGAATCGCGCTAATCAAGTTACATGCTGCATCAGAGTAATATGCACCACCTCGTTCTTGTAATTGGGGTGGTTTAATCGCTAAGATTTACATCTTCATAAAGCTTAAACAGTTCCGTTTCAATTGCTTGAACTTCTTCACCACGAGGAACAAAATTTTCTGTTTTTAGCTCTTTCTTCTCTGCATCATCTTGTTTGTAATAATATTGATGATAGCCACACGGCAATGCACCAAGGTGTTTTAGTTGTTCAGGGATCCAAGTGACCTCACCTAAATTTTTAGGGAAGATTAAACTCTTCACCATTGGTCATACGTTCAATTAACTCATCAATACGATCTTGACCTTGATCCCAAACGTGGAATGCATGAATAAAGTGATTAAGACCAGCAAACTGTACCTGACAGGTTTTACCTAACACCTCTTCAATACCGTACTGAGTATGAACTGGAACATTACATAAGACCCACCACTTTGACATTGGAGTGTTTTAACACGGTTTCAGTGATAATGCCTGATGGATTAGTGAAGTTAATTAACCATGCATCAGGACAGATCTCTTCCATATCTTTACAAAGTGACAGCGTCACAGGAATGGTACGCATTGCTTTAGCAAAACCACCAATACCATTTGTCTCTTGACCAATCATGCCAAATTTATGGCCTAATAGTTCATCTTCAATTCGGGCTGGGATCATACCGACACGCATTTGAGAACAGACATACGAGGCACCGGTTAAGGCTTCTTTACGATCAAAGGTAATGTTTAATTTAATATCAACACCGGCTTTTTCGATCATTCGTTTTGCCAATGCGCCCCAACGGTTTCTACTTTGTAACGCCCCTCTTCAATATCAAAAAGGTCAATATGAGTAACCGGTAATTGTTGATGTCGTTTAATAAAGCCTTCAATAATTTCTGGCGTATAACTTGAACCACCACCAACAATCGCAATTTTTAACATGATATTCTTCCTTAAATTTAAAATAACTCTACCCTTCATACTTGAAGTCGCTAGGTTGTTGGCTGTACTCGTTCGCCTACTAGCAACGCCAATTATTTTAGGTATAAACTAATTCAATAGGGATAAGATTAAAGAGCATTCCCTTTTGATATTTTCAATTACAGTGCTTGTAATCTTCGATGAATATCGATCATCTCAACAATCATCTCTTTCGTGCTAGCATTGCCGTCATAATATGGTCTTGCGCATGAACCATAATGAGGTTTACTGGCACTTTTCCTTCACCTTCATCCATACCAATCAAGAGCCGTTTGAACATCATGGGCGCGCTTAGATGCCGCAGCAGAGGCTTCTTAATAGCGAATCGACTTTATCCCACTCACCTTTTTTAGCGGCACTTAAGGCTTCCATTGCACATGACTTTGACTCACCAGCATTAATAATCAGTTCCATAACGGTCATTTCTAACGTTTCAGCAGTTAACATGGGGTCTTTCCTTTTAATTAATTCATAAAAATTTGAGATAAGAGCGAGACTATTTACGCGTCTCAGCCATCATAAAAAAGTGATGAGCAGCACCAATAATTCCAGAATCATTATTAAATGCGGTAGATTCAAGAGTGACAAAATCTGAAACTTGAACCTTAAATTGCGGTGCTTCTCGTTCTAAAATATATTGCAAAGCTTTAGTGATTTCAGGGTAGATCTCTTCTCTTGCGCTAATCGCCCCACCGAGTAACACTTTTTGTGGATTGAGGGCAAAAGTCAGGTTGTAGATGCCGATAGCAATACTTTGATAAAATGCTTCTATGACTTGTTGGGCATCTTTATTGCCATTTTCTGCTAATCGATAAACGTCTTTGCCAGAGGTTTCGTCAAAATTTAATTCAGGCTTTCTTCGAACCAGTTTCTTTCGTAATCCGCCATAAATTGAAGCGGTGTCACTTAGTCCATTGCCTTTTCTTTCGGCTTTAAATGGATTATTTGCAAGTGTGAAACCAAATTCACCGGCTCTAAAATTATGACCACGAACAATTTGATTATTAATGACAACCGCACCACCAATGCCAGTACCGATAGTAAAGCAAAGAAAATTATCAATTCCTTTGCCATTGCCTAACCACTTCTCTGCCATCGCAACACAATTTACATCATTATCTAGCTCAACAGGTAGACCTAACTTCTCTAACATTAAGTCACGAAAGTTAAGGCCATAAAAATCATAAATAGCGCCCGCAGTTTCTAAATAGCCACTATTTACATCAACAAAACCAGGCATTGAGAAAGAGGCACCATGCAAAGGATATTGTTTAGCAAGTTGATTTTTTATTTTGACAATATTAGCAACAATCTCATCCCCAGAATGACTGGTATCAATGGCGCCCTTTTCTAAAATCTCACCCTCTTTAGTCACAACGCCATATTTAACTTGTGTGCCACCAATATCAAATGCTAATAAAATCTCTTTACTCATATCGACCTCTTAAGGCTACCCAAAGGTAGCCTAATTTGATGATTGTTATTTTAAGTTTGCACCGCGAGATTGAATCACCTCTTGGTACCAATGGAAAGAGGCTTTCTTACCACGTTTTAGGTCATTGTTATGGTCAACGTGAATGAAGCCATACTGTTTCTTATAACCGTTTAACCAGCTTAAAAGATCGATAGCAGACCACGCGTAATACCCTTTGATGTGAACACCACGGTCAATTGCCGTTTTCACTGCCACAAGGTGATCGTTAATAAAGTTAATACGCGGAATATCACACACGGTATCTTCGATAATAATATCTTCATCACCTAAACCATTCTCTGTGATATAAAGCTTGATCTGACCATAGTGATCTTTCAGCATCTCTAAACCACTAACAAAGCCTTCAGGTGAAATTTCCCAATCCCACTTGGTATAGCGTTTGTCATCCATTTTAACGGTACGGAATACGCCATCAAAACTAGGCTTGCCTGGAGAACCTGTTGAGTTTTCACGCGTGCTTTCAATTGTTTCAATATTTTCAGGACATTTCTCAACACGCATTGGTTGGTAATAGTTCAAGCCCATGAAGTCATTTAATGGTGCGGCTTCTTTTAGTGTTTGTAGTTCTTCTTCCGTCCAATCTGGCGTTAAACCTTGACGCTCAAGCTCTGCCACCACGTACTCTGGATAGTGACCTAAAAGAATTGGATCATAGAACCAATGGGTGTTGAATTGGTTAGCATGATATTCCGCAAGTTTGTTTTCTTCACTGTCATCCACACTAAATGCTGGGCTGAATACATGACTTAAACCCACTTCACCAAATTGATTTAATTTTTTATATTCAATCACTGATCGCGCGTGCGCATAAAATACGTTATGGGTCGCTTGGAAATATTTCTTTGGATCGTTCTGAATACCAGGGGGATGCGCGCCAGCAAGGTAACCCAGTGCGGTAAATACCACGGTTTCATTAAAGGTAATAAAGTTTTTAACTCGGTCACCGAAGGCTTCAAAACAGATTTGTGCATAATCTAGGTAGGCGTCGATGGTATCTTTATTTAACCAGCCGCCTTTCTCTTCAAGCACTTGAGGAAGATCCCAGTGATACAGGGTCACAAAAGGAACAATACCATGCTTAAGACACTCATCAATCACATTGTTATAGAATTCAATGCCTTTTTGATTAACTTCACCCGTACCATTTGGCAAGATTCGAGTCCAAGCGATAGAGAAACGGTAAGACTCCATTCCCATCTCAGCCATTAGCGCAATGTCTTCTTTATAACGGTGATAATGGTCGATAGCAACATCACCATTTGTACCTTCAAATGTCTTACCCGGTATCTTAGTAAATACATCCCAGTTACTTACACCTTTACCATCAACATCCCAAGCACCTTCAATCTGATATGACGCGGTTGCTGCACCGAAAAGAAAATCATGTGGAAATTTCATTTTATTATTCCTTGAATATTTTAGTTTGAGTGACAACCTATTGTTGTTGATTATCACTCATTAATAGTTTGTTTTAGTTCTTAATATTAAGATTGTTCAGCAACTTCGTTTTGTACTGCCATCTTGTCTTGATACTTAAAGAATGGGTAGTAGACACAAACCGTCATTAAGAACACGCAAATCTGTAACAGTGCCGCACTCCAACCACCGACAATGAAACCACTCAATACCATTGGAGTTGTCCATGGAACCTGTACCGCCGAGAATGGGCCAACAAATCCAAATTGAATGGCACTGTAAACCATTACCGCTGAAGTCACGGGCGCTAAGATGAATGGGATCAGCATGATTGGGTTAAAGATGATTGGGGTTGCAAAAATAACTGGCTCATTGATGTTAAAAATGCCCGGGATAAATGAAAGCTTACCTAATTGCTTATACTGCTTAGAACGAGCAAACATCACCATACAGCAAACAAGACCAAAGGTTAGACCTGAGCCACCCACAGTAATAAACTGATCAATAAATTGGTTCGTTACGATTTTTGCATTTCCGCCAGCAACAAGAACTTCACCCGCATTGATTAACGCTTGGTTATGCAGTGAGTTTGCCGTGACGATTGGTCCCATGATACCCATCACAAGAACAGGACCATGAACACCACACCACCAAAATAGCGAGATAAGTAATGCGATTGCCACAACACCAAAGAAAGAATCAGACATGTTCTGTAATGGTGTTTGAACGATTGAGTAAATAGTTTCAATAAACGTCTTATCAAAAGCAACATCAAAGAAAATATAAGTTAAGAAAGCTAAAGTAATAATGATTGAACCAGGAATTAGAGACTTAAAGGCATTCGAAACACCTTCTGGCACACTGTCTGGTAATGTAATAACCCAGTTGCGATTTAGTATCTGAGAGTAGATCCAACCGACTGCTAAACCGATAAGAATCGCTGCAATCATCCCTTTCCCCCTAAGAAGGCTTTAGGAATCACCCCACCAACCTGAGTGCCATCTGGTGCAACAACAAAGGCATTCATTACAATTAGCATAGAAACAATCGCTAAGATACCCGCGTTAATACCGTTATGTCCTTCATACTTAACATAAGTAAAGGCAATACCAAATGCACCGACTAAAGCAAGAATATCAAAAGTAGCTCCAGTTACTTGAAATAGAGGCTTTGCCCATTCTGCACCAAAGATGCCTGTCATAAATTCGTTATAGCCATTGATCGGTACAAAAGCGAGAAGTAAGAAGATAGAACCGATTACCGTTAATGGCATGGTTAACATAAAACCTTCTTTAATTGCGGTAATCGGTTTTGAGTTAACAAATTTCAATATAGTTGGTAAAGCCTTATTGACTCTCTCCATGATGGAGTTTTGAAGTGTTGCTGTTGTCGTACTCATTTCTTCAATCCCTAAAATTCATTTTGTCAGTTTAATTCACTGACGACAAATGTAACCGATTACAGAAACCGGTTACATTCTGGTTTTAAGAATTTATGAGCACCATCACAATAACTTGTAAATTGAGCTCAAATTATGAGATTTGGCTCGCAAATTAATTTTATCTATTACAAAATATAACTATAAAAGCCATAACCATAAGCAACTTAGCGCGTAAGTTTCATTTATTTCCATCGCGAAATAAAATATCTCGGTTGCGTCACAAAATTTCAATTTTTGATTTGTAACGTTATTTTTTTTCATAGATGATAAGAACAACTTAAATAAGGGCTGGTAATAAATATTTGTCTATTCGAATTTGATAAATAATGCATTATTAGCAGAATAAACTTGTTTGTTCAAAGCTATAGTAAATCGCTTAAATAGTGGCTATAGGTTTAAATTGATAAGTTTGAATTGATAGATTTAAATTAATAAATTTAGATTGAAGATAAATACTATAACCCAATATTATTAACCAACCGATGGTTGTATAAGGAATTATGATGAAAATTTTACTACTTTGTGCTGCTGGCATGTCTACTTCAATGCTTGTTAAAAAAATGGAAGCTCACGCAACAGCAAACAACATTGAGGTAGAGATTGATGCTCAACCTGTTGATACCTTTACAGATTCTTTAGACCATTACGATATTTTCTTACTTGGCCCTCAAGTGCGCTTTAAGCAAGCTGAACTACAAGCAATTGCTGATACCGTAAACAAATATGTTGGTGTTATCGATATGATGGATTACGGCATGATGAAAGGCGATAAAGTATTAACAGAAACTATCGCAATTTTTAATGAGAAAGCGACTGCATAGCCTTCTTGAGCAAAAAGTTTAAAATTATTTTATCGGGGCTACTTTTTACGTAGTCCCTTCTTTTATTTGAAATATATTATTATTACAGCCGATTTTTGGAATCTTATTACTCAATTCATTTATTTGCCAAACCGAACTTATTTTGGTCTTGTTGCTATAATTGTTCTATCCGTTATATCATTCAATAATAATAAGTTCATATGCTAAACAATTTTATATCTAAAAAAATAACAAACTATATTGCGTTAATCCTGTTTCTTATTCCTTTATCATTACTCCTTTTCTTCACTGAAAAACCTAATCTTACCGTACCTTCTAGTGAAACAAGTGGTTTTATCTATCATTTATTTACTAATTCCGCTGGTTCGCCTTTTTTCTTGATTCCAGTTAGTTTACTTTGTTTTATTCCATTGCTAATGAGATTGACACTTAAGCAGTGTTTTACCCTTTGGGTTCGATTTGCTATTTTGTTAGTCTTGGCATTCAGTGCTAAGGTTGTTTTGAAAGCAACGACTGAGATTCCGCGTCCATATACAGAGGCGCTCACTCAAATGCATGTCGTCTCTTCACCTGCAGAATTTTATCAGTCTAGTGACGAAGAAAAAACAATGCTAATTGATAATGTTAAAGGGCAAGTTAACCATTGGCGAGTAGAAAGTTGGAAAGACAGCATGAACTATTCATTCCCATCAGGCCATACAATCTTTGTAGCTAGCTGTGTGCTATTTTGGGGCGGGTTTTTATTAAGTCACCGTAAATTTATTCCACTGATTATTCTTATGACTTGGGCAACCGGTGTTGGATTTAGTCGATATTGGTTAGGCATGCATTGGCCTGCAGATCTTTTAGCTTCGATTGCTTTCTCTGCATTCCTGTTCTTGTTTGTACCCGAGTCTATACCCCTACCTAAATGGCTTTCATCTATTTTAGATAAATTATCTTAAATGATGTTTATACCCTTCTAGCTTGAAGGGTATAACCCCAATCATATAGTACACCCATACTCATGGAGCCTTACTTGTTTGCCGCCTACCAGCAACGCCAATTATTTTAAATGTAGAAATCGCGATTAGGTAGGAAATAAGCAGTATAAATTCGCTAACACAGAGAAGATACAGTAACATGTTGCCATCACTTATTTATATGAAAGCAATACAGCATGTCTATTCCTTCTTGTCCAAACTGTCAATCTGAATATGTCTACCAAGATCAAAACAACCTTGTCTGTCCTGAATGTGCTTATGAGTGGAATCCTGAAGAACTCGAAGCTCAAAAAAAGGCAAATGCAGTAAAAGATATTAATGGTACCGTTCTTGAAACTGGTGATAAAGTCACCATGGTAAAAGATTTAAAAATAAAAGGCAGTTCAAACGTAATTAAAATTGGCACAAAAGCGGTCATTAGACGCATCATTGAAGGAAAAGATCATCAATTAGACTGTAAGTTAGATAGTGGAATAGAAATGATGATCACCGCAAAGTACGTGAAGAAGTGATCGATTGAAGTCAGTCTCAATTCATATCAAAAATAATAGAAGTTGCTAATCGGTAACCTGTGCCTATACCTGTACAACTTAGCAACTTCAAATATTAAAGGTATATACCCAAAGTAATTGGAGTTGCTAGTAGGCGGCAAGTGAATGAGGCCCCATGAGTATAGTTGTACTATATGATTGGGGCGAATGAGCGTAGCCAACAACCTAGCAACGTCAAGTAAGAAGGGTATATTTATAAATAATGTTATTGATACTTTGCTGCTGTAATAAACTGCCCAAAGGATTCACACCAAATAATAACGGAAGTGTAATCAGAAGGGTTTATTGTTTCAGGAATATCAACAATAAAATTATTAAAGGTTTTTACATCTCCGACTTTCACCATTGTTGATTTTAACTGATTAAAGTCAGCTTCAGTTTCTACAAAATCAGGTGAGAGATAAATTTTATAATCGGGTCCAGGTGCTAACTCTCCCTTGAATGTAATCACAGAAGAATCAATGGTAACAACACCTTCTCCCCAATGAAAACCATCACTATCTTGAAGATCTTTGACAAAATTTCCTTTATATTTTGCATCTTTAGCCGCACTTTTTACAGCCTGCTCCGTCGGTGCTTCAGGAGCTGTTAATATTGGTAAAGCGTAAATTCCGCCTGCAAAACCAATAATAGTGACCGCGATATGAGAGATAAATAATAGTACAATAGTTCGTTTTTTCATAAAAAGACTTTCCTTGTTAACCGGCCTCAATGTCATGAGGAAACTCGCGATCTGCCAAAATAATTACCTTAATATACCTAAAATAATTGGAGTTGCTAGTAGGCGGCAAGCGAGTGAAGCCCCATGAGTATAGAGGTTCTATATGATTGGGGTGAACGGGCGACGCCAACAGCCTAGCAGCTTCAAGTATGAGGGGTATAATAGACCTAATGTCATTGAAGGTATTCATAGACAAATGAATGATGCCTCATATTTTAAAATTTAAAACGTCTATAAATACTATTTGTAATATCGATATTATTTGAAAAATGACTCCCTTTCTCAAACTGATTGTCATTTGATGTGTTATTGATTTTTGCACTCATCCTCATCAAATGGTGATTATTCGACATATTTTTTGATGATTGATCTAAGCGATTTAGACATTGATCAATACTTAGATCAAGTTGGTTAAGTGCTTCATTAGCCGAAGTTTGAACAGTTAACTTATCTTGACTTGTCGATGCTGTTTGATTAGCTGATAATTCATATTCATCGACTTTCTGGTCAAAAAAATAACTTTTATCTATGATGGGTGCTGATTCATCAAATACACTATTTATTGAGTTACTTCTCTGAAAACCACTCAACAAAGAAATACTTTTCAAATAACTCTCTTTATCCATATCTAGCTCGATCGCTAACGTTGAATTGGTAAATAGAAGGAACAAAAATATGGTCCCAATTACACCTTTCATATCATCACATCCCTATTAACGTGAAATTCCTTTGCACAATAAATGCCATAATAAAATCAAATATTATCAACTAGGCTAATCCATTATAGAAGAATAAACTAATTAGTTCATTTTAGTCTAGGGGAGATGTTATTGCCTGTCAAGCTAGATAAACTAATTAGTTTAGTTTAGAATATTAAGTCTATTTTCCATCTGGGAGTCTAAAAATGAAAGAAAAAGAATTACTTGCTCTAAATAAGTCTTTAGAACTATTTGCATCTAATGGTTTTCATGGTACCAGTATGGATAAAATAACGGCGGCGACAGGTCTATCAAAAGCAACCATTTATAAGTACTTCAAGAGCAAAGAAGGGCTGATTGCAAAAACATTAGATATTAACGGAACTCGTTTTCTGGAGACAATACACGATGTGTTTAAACAAGATAACCTTAACCTCTCCGAAAAGATTGATTATTATTTTAATGCTATCAAAACGAGTGCTCAAAATGATAACTTCAACGGTTGTCCGTTCCAACTGGCTTACAGTGAATACTGGAATAAAGATCAACAAGTTATTCTAGCTTGTCAAACATATAAAGAAAAAACAAAATTACTATTCGCGGATTTATTAATTAAACATAACATTAAAAACTCAGAATTAAAGTCGGAAAAGATCTGCTTAATTATTAATGGTGTTTTAGCAACATTACAAATAAATAGTAGCCAAAATTCATTAAATATTGCAAGAGAAATGATCTCAGACATTATTGATAAAGATAAAATACTCTGCCAATAAAGTAGAATACCTATACTTATGCGCCTCACTCGCTTGCCGCCTACTCGCAACGCCAATTACTTTAGGTATATTTCGACTTTAAATATGACAAAATAGGCACATTTATTATAAATTATAGATCTTCCCTTTCCCATTGAGTTACCCTACTCTTAATCAATCAAAGTTAAATACAGAAAAACCAGGTTGCATGATTACTTATTATTCAGTATCTTAGTGCGAATTACTTTCACAATAAGCTACTTTTCATCATGCCAGCCTTCCGTTTTCGTTCGATCCTGCTTGCTTGTTTAATTATTAGTGTTGGTCAGCTCAGTATGGGGCTTGTTCTCCCCTCTCTACCTTGGATAGCGAAAGATTTTAATATCTCAATAGATGATGCTCAACTTCTTATCAGTGTCTACCTTCTTGGCTTTGGCCCATCACAATTCCTTTATGGTCCAATATCCGACTCATTGGGCCGAAAAAAAGTGCTTTTATTCGGACTATTAATCGCATTATTAGGTTTACTGGCAATCATCTTTTTTCATCAGCATTTTTATAATGTTGTATTAGGCCGTTTTTTACAAGGCTTAGGAACAGGCTGCTGTGCAGTGCTTGCAAGAGCAACAATCAGAGATCGATTCAACGGAGCAGAACTACCCATAGCGATGTCTTATGTTGCGATGACTGCGTCGATAACACCGATGTTAGCCCCTGTTATTGGGGGGTTTATTAACTATCACTTTAATTGGTTAATTATCTTTATCTCTCTTTTTGGCTACGTATTAATGGCTTGGTTGGTGATTGCGGTTAAATTTAAAGAGACCGTTTCAGAAAAAAAAGCGATTCCATCAGCAAAAGAGATATATATACAATACCGTCAATTACTCTCTTCTCGGTACTTTATCAGTTTTGCATCTATCGGTTGGCTTAATTTCAGTCTGATGATCACCACCGTTTCCGTCATGCCATTCATTATGCAGAACCAGATAGGAATGACATCAGATACTTATGCAATGTGGGCTTTGATTCCAGCTATTGGTATGTTTATTGGCACAAATATTTGTAACCGTGTCAGACCTAAAATCGGTACAAAGCGAATGTTATTAGTCACCCCAATTCTTCATGTTTGTGCTGCAATCTGGCTATTTTTTGCTCCAGTAGAGCCCATTTTCATGATGCTTGGTCAATTATTAATGATCTTAGGTAATGGTATTGCCCTTCCATGTGCTCAGGCAATGGTTATGCAACCGTACAAAACTCAAGCTGGCGTCGCGGCTGCAATGTCGGGAGGAGGTCAAATGATTGTCTCTTCTATTGTTAGCCTTATTTTGGTTCAATTAGGCTTAAATCAAGCTTGGCATCTCTCCTTTATTATTGTTATTTTTGCCTTTATTACCCTCAGTAATATTTTACGCGGCTTTGATCCAAAAACGGTTGCTATTGAGCTGTAATACACTCATGCATAAAAAAGCTGCATTTTAATAAAATAAAATGCAGCATATTCAACTTTAATGCGCCAACTCTATTAATCCGTCAACTGAATTGGATAAAATACAAATAAAATATAACACAACAATAACAATTACGCTGCATTATGATCACTAATTGACAGAGAGTTGACTTATTGATATATCGAAACTCACTTATATACCTAAAATAATTGGAGTCGCTAGTAGGCGGCAAGTGAAGCCAACAACCTAGCAACGCCAATGACTTTGCGTATATTACACAGACACTCTCAAGTAGAAATGAAGTTACGGATTAGAAACGATAAGTAACGCCAAATGCAGCTGAAACATCAAAGTCAACATTTGACTCTAAATCAACACCTGGATTGACCTGAAAATAAGCTCTCAAATTATTTTGAAAGTCAGCTTCAATACCAATAGGTACTCTTGGTCCAAAACCATCATCCCAATCAGCCCAGCCGCCAACACCAATATACCAGTCAAAAAGTACAGAATGGCTATCATCACCAATAGGTGCAGTTGCTAAGCGATAATCGTAAGCAATTCCATCATTACCAAATGAGACTTTATTTTTTTTATATTCAATAATACCGCCAAGACCTCGATCAAAACCGATTCCCATCGCAATTTCATTGGATTTTTGTGTCATCATTCCACTTTCATTGGCTGCAAAAGAGCCAAAAGAAAGCACTGATAATAAAAGAAAAGTGGCTGTTTTATTCATCATCTACTCAGAAAACTCAATTAAAAGCTAAAAGTAACGGTTGCGGCAGCAACATTAACTTTGCTGTAGTCACCAAGCTCAAAAATAGTATAACTTACACCCACGGCGACATGATCCGTTGCATAGAAATTAGCACCAATACCGTACATAAAATCAGTGTCATCTTCATCGATATTTTGAGCTTGATCTGAAATACTAACATCATTCAAACTAAAGCTATGCACACCCGCTTTACCCCAAACACCAATCGGGCCAAGGCTCATACCTACGCGAGCGGCAAGATATAGAGTTTCTGCATCTGAATTACTATCGTAAGAAGAGAAGTTACCAAAATTCTGATAGCCCGCTTCAATATCAACAACAGGTAAAATACCCGTACCAACATAAGCACCATATGAAGACCAATCATCAGATCCCCAACCAGTTTGATCAAATTCAGTTGTACCGAATGAACCACCCACATAGACCAGTGGATCTTTTGAAGACTCTTCTGCCGCAAGGGTACTACAAGAGATGAATGCTGTTGCAACGAATGCTAACGTTTTTAATTTCATAATATGACTTCTCTTTTATTATAAATATGGTTAAATCACTAAGCCAAAAAAGGAGTTATTACCGTAAATTTATTGGCTCTGAAACAGTATCTGTTTCGTGTCTAACTAATATAGCCAACAATATTTAAAATACATGAAATTACATTACAAAATTAAATTAATTCTTCCCTTATTTAGTATAAAAGCTCAATAATACAATGACTAAACTAAAAACAATTGGAGTTATTGGTATGAAAAAAGTACGAAAAGTAATATGATTTTGGCAAATGAGTGAGGCCCCATGAGTATAGGTGTACTCTATGATTGGGGCGAACGAGTGCAGCCAACAACCTAGCGACTTCAAGTATGAAGAGTATAATAAATAAGAAGCGATGATGAACAACCAAACAGAAAAAGAAAAGATGTTAGCGGGTCTGGCATACAATGCTTGGGATGATGAACTAACTCAAAATAGAATGAGAGCGAAATCGATTTGCCATCAATTTAATATGGCGGATCCAACTCAATTAACCGAACGTATGAAAATAGTAAAGTCTTTACTCTCTTTTCAGGGTGAGGCTCATATGGAACCTAACTTTTATTGTGATTATGGTTTTAATATTCATGTAGGTAATAATTTCTATAGCAATCACAATCTCACTATTCTAGACGTTTGTGAAGTAAAAATAGGGGATAATGTCCTTATTGGCCCTCATGTCATGATAACAACTGCAGGTCACCCTATCGATCCGATTGAACGTCAAATCACGGAGTTTGGCTCTCCAATCTCAATTGGCAATGATGTCTGGATTGGTGGAAATGTCTCAATACTACCGGGTGTGTCGATTGGCGATAATGTCGTTATCGGTGCAGGAAGTGTAGTCAATAAAGATATTCCGAGTGATAGTGTTGCTGTTGGTAATCCATGTCGAGTTATCAAAAAAATAAGCACGACAAATAATTATACCCCAAATAATTGGCGTTGCTAGTCGGCGGCAAGTGAGTGAGGCCCCATGAGTATAGGTGTAGTCTATGATTGGGGCGAACAACCTAGCGACTTCAAGTATGAAGGGTATAAATTCAGCTAAAGATAGGGTTTTTACTGTATACTCGGTGGCACTCTTTATTAACTAAAAAATAAAACGAATGAATGGACTCTCACGAAAATTTTATATGATTTTTCTGATCATTATTGGTGCAAGCTTTATTAGTAGTGCCTTTGACGAATTTGGGCTATATAGCGCAACACAAGACGTACAAAAGATGATTAATGCAATTTGTATGTTAGCAGGCGCAATCTTCGCACCGGTAGTATTAAATTTAATCAGTACGGGAAAAGCCTCTTTAATTCCAAAGTGGAAATAATATATATACCCAAAGTAATTGGCGTTGCTAGTAGGCGGCAAGTGGGTGAGGGCCCATGAGTATAGGGGTACTCTATGATTGGGGCGAACGAGTGCAGCCAACAACCTAGCGACTTCAAGTATGAAGGGTATAAGCCAAAGTAATTGGCGTTGCTAGTCGTGGCAAATGAATGTCGCCATTACGGTTATAAACCTAGCCTAGCCTAGCCTAGCCTAGCCTAGCCTAGCCTAGCAACTATAAGTACGAAGAGTTTAGGCTTTCGCAAACAGATAAGTTCGATAGCCACCGATTAAGTTTCTGGCTTGGTAACCTGAATTAACCAATTGACGATAAGCAACGTTACCCCGTAACCCAACCTGACAGTAAATAACAATCTCTTTATCTTTAGGCAATTCACTCATTCTTGTGCGCAGTTGATCCACAGGGATATTAACCGCACCTTCGATATAACCAATTTTCTCTAGCTCACCCGGATTACGAACATCCAGTAAAAGCTGGTTTTCATTTAACTGATCTATTTGATCAAAATGAATCGGTGTTAGATCTCCCATCAATATATTATTGGCAACAAAAGCCGCCTGATTAATCACATCCTTTGCACTACCATAAGGCGGCGCATAAGTTAGTTCTAAATGTTGAAGTTGCTCAATGGTCATCCCTGCGCGTTGTGCGACAGCCAAAATATCTATTCGTTTATCAACGCCATCTTTTCCTGCAGCCTGCGCCCCTAAAATCTTGCCATTTTCAGGAGAAAAAAGTATTTTTAGCGAAACAACTTCAGCACCGGGGTAATAGCTGGCATGGCTAGCAGTGTGAACATACACCTTTTCATACGGGATCGCTGAGCGTTTTAAGAATTTCTCATTTTTACCTACCGATGCCACCGCTAAGTCAAAGATTTTCACAATCGACGTGCCTTGAGTTCCTTGATAAGTTTCATCACGACCAAAGATATTATTTGCCGCCATTCGACCCTGTCTATTTGCAGGTCCAGCTAATGGCACAAATCCAGCCTCTCCTGTGACAAAATCTCTATCCTCGATTGCATCTCCCACCGCATAGATATAAGGATCACTGGTCTGCATTGAGTCTGTAGTAAAGATCCCGCCAAGTTCGCCCAGTTGTAAACCCGCTTCTTTTGCTAACTTAGACTCTGCTCTTACACCAATGGCCATAATAATAAGATCGGTACTGATTTTATTACCATCACTTAAAAATAGATCCGCACTGCGATCGGCTTCTTGATACTCAACACCTTCAAGGGCAACCCCTAAACGTAAATCAACCCCTTTAGATTTAACTTCAGCATGCGCAAATCCCGCCATCTCCCTATCTACCGAAGTCATTAATTGATCTGTCATTTCAATTAAGGTGGTTTTAATACCTAATTGATGGAAAGCTTCAACCATCTCAAGTCCAATAAAACCGCCACCGACGACCGTCGCATGTTTAGGTTTATTTAATTTAATCAGATCTAAGATACGATCCATATCTGGAATATTACGGAGAGAGTGGGCTAATGGATTAGATATTCCTTCAATGTTAGGAATGAACGGTGCAGCACCCGGACTGAGAATAAGATAGTGATAAGATTCAATATACTCGTTCTGATCAATCAAATTTTTAACGGTGACTGTTTTATTTTCTTTATCAATCTTTACCACTTCATTGTTGACTCGAACATCAACATTAAAACGGGCAAGGAAACTTTCAGGTGTTTGAAGTAATAATTTACTACGTTCCTGAATATCACCACCAATATGATAAGGTAAACCACAGTTTGCAAAAGAGACAAAATTTCCTCTCTCAAGCATGATAATTTCAGCCTCTTCACTCAATCGACGCGCTCTTGCTGCAGCAGAAGCCCCACCAGCTACACCACCGACAATCACAATCTTGCTCATTCCAGAATCCTCTCCAAGGTTAACAATAGATCAAGAATAGAACAAAACTATATATTAGTAAACTCTAAATTAGAGTTTTTTAAATTAGTAAAATATGAATTAGAGAAAACTAAATTAGTCTTGACTAAAATAAAGAGCATCGTATGATTAGCAAAGTCTAATCCGTAAACAGAGGTCAAATAATGGATTTAAATAAAATGCGACAAGACTCTGCCGTTGTTGCAGAGTTACTTAAAACCATTGCGCATTCCGAACGGTTGATGGTGTTGTGTCAGCTCATTGGCAGTGAAGTTCCTGTCAGTCAATTACAAGCAAACTCAGTACTGAGTCAGTCAGCACTCTCTCAACATTTAACTGTATTAAAAAAGAAACAGTTAGTAACGGCACGCAAAGAAGCACAACAAGTCTTTTATTCACTCGCCGATCAAAAACTGGTGATATTAATTCAACAATTACAGGATCTATATTGTCCGCATAACGAAAGTTAGGAGTTATTATGTCATTTACTTTTCCATGGGCTTCCCTATTTGGCGGAATTTTATTAGGACTGTCAGCCGTATTACTGTTGTGGGGAAATGGCAAGATCGCGGGGATCAGTGGGATCTTATCAGGTATTCTACCGTCTAAATCTGCTCCCCAAAACGACAAGGCTTGGCGAATGCTCTTTTTACTCGGCATGATTTTAGGTGGCTTTATTATTAACCAAGTTACTGTGATGATTGACCAAGGTGGACTTTACTCTATTCCAGAGAGTTACTCAGGCTCTACCCTATTAATTGCGGTGGCGGGATTATTGGTTGGCATTGGCACAAAATTAGGCAATGGTTGCACCAGTGGACATGGAATTTGTGGCATGGGTCGCCTCTCGGTTCGTTCCATGGTTGCCACCATCACCTTTATGATCGTCGCTGCAATCACCGTTTTTATCCGCCTTCATATTCTTAATTAAGGAACAGATTATGTTTTTCATTACCGCATTAATATCAGGCCTTCTTTTTGGTATGGGCATGGTGATTTCTGGCATGGTTGATCCCATCAATGTTATCGGCTTCTTAGATATTGCAGGGGATTGGAAACCCGACCTTGCTTTTGTTATGGGTGGGGCACTGTTAGTCTTTGCGCCGACTTATCTTATTTTTATTAAAAAACAGAAAAAACCTTTATTTTCAGAGACCTTTAATTTACCCATTTCTCAAATCATCGATAAAAAACTCTTCATTGGCGCAGCACTTTTTGGCATTGGTTGGGGATTAGCGGGGATTTGTCCAGGTCCTGTCGCCTCTTCACTCTCGATGATCGGCGAAAACAGCGATATTTTAATTTTTTTCGTGATGATGTTAATTGGTTTTAAATTGCCAACTTTGATTAAGCGTTAATACTCTATCCAAAGTCATTGTCGTTGCCAGTCGGCGACAAGTGAATGAGGCCTCATGAGTATAGGTGTACCATATGATTGGGGCGAATGAGCGTAGCCAACAACCTAGCAACTTCAAGTAAGAAGGGTATATATCAAGAACAACTCCCAACCCAAGAGTCGTCCTTAATATTCTTCTGACATTACACACACAATTTAGTGACATAAGTTTAGATAAAAAAGGGTAAATTAACCAAAATCTAAAAATATGGTTTCATAATGAAAAAATTAACATTAGTTCTATCTTTAATTACTACCTCTATTTTATTATCAGGGTGCAATTCTTCTAGTTCATCATCCCCTTCTACAAACAATTCAACACAGGAAATCGGCTCCTTTACCCTCAATGTTTCCGATGCTCCTGTTGATCAAGCGAATCATGTTGTCACCACTTTCTCAGAAATTGTGCTTGTCCCTGTAAAAGATAATTCATCCGAAAACGATGAAAGCCGTAAACCTTTCTACATTAATACATTTGATGAAAAGCAAGTAGATTTATTGCAATATCAAGGCGAGAATTACGAAACAATCATTTCAAGCTTAGATGTTCCTATTGGTGATTACACTATGTGTCTCTATGTTAAAAATGGTGTAACAGCGGGTGCAACAGACCGCTCTTATGTTGATACTGATGATGGCATTCTTCCTTTAGTTGTGGAGAATCAAGGATCTTGCTCAGGAATTAAGCCTCAAGGTGAGAATACTGGTCGTCTTTTCTTCAATAAAACCTTCTCAATAAATAGTGGTTATAACTCTTTCCTTGTCGACTTTGATCTACGTAAAGGATTAACTAAACCGACAGGGCAAGACCTATTTAAATTAAAACCGACTGCCGTTCAGTTAACAAACCTTGGAACAACGGGTTCAATTACAGGCTCGATTACCGAGCAACAAATGAGTGCTTGTATCAATGATACTCAATCTATGATCAATGGAACTGAAGGTGACGAGTTTGTTCACGCTGCTTATCTTTATGCGGGTGAGATGGATCGCAGTATGATGGGCGATGCTTACGACACAACAGAACAAAGCGATTTAAGCAAACCTGTCGCCATTGCCAATATTCTAGGTCATGATACAAACAATGATGGCGAATTTGATCAGTTTGATTACTACTTCCCATCAGTCGGTGCAGGCAATTACTCAATTGCTTATACCTGTGTCGCTAACAATGATGATCCAGACAACATCGACTTAATTGACACGAAAAATATTAATGAGAATGCAGAGAGTGGCTTTATGTTTTATCAACACTACACACCAGTAACGGTTGAAGCCGCTAAAACAACAACACAAAATCTCACTCAACTACTATTTTAATCCACTCGTCAAAGCAAAAACCTCAATCACATGACATTGATATAAAATGTGGTTGAGGTTAATCAATCCAATTAACGTTATCTTGCATATTTAGGTATAACCAACCAAACCAATCCCAACATAAAAAGGGCATATAAGGTCGCAAACCCTAACGACATTAAAACCAACAGACAGATAATTAATGAGATAAATGCAAGAATACGCTGAAAGCCCGCTAATAAACGAAAAGCACTCCACATCGCAAATAGATAAATCACCACAAAGATGCCATTAGCTAACGCAAGAAAATGCTCAATATCAATATTAGAAAACTCGCCAAATAAGCAAGAGAGCGCTAATGTCACACCAACAATTAAGGTCGCACGGACAGGAACACCACGACGAGAAAGCGTTGCCACTTTACTTGTTGGACGATATTCACGCACCAGTGCCCAAATCATTCTTGCTAAACTTTGAGTATATAAATTAATGGTTGCAAAACAGGCGAGAAAACCAATCACACTAATCAACCAAGTCACCTGAGAACCGAAGAAAATATTCGCTAAATAAGGAACAGATAGGGTATTTAATGCTTCGTCACCATAAGCATGATGCTTTAACACAACCGTAGTAAATAAATAATAAATGGTTCCAGCCACCAAACAACCAACAATAATCGCAATAGGATAATCACGATCGGGGCGCTTAAACTCCTCTCCCATATGAGCAAATGCCTCGATACCCACAAAACACCAGAACATAATGGCAATCGCATCCATAATGGGTAAAAAAGAGTCTGTAGGGGAAGTGTGTGGCAGTAAATCATGCGTTTCTATATCACCATACCAAGCAAACAGTATCACCAATAATACAATCCCCATCGCAATCAATGTCTGTAACTGACTCGAGGAGCGACTTCCGGCAAAATTAACCCCCATCAGCAATACGACAATGACCAATTGCGCAATGAGTGGTGTCGCTAAAAGTGTTGGTGCAATTTGTTGAGCAAAACCACCAGCAATAGCAATCGCGGCAGGAACACCAACAGGAATAACTGAAAGAAAGAGAATCCCAATCGCTTTTTCTAGTCGAGACCCAAAAGCTTGTCGAACAAAATAGGATGCTCCACCTGCATTGGGGTAGCGCTTGCCTAATGCCGCAAAGGTGATAACAATTGGAAAAATAGCAATAATTAAGAGCCACCACGCCCATAATACTTGTTCACCGGCAATGGTTGCGGCAATCGCTGGCACCATAAACAGCCCTGTTCCTAGCAGGGTTGTTGACATCTGTCCTATTCCACCCAGTAAGGTGATCTCTTTTTTTAATCCTGACATAACCGTCCTAGTTGGTTAACTTACTAAAAGAATTCTGTTTTATTCGTGGAATTGTTTGTTTAATGACATCTTATACTCAAAGTCATTGTCGTTGCTAGTAGGCGGCAAGTGAGTGAGGCCTCATGAGTATAGGTGTACTATATGATTGGGGCGAACGAATACAGCCAACAACCTAGCGACTTCAAGTATGAAGGGTATATTTGTATTAACTCTCTTTTATTTGTTCTTTTCTCAAACTTAAGTCCAACAGATTAAAATCAGCCTTGACTTAAAGTTAACTTTAACTTGTATTTTATTGTTAATCATTAATTTTAATAAAAAGGAACTTAATCGATGAATAAACACATGACGCAAGGGATCAATGCTTTAGCCAGTGTTGTTGAAAATGAAAAGAATGGATGGTTTGGTGGGCATATTGGAGCCGCATTAATTGCCGGTTCGGAGTTACTGAATAGCAAGACTTTATCTGAAAGTGGCAAAGCCGCCTTACATAAGAGATTAGATCAAATATCAGACCAATATAAAAATGAGATTTTAACGTTTGAACATATATTAGATCAATATACCGATGACTTTTCACCGATATTAAACGCATTAGAAATCAGCACAACAAACCTTTCTCATTCTGGTCATGGCACTATTTATGGCGCTCTCTTTTTAACTGCCGCACAAGGGAATAAAGTGACTATGAAGCAAGTTGAGAATGTCGCTTCATTAATTATCAATTGCCAGCAAGATAGAGGGAATCGATATGCCGGTATAGACGATTATCGTAACCACCCATTAACTGACTCAACATTAGCCATAGAACAACAAAATGCACTTGAAGGCGAATGGATCTATCAATACGCAGTAAACCAAAGTACCCAGGATATCCACTACGACAACAATGATCACTTTTTAGCCGGAGAGAAAGTTCATGGTATCACTCATGCTCAAGCACTTTATCAGTTAGAAGTATTAGGCTATTCCATGTTAGCTGAACAAGGCAAACAGGTTTTACTCAGACAACTTATTTTAAATAACCAAAAGCCCGATAATAAACTCATTAAAGTGAAAGCTAAAAATTTTGACCTTACAAGTTCAAATCTCACCGTTAAAGACTTTAACGACCTGCATCAAATCAAGCTTGCTTATAGCTATCAGCAGCTTGAATCAAAGCTATCTTTACCTCTAAATAAACTGGATAACTTATGGGGATCACATTACAAATAATCAGGGATCTAAGATTTCATATTCATGTTGGTTAAATAGAATGTAAATGTTGAGTGTCCAACAACGGTATACATACCAATTTACCCCATCACTAAGCCTGCCATTTTATTTGTCCTAGGATATACCCTTCTTACTTGAAGCTGCTAGGTTGTTGGCTACGCTCATTCGCCCCAATCATATAGTGCACCTATACTCATGAGGCCTCATTCACTTGCCGTCTACTAGCAACTCCAATTACTTTGGGTATAGATCCGTCTTTTTAATCAATAATGATGGCACGACTTCGCTTATCATCATTACCCATAAATGAAACCAGAAGTAAAATAGGAACAGATAATGAGTTGTTGTAATAAAGCGCCGAATGGCGGTTCAAATGATATTGGCTTAATGTTAAAAGTCGTTGGCTCTATGCTCGTGATCATGTTGATTTTAATGCTACTATTTGGCTAATTACGTTAATCTTTAATTTATTTTCAGCCATTATTATTATAAACCTAGTCTAGCGACTTCAAGTATGAAAGGTATAGGGATATTAATGGCTGATATCATGTAAAATAACCCAATGAATAATAAATGGAATCAGACTAAAAATAGATTTCATCAATATTTTGGAGACTCGAAATGAGTACTGTTGAACTACAATTACGTGGACTTTCATGCCAACGTTGCGTAAAAAAAGTCACCGATCTAGTGACAACACTCCCAACCACTGAATTAATTGAGATCAGTAAAGAAAAATTACGACTCAATAGCGAACTTGCAACCCGTGAGATCATCTCGCAAATTGAAACATTGAAGTTTCAGGCTGGATGGACATACCATTTTAAACTCACTGGATTAAGCTGCAAAAAATGTGTCGCGAAGTTAACCGCTCAATTAGAGATGTTCAATACCTCAGAAGCCAGCACCATTGAAATTATCGAACTAACTACCTCTGAGCTCACCATTTGGGCATCTCTAGATAGCCAAGAAATTATTCAAGCGGTAAATTCTGCAGGCTTTCATGCTAAAGAACAGGCGCATTACTCGCTGTCAGGTTTAAGTTGTGGCAAATGTGTCGCAAAAGTAAACGCCGTATTTGAAAATGATCCGGATATTGAGCAACGGACCGTAACAAAAACCGACTTAACGTTAATTTCATCCCTTTCTCATCAAACGGTTATTTCTCGGATCGAAGCGTTAAATTATCACGTCTATTTTATCTCATATTCTCAGCAGCAAGACGCTGACATATTGCAAGCACAAGCACAAGCACAAGCACAAGCACAAGCACAACAAACAGAACAAAAAACGGATAAAAGTGCAACCACCACAGACAAGAAAAAACCTGAAACAGAAACTAACACCAAAGCAGATACCCTCTATTTCAATATCAGTGGCATGAGTTGTGCAAGTTGTGTCGCCAGTGTAGAAAAAGCCTTTACCAAAGTGACAGGCGTCAAAAATGCCCGCGTTAACTTAGTCGAGCGAACCGCAGCGATCAATGCCGATCATATCGATGATGAGTTGATTCAACAGCTTATCACCTCAGTCAGTCAATCGGGATACAGCGCCACGCTGACACAGAACTTAAATAGTCAACAACAGCAACAGAAAGAAGCGATAGAGAAAGAGCTAAAACACCATAAACGTGCCGCTATCTGGGGAATAATTGCCGGAGGCCTGATGATGATTTGGGGCTTAAGCGGCGGTAATATGATGATCCGTAATATCAGCGATCAACTGATATGGGGGGTGATTGGGCTAATCTGTTTAGCAATTATGTCAACGGTCGGTAAGTACTTCTACCAAAATGCATGGAAAGCCTTAAAACATAAACATGCTACCATGGATACCCTTATCGCATTAGGGACAGGCGCAGCTTGGATCTATTCGGCGATTTTAGTGATTGCTCCAGAGATGTTCCCTGCCACTTCCCGTCATGTCTACTTTGAAGCCAGCGTGATGATTATCGGTTTGATCTCATTGGGTCATTATATTGAGACTTACTCCAAAGCCAAAATGACCAAATCATTACAAGCACTGGTCAAGCTACAACCGAAAACCGCCACGGTTATTGATAACGACAACAAAGAACAGCAACAACCGATCGCCTCAATTATTGAAGGTATGCGAGTTCGTGTGAAACCGGGAGAGCAGATTCCTGTCGATGGAACCGTACTTGAAGGACACTCCTATGTCGATGAGTCGATGCTAACCGGTGAACCACTGAGTGTTGCGAAAGAAGCAGGAAAGAAAGTCTCAACCGGCACCGTTAATGGCGATGGTAGCTTAATTATTGAAGCCAGCAGTGTTGGCAGCGATACCATGCTCGCGAAGATCATTGAGCTGGTTCGTGAAGCACAAAGCAGCAAACCCGCCATTGCTAAATTGGCAGATAAAATCTCCTCGGTCTTTGTGCCGATTGTCATTTTGATTGCGATAATCACCGGGATTATCTGGGCAATTTGGGGGCCAACGCCATCATCAAGTTATGTGTTGATCGTGGTCACTTCTGTCCTGATTATTGCCTGCCCTTGCGCCCTAGGTTTAGCGACCCCACTATCGATCACCGCAGGAATCGGTAACGCGGCTCAGATGGGGATTTTAATTCGTGACGCCAATGTCTTACAGACTGCAAGTAAAATAGATACTTTAGTCTTTGATAAAACCGGCACATTAACCAAAGGTAAACCGACGGTACAGAACATGACGGTATTCGATCAACAGTTAACCGAAGCACAACTGTTTGAACATATTTACGGCATAGAAAAAGGGTCGGAACACCCATTGGCGAAGGCGATCTGCCAATATGCGGAACAGCAAAAAATTAAAGCCAGCTCTCTAATCTCGTTTAATAACTTACGAGGTCAGGGTGTTGAAGCAACAATCGCGAAGACTAATATCGATACTAATATAGATACCGATTCCGATAATCATGCAATCAACCATTCTGTCACTGCAAACGATAACTGGTTAGTGGGTTCGATCGGATTAATGAACTCACGGGCTATCGATTTAACGGAGACAACCCCGAAACTGACGCAATATACAGAGCAAGCATGGACTCCTATTTTAGCGGCTAAAAATGGTAAAATAGCCGGTATTATTGCGGTTTCAGACCCGATAAAAGACGATGCAGCAGACGCGGTACAGAAGATAAAAAGCCAAGGTTTACGCGTGGTAATGTTAACGGGAGATAACCAAACCGTCGCTAAAAAAATTGCCGCCATTATTGGTGTCGATGAGATTATCGCAGAAGTATTACCCGACCAAAAAGCACAACATATTCAAGCCCTCCAACAAAAAGGGTATAAAGTGGCGATGGTGGGAGATGGAATCAACGATGCCCCAGCGTTAGCGTCTGCCGATGTTGGCATAGCCATGGGAAGTGGTTCAGATGTGGCGATAGAGAATGCACAAATGACGCTACTTAACTCATCCCCAACGTCGGTTGTGGATATGGTGGCACTGTCGAAAGCGACAATGACCAATATTCATCAAAATCTGTTCTGGGCGTTTATGTATAACACACTGATGATCCCGATTGCCGCCGGTATTCTATTTCCTGTATTTGGGATTTTACTTAGCCCTGTCTTTGGTAGTGTCGCCATGGCGCTCTCTTCCATCACGGTCGTACTCAATGCTAACCGTTTAAGAGGATTTAAAGTTAAGCATTAATAAATGGTTCGAGCAGAAAATTAGAATAATCAGGGTATATATACCTAAAATAATTGGAGTTGCTAGTAGGCGGCAAGTGAATGAGGCCCCATGAGTATAGGTTTTCTATATTCATGGGGCGAACGAAGACAGCCATTCTTGTTATAAACCTAGCCTAGCAACTTCAAGTATGAAGGGTATAGTAACTTCAAGCTTGAATCTGCGAAGTATGAAGGGTATATACCAACAACAACGCCATGATCAGCTTGAAGTATGAAGGAGATATGAGTTATTCCACCTCTAACATAAATGTTAATGTGACAACTTCTCCGGGAGCGACGGGACTGCTAACAAGGCCTGTAATTTGACCACTGCCACTGCGACCACCATTGATACTGCCTTGCGGGTGAGAAATGGATGGCAACCCATTTTCACTGCGGAAGAAGGTATAATCGGGCGCAAGATCCATGATTTTGACGTTATACGCATCATCGATGGCTGTGTTTGCTGCATTTAGCTGATAGATAACACACTGTTTGGGCATAATGTTTAGCCCTGTTTTAACAAAAGCCCCCCCTCTATTTTTCCATCACAGTTTGCATCTAAGCCTTGTAGCTTTTCTATCCGCATATTGGTATTACTTAATACCGTGACATCCGTCACGCTTGGAGCGCTACAATCAGCAGTGAGGACAGGGTTTAATTGGTTAGCCGTGATAGTGGCTGTATTCACCGTACCTACAGGGGTTTGAGTTCTGGTCATGGTACTGACCCATAATACCTTTGAACTGTGAGCTGGAATCGTAAGACTCCCCGATGGTGATCCCTGATAAGCGATCAATGTGTCGGTTCCATCAAACTCTTCATCTTTTCCTGAACTACCACTATCAAGATAAACCATTGAGTTAAAGAAGTTAACTTGATCCTCAACCAATGTGATTTTGAAATCGACGCTGGCATCAAGCGGATTGGTTAAGGTATGTTTATACATTATGGAGCCCCCTCCAAAGGCGGCACCTTTTTGGTCAGGTTGCAGTGTAAGGCACTTCACATTCTTAATCGAGACTTGGTCATATTTTGTATCTGATTGACCGGTAAGATGAGACGTTGCATTGAAGTAGATTGGATAATCACCATCATCGACACCATTAGGGATGGTAATGAAAGCTTTCACTTTGGCGCTCTGACCTTGAGCAAGAATCGGGATATCTGTTATTGTTTTACCTGCCCCATCTGTAAATTTAATCGTCCAACCAGCAGGAAGCGTTGTGGCGGGGAAACTATTCGTTGTGTTATAGAAGAGATCATAACCATCGGCAATACCCGAGGTGTTATTGACAAATAAAGTAAATGTCACTGTTGTTCCCTCTTCCGTGGTAATGGTAGTGACTGGCGAAGTAGTAATACCCGCACCTTTTCCACAGCTAAATCCATCATTCGGTGTCGAGTCTTCTTGATCACATTGAGCATCAGTTACTGCAAAGTTATTAGTTAAATCTACGCGACTTTCTTCAACCTGATACAAAATATCATTGACTGAGTTAGTCTGACTAGGATCACCCACAGATTGCGCCGATTTAGTCAGCGCAATAATTTCCTCATTAGTGGCATAACTATTTGGTAGCGTTAAAGCCGTAATAATTTGATAACCACAATACGCTTGAGGAGTATCACTACTGAGCACCTGATTATCTGGGCACTTTGGTGTTGTCGAATCAAGTTCACCATAACCTAGGATTGGCCCAGTATCGATAATGCCATCATTATTGGTGTCTAGCAGTGGTGTCACGCCATCACTTTTATAGAAGGCGACGATAGCACCTGCTGTTTTTAAGTCTGAGTGAAGACCAGTTACATAATCAAAAATTAAATTAATGGTGTCTGCTTGCGCACCGGTATTCCAAAAATAGTTACTGAACTTAACGGTTTGTCCTTGTTGGGCGCCATGAATGATCACATTATCAAAGTTGCTACCATCATCTGTAGTACATGTACTGCCACTGGCGTCACCACATGGGGTGATCTCGGTAGGCAAACGACATGAACCTGAAGATGAAGATGAAGATGAAGAACCCTGACAAGTACCTTGATCAATGCCTCCTCCATTATTGGCGATAACGCTATATTCACCAAGGACGACAAAAGGGACGGTGTTGGTTGTCATAGGCGAAGACCAATCAGGCCCCCCAAAACCGGAGGTATTAGCATAGGCATATGTTGCTTCATTATAAAGGATACCAGCCGGCGTCCCCTCTTCAATGACAATATCTGCACTAAATGTCGCAGAGTCTCCTGCCTTTAAGCCATCAAGTGTCAATATTAATGAATTATCACCGTGATTAAAAGTTGCGTCAAAATTACTCTCATGATAGTCACTATTCGTATCATCTATTTTCCCTTGAATATTGATGTTTCCAGTAGGTGAAGGCTTGTGTTCATTCATAACGATTGGAAGATCAACACCATTGATTGCCCATTTAATATGTGCTCCGGATGATGGTTCGCCATCTATGACTGGATTTAATTGCATACCCGATGGAAGATAATCCATAATATACACATTGGATGGGGCTGATGTCCCAATAAAATCAATAAAGTCTACAGTTGATACATTTGTATAAGTAAACATTAAGCGATAACGCTCGCCACTCCCAGAAACACCTATGGCTGGAGTAATTGACTTGCTAACATAAATCATTGCCGTATTGAGTATATTTAATTCTGTTTGAGCGGAATCAAAAATGTTCGTATCAGTCTCACTGGTCGCCGTTAATTGGTATTTCTCCACCCCTGAATTGCTATTACTGAGCACATTCATGACAAGATTGGCTTTTTCACCAGGAGCAAGAGGACCAAAATTTAACGACGTAGCCGCCCCTCCAGCACAACTTAACAAAGGGCTATTTTTATCATCAGGGAGGCCATCACTATTTATATCACGGTAAAGTATTGCCGTTGAGATAAAAACAGGCATATCTTCACAAAGAATCGTATAACTATCGCTAGTATTACCTAAATTCTGAATCGAGTGAGGAATAGAGACTTCTGTATTACCTCCGAATCCCCCGTTGGCTGGAATATGATAATAACTCGCACCATCATTTGTCACCTCGACACCATATACTTCTTGAATCTCTGTAATAACAATATTGGATTCTATCTGATGAGCAATATCCGCACTGTCGATGTAGGTTGCCGCAGCTTGGTTTTTGATCATAGTGCCGGCTGGTAATGCCGCTTGAGCCATAAAAGAGAAGATCAGCAACGCCATCACTAACAGCGAAGTCATCAAGGGAGAGATCCTATTCCCGACTCGCTTAGCTTGAAAATGAGCAGAGGGTAAACGATCAGATTGCAAGCAACGGGACAATAAGCTGGCAGTTAATGGATTTTGGCTATTTAACATCATTTTACTCCCTGCTTATTTAATTCGTTGATTAACGTTTGATTGTTCACGGTTAACTTGATTAAAGTCGGTCAATAGCAACTGAACGCGGCGATGGTTAGCGTAGTCAGCAACCTTCCCCGCTTGCTTAATGGGATAACGTTCTCCTGCTGCCATGGTTTGAATACGATGGGATGCAATCCCTTGCTGAGTCAGATACTGGCCGACGTGGGTTGCTCGTTGCAGTGACAGTTTATCGTTATAACTGCGATCGCCTCGGGCATCGGCGTAACCGATCACCATAATGCTGCTCTCTGGGTATTTTTTTAGTTCAGCGACATACCGATTGAGCTGCTGTTTATCTTGTTGATCAAGTTCTGCCTGATTCAGCTCAAAAAAGATCCCTTCTGGCCATTCGGGTTTTGCTGGCACTTTTACCGCTGGTGCTTTAATCGGTATCAACTCTGTCGTAACATTTGAAACAATCTGTTTTGCTTGAGAGTCCACCACACAGACCCCTGTGTCGTATTTCGCGTAAATTTTCTCTGTTGAACTACAGCCTGTAAGCATGAGTGAAAATAGTGCGATTGTGAGTGTTGTTTTATTCATCATCTTAAATTCCCTTTTTTACTCTGCTAACCAGTCAAACATCTGCTCATCAAACTTAAACATTAAGTTGATGTATCCCCCATCGAGGTTGTAGCCTTGTGGATCGAGATCGTCGTCATTAAATCCAACAAGGTTATAACCAATTCCGAGACGTAAATTCTTCATTAACAGGTAGTTAATCCCTGCTCCCGCAGAATAACGGACACTTTCAAAACCATCCGTTGCCAACACTCCGCCATGGATATCAAGATCCCAACGTTGATCTATGTTGTAGATAATTCGGCCATCGTAAATAGAGCTAACAGAGTCAACTTGTTTGAGTATTTCGGTATCTCGATAGCTCTCACTTTTCACCCCGACGCGTCCCGATAACGTGACGTTGTCGGTCAACTGATAGTTTTGATGGGTTGAGGCGATATGGACATCTCTCTCGGCGTCGTCGTCCTCTTTTTTCCACTCATACATGGCTAACATGTTGTAGCGATTATTGAGGCGAGGACGGTAAGCAAAACCAAGGCTAAAGTCATTGCTCCAACTGTCGTCACCATCTGCACGGTCAACATAGCGGAACTCTTCTCGAACCATCGCGCTCCAATCGATATTAATTCGCGTCACCCACGCCCCTGAAACGCCGTAATAATCTTGGCTTTCACCACTGCGATACTCGACACGGCTACTGGTTTTATAGTTATCGTGACGGGTGTCGGCTATTCCGACGGATGCCGCCCAACCATTCTCTAAACTCTTGTTATTGCCGCTATAGAGCACATGAACATACTCAAGGCTTGGATCTATCGATAGACCCGGCTCTAATTCGAAACGTCCTCGGTAGCCGTTGATCAACTCCAGTTCTCGTCCATCACTCACACCACGTTGTTTGAGTTCATTGTAGGTTTGACCACCACCGAGCCAATCAACTTCGATACCGGCTGAGAACTCATTGGTTGAACCACTGCCTAGCCCACTGATCCCTGACACAGAATCGACAAACTCATATTGAGCATAAACTTTGGCTTGATCATGAACCTGTAGATCCCCTCTCGCGCTGACTCGTTCTTTCTCGGCATCATCAAAACTTCGTTCATATTCAAGATCAACACGGCCTGATTTATCGAGAATATTAATATTACGACCTAAGCCGACAATCCCCGTAGCGAACTCTTCATTGCGATCTGAATTATTTGAGTACTCACTTTTGATATATCGGCTTCCCGCGGTCACATCCCACTCAGTACCAAACAGTGGTGTGGTAACGGTGGCACCAATACTTTGTTGGGTATCATCATCAACCAAATCTTTACTGTGATTACCATCGATATTTAAGGTCACGTTCGATCCAAGACGTTGGGTATGGTCAATACTTAACTCTTCTTGTCCTTTCATGATGCCTGAACCACTGTGATCGAAACCTTGTTCGGCATAGGCGTACTCAATGGCGGTATCCGCATTACGGCTCCAGTTATGCTTAATTCGGATTCGATACGCGTTACCTGATTCAAGATCATCAAGCTCTTGATCGGTCAGTTCTCGATCAGGATCGTTCTTTAATCCTGTATTTTTGATCTTGGCGAATGAGCCACTTAAGGTTGTTTTCGACCCTAACTCATAATCAAACCAAACACTGCCAATATCGTAACCTTCTGTTCGATGTTCATTGGTTTCATAACTGACACCAGCAAGCAGATCATCGGTAACACGATAGGTTAAGCGTCCACCCGCGAGGTTATATTTATCACCGCCATCTTCAACGTCATACGTCACTTGAACGGTAATCGGGTTAAACTCTTCATCGACACTTGGGATCGCATCGTTAAAGCGAATGGTTCCGTTGTAGTAATCTAAAACGTAGTCGGTATAACGAGAGAGTTCTTTCTTATCGATCACTAGCCCTCGGTTGTCACGGTCATAAGTAAAAATAGTGACGGTTTCTGAGTGGCGGACGATATCTTCTCGGGTATCTCCGTTGATGTCGTAGAACATCGCGGTTCCGTTACCATCAAAACGTGCGACTTTCAGTAAATCTTCAGGTTGTGCGCCATAGACTTGTATCCGAAGTTTATTATTATCGTATACGCCCATTAATCCATTCACGACTTGAGTCGACTGTCCGAGATCATAACTGTTGGCATCATCGCCGGTGTTGTAATCCCCCCACATCAAGAAGTGTCTATCGCGCTCAAGCTTGGCATAGAATTTACTGGTGCTGCGCGCTTCATAACCTCGAATACTGGCATCCCCGGCAATCGGGTAGTAGCTTTCTGGGTTTAGTTCGCGGAAGAAATCCTCATCGTCTTTATCGGTGTCGTAACTTAGGGTTAAGTAATTACCGCCCACAATTCGACCCTTCATAAAGATCGCAAAACGGTCGGAATAGTCCCACTCTCCATCTTGATAGCCTTCTAATTGGTTATCGGGAATGGTGCCCGTGATATCGGCAAATTTGGCACTTAAATTAGCCACACCGGTAACAAATAGCGGACGTTGATCGGCAATTTGATAAACAGTGGTTTCATCTTCCATGTCGTTATATTTTGCTGCAACTTGGATATTACCGGTCACTTCTGATGAGCGGAGGTAAACGGTCTTTTCACCGTCAGTCACACGAACTTGATGCCCCGTCTCTTGATCTTGAATATCAGGATCAAGCCAGACATTGCCTGCATCAGAATCTAACGTAATAAAGTGGGTGCCGCTCACGAGGTTATTATTGTTATCGTAAACACGAACCTTAAGTGGAACCACACTACGTCCCCCATCGGCTTTCAGGTTTTGATCGCTATCAGCGGTAATCGACACCCTAACTGGAGATAGCGGTCTGATAAAGGTTTCACTTAATAACACTCGTTCATTGTTGAACTGATCAACGGCTTTAATTTCGACTAGATTTTTGCCTGTTTTGAGTGGCACACCATACCAGCCAAGGATTTCAGCTCGTTCACGTTTATTTAATACCTGCTCACCTAAGCGATCTTCATTGACCTCTTCACCATTGAGGTAAAGTTTAGGCTTCATCCCCGATTTAACGACCGCGATAAAACGCCCATCAGCACGAGTTGGATCTGTCGGCCATAACCATGTTCCTTCGGCGGCTTGTTGACGGGTGATCTTTTTCGCTTCTTTTAATGGCAATGGAATGGAACGTTCGATTTTATTATCAATCGCAAAGCGTTTTTCTAATGGGATCCCTTCATAAATGGTCGGCACTATTTTGCCTTTGATTCGATATCCGGCTAAATCCCCTTCTAACTGTGTTAAACGCGTCTCTTCGGGACTAAAACCGATCCGTAAGCTGAATTTTTTCTCATCTAACTGATAGAGATAGGCCTCTTCTTGCAACGCTTTATCTAACTTATTGAGACGATTCATCATCGCTTTTTCTGTCCCTGCACCTAACTCAATTGCAAAGCCTGTAAATTGAGCGAGTTTCTTGGTTTCAGGATTTTCAACATTGACCTTTTGATCGCCAGGACCATACAGTACGGCATTGTTTAGATCACCGGTTGTCGGTGCAGTTTGGTTATTTTCTTCTAATGTGCCTTGGTAGTTCATCGCTTCATCTAATAACCAACTGCCATTAATATTGACGTTGCGCTCTTTAATTTCTGCCATGATCGCTTCGCTATTAGTGGCTGGACAATTAGCGGCAAAGTCGGCGCGGTGCATCTCCCCTATTCTTACATCAGCAAAACGAGAGCTTCCTTCCCCGGCATTTCGGGGGTCGAGGGGTTTGAGTTCCAGCCCTTCTGGCAAGCTATAAGGATCGGCTCGCAACACATGAACCCCGGGTTGAACGCCAAATAGCGAATACTGTCCGTTCTCATCGGTAATGACATAGTCACCGGTCTCTAGGTAGAGTTTAACGCCACCAATTGGCCACTCACCATCAGCTTGTTGACCATCACAATTTCCATCGAGGTAGACTTTACCAAAGATGATACTGCGATCGTTTAGCACGCCAGTTTGTCGGATATCGATACGGAAATTGGCCGTATTAGACTCAATAATCTCCTGACTATTTCCAACTGAAGCAGTGACATAGGCTGAGTTTATGCCATCGGATTCAATCGCGCCTGACGTGAGTTGTAATAGGTATTTCACCTCAACAGGTTCGCCAATTTTTAGTTTTATGGCGTGACCTTGACCTGATAACTGATTGAGATCAAAGTGAAGTGAACCATCGCTCAGTTGAGTCGGGTCATCGACAGAGACGCTGTTGATGGTGGTCATTCCTTCGATATATTTAAAACCATAAGGAATGGCATCATAAAGATTGAGACGATAAAAGTCGCCAGCATCCATGTAATTATTGATGGTCACGGTGTAACGAACATAACTACCGATTTCAGCTTCTGAAAGGTCGGCGGTTTTCTCGATCAACAGTTGTCCTGAGCTGATGGTTGGATCAACGGGAATATCAAACTGTAACTCGCCATCATTAGGATAAAAAATACCAGACTCTTGTTGACCCATCGGGCCATCTTTACCGTAAGAGGCGTCGGTGACATGATAATTAATAAAAGCATTCGGCTGTTTGATTTCTGTCGGCCAGCTATAGCTTTCACCATTGGCGACGTTAATGAAATATCCGTTATTATTGGTCTCTAATAGCGCTTCGGGATAAGGCACGGTGCCATCACTGGTTGAATTCACCGTCTCAAGTCGTATTGGTTCCGAATCTTTAACGTATTGATAGAACGTAACAGGAACATCAGCAACGGGTTCTTTTGATAAGGTATTAAAGACGCGCATTTGAGGGCTAACCCATGAGATATCTTCTAACAATAAGTTATATGAACCTTCTTGCTCTGGATCGCTCTCATAAACACGAACTAACAGCCGTTCATTAAACTTAGCGGAGATTTGGCAATCGGCATTGGTCAGATCGCCATCACCAAAGTTTAGATCTTCAGCGTCTAAATTAATGATCGCCCGCATAGAGTCAACGAGATCGTCGGTGGTGATATCTCCCGTATAAAATGGACTACCTGAAAGGCTACCTAAACACTGCGCACCGCCACGGGTTGATTTAATGGCTCGACTCTTTTTGGTCATGGTCGACGGATCCTCATTCGGTATTCCCGACGAGTTCACTTTGACATGAGAAGGGGCAACGGTTTTAAAAATCCCCGTATTTGGCCCAGTCTCTGCCATATACCAATAGATATACTCCCCACTTTCATTAATCAAACGAATAGGGAAGCCGGAATCTTTTGGCCCGATTAAATCGATCAATGCTCGGTTTTTATTGGCTCTTGGTAGATTGATTCTTGCATGGATACTGTCTTTTAATGGTTCGAAGCTACCACTGTCGGTATGGGTGTAATATTCGGTATCTTCAAAATGTTCATCATTACTGTAATCAATTTTGCGACGCGTTTGCACCAAGTTGGAATTAACCTTGGTAAAACTGATGGTTACCGCGGGCTGATCTAACGAACCGAGGGTATTACAGTAGTTATTACTGTAAATAGTTTTCCCTTGATTGCTGGGATCGTCTGTGTTGGCACTTCTCTCTCCAATATTGACTTCGGCCACTGAATTAACGACCAATTGTTGATCATGGAACGATTCATTAACTCTGGCGTTATAAGTAAAATGACCAAAGAAGTTAGGCTGGAAATAGGTTTTATTCACTAAAAAGCCAATTCGCTCTATAGGAGAATTGACGTTCTCTTTCCATGTATCATACCGATACCAGTCTAATTCTTGATTAGAAGGGTTAAGGCTGCTGCCTTGACGGTTTTTACCCACTAAAACGATACCACCAATAAAATCATTACTTGAGAGGGAGATCAGCCTTGGTGCATAATCGTCGATATTGACCATCTCTTCAATGGTGATGTTTGGTGGAACATCGGCGGTAATCAAAACCCCTGAAAGTTGTTTAACGTTTGAATCTTCAGAGTCATAAACGTTGTAGGGACCTTCGGTATAGTCGATCATTTGATTACCCGTATTTCGGTAGTCGACCCTGAAATCGATCTTATCACCTGGGTATAAAATAGTTTCACACAGGTGAGTTCCCTTTAGAGAGATATCGATATTACCCGCAGTATTAACGATCACTTTACTCCATGTTTCATCCGTGACCATCTTATCTTCTATCGAGGTTGTCACTGTGGAAAAGTAGTAGTTACTGCCATCAATTTGAGTGGGTGGAACATAGACAGAAAATAGGATTGGGAAGATCTCACCCGGCGCTAATCTAGGGGTGATATATTGACCTGAACTCTCTTTTTCTAATTCAACTTCTTCTGGCTCAAGTTGTCCATTTTGATTGTTATCAGAATAGATTTTAATTTTGTATGACGTTGAGCTAACATGCGACCCTAGTGAACCACTGTCACTCTCTGATGTGTTGAAAGTGTCGACGAGATAGCGATCTTTGACATTACCCCGATTGATCACTTGATGAGAAATATGTGTCTCATGACCAGGGGCCGTCACGGCAATCGTTGCTGGCGCCGCAGTGCTGTTATCGATCTCTTGATCTGGGGTTATTTCAACCCCCAAAATTTCACCTACCGTAAACTTAGCGGTATTGGAAAAGATATACTGATGAAAAAATCCTGTTTCACTATCGATATAACTGGCGGTTGCCTGATTATAAATCACTTGCCCCGGGGGCGTTAATGCAAACACATTACTTACCATAAGTAATAGCGCACCGATAACGATAGTGAAGTCCTTTAATATATGTTTTTTTTGCGCTGCCATGATCATCACACCATTAATTGGGTTAATGCCTAGCTATCCATGCAATAGAAAGCTGCTTTATGAAATTAAATTATTTTATTTTTTGTTTTTTGTTTTTTATTACTTACTTCTATTTAATTAAAGTGCCACTCAAAACACTTTAATTAAACAGAAATTAGTACGGCTCTAGGGTTAAATAGATGCTCTATGCTTTACTTATTCAATGTATAATTCTTAAATTATTACTAATTAAGCCAGAGTGTTGCTTTATTTTTCACTCTTTATTTTCACTACAATTTTTATTAATTTATTAATTTATTAATTTATTAATTTATTAATTTATTAATTTATTAATTTTAATTATCACCCAACATAATTAACAACCCTAACTCATTAAAAATACAGGAAAATAAAACATGAGAAAATAAAGCCAACGACAGCTAGCGTTGTGATTCATTTAAGTTGCGGTTGGCTTTTTCTTATTTTTACTTTTACTTTTACTTTTACTTATAAAATATGAATTATGAATTATGAATTATGATTACAGTTTTATTCCCTGATTGAAGCTGCTGCCTTATTTTAAATGGGGCGACAGCTTCAATCTTTTGGGGGTTAAATTGAATTAATCCACTATTTCAGCTTGATTAATTAACCTTGACTTTAAACTCAACAGCCGCTTTATCACCAGGGATCATGGTGCCAATCACGAAGCCAACGGTTCCATCAATAAAGTCAGCATAAGAATATGGCGCTAAAGAACAAATATCCCCGATCTCAGTATCAATATCGCCACCAGCGGCGTGAGGGGTTTGACCAAATCCATCCGGATTATGCAGAGCTGTATTTTCTCCTGCTACCCCATTCAAGACACAAGCTCTTAATGTTCCGTCTACAAAGGTGGTAAATTCGGGGAGGTTATCCTGAATCACCACATTTTTAGCATTTTCGGTTCCGACATTCTTTGCAACCACACGCCAGATTGCACACTCGCCAGGTAAGATCGTGGTACTGTGATTGATTTGGAATGTAGTTGTGACATCTGTTGTTGCCCCACAATCCTTAGCCTTAGCTACGAACTTGAACAGTTTCAGTTTAACATCAGAGGTCACGACTGTGACTTTATCGATGGCAATATCATCGGAAGTCGTCGATGTTGTGACAGTGATGGTCGACTCGTTTGTCGCGCCTTCTTTAGCACTGGTTGGTGCAGTCACTTCGGCGACAATCGAGATCGTTTTTTTCGGCTCAAGGGTAAAGACTGGGTTTAACGCATTTGTTGCACAGTCTAAGTTAGTTGGGGAGGTATAAGTTACACCATCAATAATGATAGGATCAGTAAAAGTACACACTTCACTCAGCAGCACTTTAGTACCATCATCTAATACCACTTTAATTACGGTATTAAAATTATTGGCTGCTTCAGTATCAGCAACACCAATCGATATGGTATCGCTTGCAAAGCCGTTGTTGGTAATATCATGTTCAAACTCAACACGTCCACCTTGTTGGACTGAATTTTCAAGTTTGACTGGGCTAATAATGACATCAGGATCAAGTGTAACGGTAATGGCATCAATCTTGTAGTCGTTAATCGCATCTGCTGCACCCTCTCGAGCTGAAATGGCTGAGAATACGATATTTGTTGTATCTGCTGTGGCATCTTCTGGTACCGTAACATGAGCGGTATACGCAAATACATTATCTAGACCAGGCGCTGGACCGACAGGATCAATGATCTCTGTTTCTCCATCAATCACGACACCACGACTATCTTTAAAGACAACGACCCAACCTGCAGGGAGATCTTGAATAACTTTATCGGGTTTACCCTCCGCATCAAAAGATAAACCAGTATCAATACCATGTCCTAAGATATAGCTATCAGGCGTTGAGCTTTCGTTAGCAATAAAGAGGTCAAATATAACCGTCTCTCCCGGTACTGCTTGTTTAATTTTAGTAGCGTTCCCGGTTTCAGTTCCAGTTCCTGCTTTATCAGCATTTACTGGTGGTTCAACATCTTTATCACCAAAGCCTGTAGCTTGAGTTGAGTTAGCTAAATCAACACGCGCAGTGCTTTTAGTGATCTCCCCAAGGAATTCGTCTTTACCAGCTGATTCAATGCTTGGATCACTCACCGAAGTGATCTTGGTCGTTGCGGTTAAGTCTGTATCACCTACATGACCAAATGGTAACGTGACCATGACTCTAACCAGCATTTGGTTACAAGAAAAATCTATATTATCAATGGTTTGAACCGAACTATCTGTTGTTAAACAACTTGCAGATTGCATTGGTGCGGTATTACCGTTAAGCAGCGGAATCTCACCATTTGCATTCATATAAGACACTTTCGTATCTTCTGGGAAGCCTTGAGGGCCGATTGAAGGTGTACTCGGATGAGGATGATTACCTATATCAGTGGTTAAAATAAAGGCTTGTTCCGTGTTACTCAGGTTAGTAACAATGTTATAGAAGAAGAATTGAGAACCTTCTTCAGCTTCATCAACTGTCTGAATATTTGCAGTTGGATTGGTATCACCTACACCACCAGGGTCGCTAGCCGCTCCTTTATTTCCTGTATCGACAATCTCCCCATCAATGATAGACGTTAGGACATCTTCACCAAGGAAGTGATTATTAGATTCTGAACATTCAGCGGTTGTATAGTTGGTATTGGTGCTATCTGAATCATAACAACCGTAAGCGATATTGTTGATCCCCTCTTTTGGATTGATATCTAACGGATCAAAATCAACAGAGAAAGTAACGGTCATAGTTGTACCGGATTCTAAGATGAGATCTTTAGCACAAACACCGGCTACACTTGTCTCAGATTTACCATTTGAGTTGTAATCTTCGGCTGGAATTGAAATTGGCGTGAGGGGAGATAGAACACTAGATGTAATCGAACCTGCTTCATCTAATGTACATGCGGCTGCGTCAATATCTGCACCCAATGAACCATTGAAACTAGCACTAACAAAAGTTGTTCCCTCTGGTAATCCATCCACAAAAATAACATCAGATGCATCTGCCTGACCGACATTTCTAATCGTTACGGTATACTCGATTCGGTCAGTTCCCGTCACCGCACCACCATCTGGAATGAATGCCGCATCTTTAACAAGTTGTAGAATAGGCACATCACCAGCAACAACGTGAACCAGATCGTGGTTGCTTCCTTCACCACCTGAACTTGAATCAAGACCGTTATTGGGAGTAAGATCGTCAACGACAATACCAGGAGCACTTGTTGATGCATTAATAAACATACCGTATGTTGTATTAGCGGTTGTACCTGCTGTTGGAGCTTGAAGAAGAATATCTTTAGACTCACCTGGCGCCAGTTTAATGGATTGCGAAGCACCAGTACCAGCACAACTATACTCTGAGCCCAATTCATTAGAGTCAACTTGACCATTGCCATTTAGATCAAAGTAGGCCTTTGGAGTAAGACCAGTGACGGCACCACCTTCATCATGAGACCCACAGGACATTGAGTAAGTATCTAATACATTACCCTCATTGGTTAAAGTATGAACAGTTGTTGCCATTCCACCAATTGGTACTGAGACTACTCTATCCACACCGAGGCTAGCCGCATAAGCTTGTCCTACTGTAATTACCGCTTCATTAGAGGTTGCGGTGAACCCATTCCCGAGGGCATCTTCATAAGTTACTGTCGCCTGGTTGGTTATTTCTGTATCTGGCGGAGTACTTGCTGCATAAGCTAAACCTGAGAGGGAAGAAACCCCTAAGATTAAACCTGCTGCCCACGTAAGCTTCCATTTATTACGCGTTTCCATATCAATCACCTTATATTAGTAATATGAAATCATTAAAAAAGAATTGGTTTTATTATTTTTAAAATTCAAATAAGTCATCACCCTCCATGAAGTCAATTTTTATTTATACTTTGTTTCCGTACTTAGTTATTTTTTCTTTTTTAGTTACTTTTCTTTGTTATTTTACTTTGTTATTTTACTTAGTTACTTTTCTTAATTATTAATATGTTTAGCTATTAATATGTTTAGTTATTAATTAATATGTTTATTATAAATAATTAATTAACTTTAACTCGATAAGTAAATACTTGTTCTTCTCCCGCTTTTAATAACGCTTGAGTATTCCAGCGCAGGGCGTGATACTCTTCGGCAGAGATAATAACTTCCACTTCTTTACCATCTTTTACTTCTTTACGCTTTACTGGCTCAGATTCAAACGTTTTTTTGTTATCTATTGAGACGGTAAATTCTGAATCAACTTTGGTTCGGTTACTGTTTGCAACATAGGTGGTATTGGTTGGGATCGGCCCTGTAATCGCAAGGGATTTAAGATCACCCTCAGAGACATTGCTATAAACCAGTTGATATTCAATGATATCCCCCGGGAATGCCTCTTCGGCTGGTGAGCGAACCTCTTCACCACTGTTGTCCACCGTGACTCGATAAGCTTCTATAACACTATTTAGTTTTCCATCCGCTATGGCGCCGGTTGAAAATATTAATGAGCTTGAGATAAATAATGTAATAATAAATGATAATAATCTTTTCATATTGCAAACCTTATTGATATTGAAAGAATTAAATTTAGTTCACTATACCACTGAGAGGTTAAATTATATTCATGATGGGTTGCATTATAATTCTAAATAATATTTTTAAATTTAATAATAAGGTTAAAGATTGTTACGCTTTATTTCAGGGCATATTTCATTTCAGGACAGGCATGATTTTTATAATCTCATAACATGGGACAGGCACAAATTTATAATATTGGTCAGATAAAACATTCAATTTATATATAACTTATGCCTGTCCCATAACATTAGTTTAATAGCTAAAATCTTCTCGGATTAATAACAATCTTTTCTACTGCAACTACAAGTTGTTTCAACTATCTTAGGAACAAACTTCACAAATTCACTCCTATTGTCATGCATCACCAATGCTATTCAATGAAAATAGCAGTGGAATTCAACTATGAATGTATTAAGGAGAAATCATGACGACAGCAAGAAGTAAACAAATCTGCTTAGAAGCAACAAAATATTATCATTGCGTCTCTCGATGTGTTCGTCGCAGCTTTTTATGCGGAGAAGATGCTGTCACTCAAAAATCATTCGAACACCGCCGAGCTTTCATTGAATCAAGAATGAAGCAATTATCTGAGGTTTTTACTATAAAACTTTGTGCCTATTCGATAATGAGTAACCACTATCACTTAGTTTGCTGTATTGATGAGCAGGAAGCATTGCAGCTTAGCAACCTTGAAGTAATAAATCGATGGCTAAAACTGCATCACTCACCCACACTCATTACTAAATATGTAAGTGGTGATTTAAAAACTAAATTTGAAATGAAGCAGTGTGAAAAAATTATTCAAAGTTGGCGTAACCGTTTATATAGTCTGAGTTGGTATATGAAATCATTGAATGAATGGATTGCTACATTGGCAAATAAAGAAGATAGATGTACAGGGCATTTTTGGGAGGGACGATTTAAGTGTCAGGCACTATTGGATGATAATGCTTTAATTGCAGCAATGGCATATGTTGATTTAAACCCTGTTCGTGCAAGGGAAGTAAATTTACCTGAACAGTCGCGATACACATCAATTAAAACTCGAATTGATGCCATAAAAAATAATTTAAACTTACCAACGTTTTTGGCTGGATTTAAGACAAAAGTAAAAAAACGCCACATATTAAATTTTACTCTGAGCGATTATTTAAAGTTATTAGATTGGACAGGAAGGCAATATCGAGATGATAAATCAGGAAAAATTAATCATAAAGCGCCATCTATTTTAAATCGTATCAATATCAACATAGAGCAATGGATTTATCGTTGTCTTTATTTTGAAGAGAAAAATGCACATTTAATTGGATCGAAGAAAGATATTGATCAAGCTATCACGTTAATGGGGCGAAAGTATTCTTGTGGTTTAATTATCTAGAATATCTTCACTTCACATATCTTCTTTCACTTTAAGCCGTATTCATATTCTCTACAACGCCTACTTTCATTGTTCTTATTTATTTGGCTTTTATTGTTCTTAAAATACGAACAGTTACTTCGTAAAGTTGCTATTTATTCCTATAATTGACTGCTATATTATAAATCTAAATAAAGTATTTAAATGAGGACAGGCATCCATTTGCAACAAGACTCCTCAAAAATAATTAACTACAAATTAAGGTCTTATATGAAAATTTTAGCAATTGGTGCAAGCACAAGCACATCATCAATCAATCAGAAACTAGCAAGTTATGCTGCATCTTTAATTTCAGGTGCAACAGTGACTGTCCTTGATTTAAACCAATATGATATGCCTATTTTTAGCGAGCAATTAGAAAAAGAAGTTGGTCAACAACCAAACGCAAAGGCTTTTTTTGAAGAGTTAGGTAAATATGATGCCATTGTTATTTCATTTGCTGAACATAATGGTCATTATACTGCCGCATTCAAGAATATTTTTGATTGGACGACAAGAGTAAATCGCGAAGTTTATCAAAATATACCTACAATAATGCTTGCAACCTCACCGGGTCCGGGCGGTGCACAAAATGTCCTTGCTGCAGCAACTGGGTCTGCTCCATTTTTTGCAGGCAATGTAAAAGGTCAATTATCTGTTCCTAATTTTTACTCAAACTTTGATTTAGAAGAAAATAAAATAATAAATGCAGATATTGAAAAGGAACTACAAGAAACAATCAATAAACTACTGTAATTAAATTAATATTTTTGGCACATAGGCAATGTCTCATGTGCCAAAAACCCTACTTTTTCAAATTATTGTAAGTTAAAATCCACGTTGCTTCCAAAAATTAGCTTCATCAGCTGCAACAACATCAAAGGTTTTTTCCGCAATGAGTTTTCCATTAAGCTCTAAGGTCATTCTCCATTTTCCAATATTGCTATCAAATCCATTAATGGGATCTAGCAACTGGATTGTATCCCCTAAGTAAAAATCCCAATCATTACTACGAACATAAACTTCGCCATCAAATGGTGGAAGCACTTTTCCTTTCTTCCCTAACACTCCTGGGTGATAAATACAAAACTCGATTAATTCACCTTTTGCTTTCTTAATATTAACGGTAAGACCGAATTCTATATCTTCGTTAGCTGGAATTGTTGTTGTGAACTCAGTAATTTTTGGTAGTTGCTTAGATTTTGCATCCCAATGAGAATATATTCCATAAGATGTCATATCAATAATTGGGGTTCTTTTTGCCACGTTGAAGTCTCTACTTACTATCAATCAAGAAATTATAACTCAAATCAATAAGTAAATTAAGGACAGGCACTTATTAACGGATATATTTATGATTGATTAAATAAATTAAGCTATAAAGGTCAAATGATCATTTACACTTAAAATCCAATACAAATTGTGCCTGTCCCATATTCAAATCTACAGACAAACAATCTACATCGTCATAAAAATCTATAAAGCTTATAAATTGTGAGATAAATCACTCTATTTGCTTTATAATGGCAAACAATTCTAATTAAATTTAAGACTGTCTGTTTAAGGAGTCGGCTACATGTCATTTTCATCTCAAGGGTTTCACCCTGAACTCGTTAAAGCACTTGTTGAATGTGGTTACGAAAAACTCACACCTATTCAGCAAAAAGCGATTCCAATGGCACGTAAAGGCCACGATATTTTAGCGACGGCTCAAACAGGAACAGGGAAAACTGCTGCGTTTTCATTACCACTTATTCAACAGCTGCTTGATAATGAAAAACCTGCATCACGCAAAACAACGAGAGCTCTTATTTTAGCACCAACCCGTGAACTAGCAGCTCAAATTAGTCAGAATATTAAAGAGTTTGTTAAATATACCAACCTAAGTGTGACAGCGGTATATGGCGGAAATAAGATGTCATCACAAGTTCGTCAGTTAGAACTTGGTGTTGATATTTTAGTTGCAACCCCTGGCAGATTAGAAGAACACCTCCAAGAAGGAAATGTTTCAATCAACCAACTTGAGTTTTTAGTCTTTGATGAAGCTGATCGTATTCTGGATATGGGCTTTATTAATGCGGTTAGAAAAATCATGATGGAAGTTGAGAGTGCACCTCAAATTATGATGTTTTCTGCAACAACCTCAACTCAAATGAACCAGTTGGCTGTTGATATTCTTCGTAAACCAAAACGTATTATTGTTGATCGTGAAAATACTGCAGCGAAAACAGTTGCTCATGTTGTTTATCCTGTCGATCAAGAGAAAAAGACCGAACTTCTTTCTGAGTTAATTGGTCGAAAAAACTGGAAACAAGTTTTAGTTTTCGTGAACTATAAAGAAACTGCAAATGAAATAGTCAAAGAGCTAAAATTAGATGGTATTAAAGCTGTTTTATGCCATGGAGATAAAGGTCAAAGTGCTCGCCGTCGTGCCCTTACAGAATTTAAAGAAGGTAAAGCTCGCGTGATGGTTGCAACCGATGTTGCGGCACGAGGTTTAGATATTGAAGATCTTCCATTTGTTATTAATTACGATATGCCTTTCCTTGCTGAAGATTATGTCCACCGTATTGGTCGAACAGGTCGTGCAGGAAAGAGTGGTCATGCTGTTTCATTCGTTAACCGTGAAGAAGAATTGACGCTAGTTCAAGTTGAATCATTAATCCAACAACGAATTCGTCGCGTTGAACAACCAGGTTATGAACCGAAAAACCGTGATTCGTATATTTTGAAAATGAACAGTAAGCCTGCATTTAAAAACCGTCAAGGTCGTCGAAATAACATGGATAACCCTCAAGCAGATCAGGCATCAGCAGAACGCCGTTTAGCCATGATTAAACGTGTAAGAGATCGTCAAAAAAGTTAAATATAAACATCAGATTCAAAACTTACATACTATGCCTGTCCTTATTCCTAACATAGGACAGGCATACTTTTAAATTCAGTTTAAAACCATGCATGTCCTCGTTCAATATTTGTGCCTGTCCCAACTTTATATTAACCTCATTAAATTATGCCTGTCCTCATTTATCGAGATAATGTTATAGTAGAATCATGATCTTAATACTTAACATTTAGGAATATTCCATGATTGACTTTCGTTCAGACACTGTAACTCACCCAACTTCGGCTATGCGTGAAGCAATGGCTAAAGCTCCTGTCGGAGATGATGTGTATGGTGATGATCCTACTGTAAATGAGCTTGAGCTTTGGGCTGCTGAACGTCATGGTTTTGAAGCTGCTTTATTTACTTCATCGGGTACACAAGCCAATTTGCTTTCGATTATCAGTCACTGTCAACGAGGTGATGAATACTTATGTGGTCAAGAGGCTCATAACTATAAATATGAAGCGGGTGGTGCTGCGATTTTAGGATCTGTTCAACCACAGCCTATTGAGAATGCTGAGGATGGTTCTTTACCTTTTGAAAAATTAAAAAAAGCGATTAAACCTGATGATATTCACTTTGCACGAACTCGCCTATTAAGCTTAGAAAATACCATTGGCGGCAAAGTACTCCCTCTCTCTTATTTATCAGAAGCTCGTGAATTTGCTGATAAAAATCAATTAAAACTTCATTTAGATGGCGCAAGAGTATATAACGCAGCGACAGCATTGAATATAGATGTCAAAGAAATTGCACAATATTTTGACTCAATGACAGTCTGTTTATCTAAGGGTCTTGCTGCTCCGATTGGCTCACTGATTTTAGGCACTCATGAACTGATCAATGAGGCACGTCGTTGGAGAAAAATGGTTGGTGGCGGTATGCGTCAAGCGGGTATATTAGCTGCGGCTGGCAAACTAGCACTAACAGAGCAAGTGCCGTTATTAATTGAAGATCATAAAAATGCTAAATATTTGGCTGAAGAGTTAAACAAAATAGAACATTTTTCTATCGATCCGTCGTCAGTTCAAACCAATATCTTGTTTGCTGAAGTATCTGAAGAGTTAGATCAAGCACACTTATTAAATGAACTAAAAAAACAAAATATTTTAATTTCAGGCGGTAATCCTATGCGTTTCGTTACTCATAAGGATGTTGATCGTCAAGGAATTGATAAGTTACTCGCAGTTATTGACAATTTAGGTCATTGATAACTTATACCAAAAATAATTGGAGTTGCTAGTAGGCGGCAAGTGAGTGAGGCCCCCATGAGTATAGGTGTACTATATAATTGGGGCTAATGAGCGTAGCCAATAACCTAGCAACTTCAAGTAAGAAGGCTATAATCATAAAAAACCAAGTCATTCAATTTTCTTATGAATCACTTTTAAATAGAAAATGAAATGGCTTGGTTATTATTGAATTAATTGATACAACGGAAACGATAGTAAAGTTGATACTGATTAGTTTGTGGGATCTTTTTGCTGTATTCTTGAATTTTTTCCCAACCATCATTGCAAGCTTTATCCATTTCACTATAAAGCGCTTGAACGGCACTGTTAATCGTTGCTGTGGTATAGCTAGTTTCAATTAAATGTGAAACAGGGTTGGCATTCGTTGCTGTCTCTTTTGGAATTGAAGTTGTTGAAACCGCTGTAGCAGTTGTCGCTGCCGTTGCACTCTTAGTATTTGCTGTTTTAGGCGGAATCGTTGGTGTATCAAGTTGAGGGGCTGCTGTTTTCTGCTTATTCATTGCATCATTAAGCAGACCTGGATTATTTTCTTCATCACTCCAAACAACTAAACTCTTCCCCTGACTTTCATCAGAGAACGCGGCCATATTGTCGCCTGTTTCAAGAACATCAACAGCATAGACGGTATTTTCATCTGTACGACTAGTGGTATTACAACCGGCAAGTAATACTGTTCCAATTATGGTTACGACCACTCTATTCATAATCATCTCCCTTAAAAAAAGAGTAGCAGAAATCTGCTACTCACTGTTTTCTCTTGTTTTTAAAGTTTAGTTCAATTATTTATAAATTTGATCTAAAGGCAAAATAACCACTAAACACTTATATGAGATGATTTAGAACTTCAACATCATACCGACAGTTGCAAGGCTGTTTTTACCATTGCTGCCGTAACCAAGATCTGTTTGACCTTGAGCTAAAGTCACGTAAGTCTTCATTGCTGGACTAAAGTTATAATCCGCACCAATGGCATAGTTATAAGTATCATATGATTCAGAACCATCTTTTTGTTCTAAATCACCATAGGCCCATTGAGCTTTCAGTAAAATTTTTCCCAAGTGATAGCCAGCATTTAACAAGTAAGCGTTTTGAGATTCAATATTTTCACGAGAAAGCCCTACAGTGCCTAATCCTCTCATACCACCTTCACCAGAAAGATCATCATCACCATGACCATCCGCATTTTGATAAGCTGCACCAAACTCAAAGGCACCGACATGATATTTACCGGTTAATTTAATAATATCCGTATCATTAATATTATTATTATAGGCTAAACCCACTGCCCAAGTTTTGCTGGTGCTATAAGTTAAAGCTGTTGAAATACCATCAGCAGGACCATTGTCACCCTCGCTCCCCTCACCAGGCTGAATAATCATTGTCCACTGTAAGCCACCTAAAATAGTTGGTGTTTGGTAGCTTATTAGGTTACTAACACGGTCATCACCAACGAAAACATAATCATAATCAGCATTTGTCTGGTTATCAAAAAGATCAATTCCACCCGCTTTAGTATGCATCACTTGCTTGGTTGCAGAGCTGTAACGACCAAATTTTACCGAACCCCAATTCTGTCCCGCTAAGCCAAAGAAGGTATCACGTTGAACAAGATCAACCTGACTACTCGTATTACTTCCATCGACATTTAAACCAAACTCATATTTATAGATAGCTTTCAAACTCGTGTCTGGCACATCTACATCACCTTTAATACCAAAACGAGAAGCTCTACTTTCAAGTTCCCAGTCATGAGTATTAACACCAGCATGAGTCTCTTGTTCATGATACCCGTAGTCCATTTGAATCAGACCATAAATATCAACTTGACTTGCCATTGCACCGGCTGGAAGTAGAAGGCCAACCAATACTGATTTCGCTAATAAATTACGCTTCATATCTTCACCTATTTATTGTAAATTCCATTAGTGTGATTATTGTTATCACTACCCTAAATATAGGCGAGAAAATTTAAAATTCTAATAACTTATTCATAACAACCAAGCGTTGAGCGTGTCATCAATTATTAATTTTAATC